>JBIIIF010000043.1:0-34741 GCA_044235005.1 Planctomycetaceae bacterium | reverse complement strand
AAATGACGACTTGCGGAGCGAGAACATGTCCCGGAACGACCTGCGGACCCGTGCGTGGGAAAGGAATCATGGTGGCAGCAATTCTGTTGTTTCGCAGGCACGGAAATACTGGCGAAAACCAGTTCGCAGGAGTAGCGACACCTGCGGCAAAGATCCTTGACATAGCCCATACGGTCCAAAGGGGTTTATTCATTGCAATTCAATAGCTCAAAAAAGTTGTTCTTGAGAAAGTCATGGATTGGTTACGGCCAGATCTTGTTGTCAGTGATAACGAGGTCCATTAGTCCCCCCTTATCCACACCGGACTGGACAGCCTTCATGTAGTCCGCGATGGGAACCTGGAGCGGTCCGGGGCGTGTTGCGGGGGGCTGCGGGATTGCTGGGACACCAACTCCTGTGTCGGTCAAATAAACATGGGTTAGGTTTCCATTAGCATCAAAGTCTCCATCAACGACGCAGAATGCATGGAATCCGCTGCCGCTGGATGTGCCGTTCGGGTTTTTCCACCACGACGCACCGTCTGTGTGGATTCCGGCTATTACTCCCTTTCCTTCCCAGATTGCCTGTCCAAGTGTATCGACGTAAGTATGAGGACCACGCTTAACATCAAAGCCACGAGGGACTTGCTCACCTGTGGACTTGATATAAGCATCACTGAATGGTTTTGCGATCGCGTCGTCCCATCCCTTTTCCAAGGTGGTGCGGTTATCGTATTCGAACAGATACGTTTTGCTTGAAACCCCGTAGGCTGCAAGAATCTCCTTCTGCGTCCAAGCGGATGTGCCTCCGTCTTCCCGGGCGAGACTGGCCGTCCGTATCGAACGGCCACTACGCATCGATCCATTCTTTTCCGCCCATCCGTTCTCAATCGCAAACTTCAGGAGAACGTTTTCGTCGTGCAATGTACCGGTGGCCTGCGCGATGATTTGCGCACAAGACTGAACCCCGCAGTTATTGTACAGCTGATTCTTTTGGGTGTCGGAGATAGGATAAACACCAGCAGATGTCGAAGCAGTATGACGTTGGGCCTTATTTCCCGGCTGAGGCTTACCTGCCCGTAGCGTTGAAGAGTAGTCCGGCGTTCTTTTATTGACGACCTTGGGTTTGTTGAATTCCTGTCGACCAATTCTAGCGCCGACGCGGGCGCCGACCACAGCTCCCACAGCTCCTACAGGCCCCGCCACGATCCCCCCCACGATCAGTCCAATCGTACCACCGGCCACTCCCCCGATGATTCCGCCAACCACGTTCGCATTGGGCTTGGGAATTTTCAACTTAGGAGCTTTCAGTTTCACGGAAGCCAGCTTTGCTCCTTTCCCAGTCAGAAGTGGGCAGGTTGCTTTTGGTCCTTTCACATTCTTCGGGAATATCACCTTGGCTTTTTTGGCCTTCTGAAGAGTTTTGCCCAGCTTCTTCTTCGCAGACTTTGCTGCCTTGCTGGCTTTCTTTCCGGACTTGGCAAACGCCTTCTTTGCTTTTCCGGCCGCCTTCTTCACAGTGCTTTTAAGCTGCTTACCCTTTGTCTTGATCGCCTTCGCTGCTGTCTTCGTTTTCTGTGATGTCTTGCTGATCGACTTTGAGACACCTCGCCCCGCTTTCTTTGCGGCGTTCGAAATCTTCTTTACTACACTTTGGCCCTTCTTAGCCTGAGTTTTTATCGCCTTTGTTGCCTTCTTAACCGACGGCTTCACAGACTTCGCGACCCGCTGAGCGGCGCGTGCCACTTTTGGCGCTGCCTTCTTCGCCGTGGCTGCCACCTTGCGGACAGCTGTTGCAGCTTTTGCGGCCGGGCGCGGGACGGCCTTCTTGACGGCCTGTACCGCTTTCTTAACGCTCGGTGGCTTTGGCTTCTTTACCTTGAATCCCATTGGATCGCTGCCTGGATAAACTGCTGCCCGCCCAACTGCAGTAAAATCGATTCGCCGATTACTGCACGAGGCCTGGCCTTCTAAAGCGGGTTTTGGTTAGGTTGACGGTTGAAAAGTTGCGAGCATACGAAGAAAAGCTTCATCAAGGATGTTTCTGTCCCTCTTCAGGCAGGTGCAGGTCAGAATGTACAACCTTGACGAGGTCTGCATATAAACCTGCCGCTGGAAAAGGCCAAGGCCTTCCTCGGTGGTCCATGTCCAGGTCGCACCGTATGCCTCTACTGCGCATCCAGGAAGCGATCCCTCGTCGAGTAGTTCCGGATCATCCAGTGCTTCACCTACCGCCGCGATTTCGGCACGGGCCACAGTCTCCAGAATAGCCGACTTTTCACTCTCGCGATGCTGTACAACAACGTTCGCACGAAAGCCCGTCTCCTCATCTTCGGGTCCGGCGACAATGTAGGTAGTCAGGTCGGTCCAGGCGGACGGGAAAGACATTTCAAAAGCGGGCGTTCGGAATACGGCCATCAAGCACCTTTTTTGTTCGAGTGGGCAGCAATATTTTCGGTACGTGCGAACAGGCGCTTATCACTCGTCGTCCGCCAACTCTTCCACAAGAAGCTCCAGACGCTCCTCAGGATCAAGCTCTGATGTCGGATCGGTCAATAACTCGCGAACCTCCGGAATTTCATCGAAGCCGGGGCCTGCAGCGAAAGTGAGGCATACAAACTGAGCGATACCAGACTGAGATTCAATCTGGTACTTTGCAGCTCGACGATCACTGTCCATTATTCGATCCAAAAGCGATTGATCTGACATCGCAGCCGTTTCTTCAGGGAGTTCTTCTCGCAGAAACTCCTTCAGTTGCTGATGGAAGCGTTGTTTCGTCGCCTGCTGCAGCGACTTCATCTGATCAGGTTGAATCTCAAGCATAACGTCAAACCTCATTCCGGGCAGAAGCCAAAGTCAGCTTGCTTTGGTCAGGTTGAGCCGCCAACACGTATCGGGATCTGAAAAACAATAGAACGAATCGATCGGGCCATAAAATGCACGTGCCTGATCTGCGGAGCATGATTCCAGAAAGACCGGCAGCACCCTTGGATCATAGAAGCGAAACAGAAGTGATCTTCCCAACGCGGCGTCTTTGACCGTAAGAAATTTACGAAAGTGATGACGAACCGTAGTCAAGTCGGACTTCGAAGTTGCAAGTATTCCCCAAGGGCTGGTAATCAAAGTAGTGCGAATCCAGTCAAAGTCGTCTTGCTGCACCTGCAGCAAATAGGGCGCAATCGCCCAGTATTCACGACTAGCCGTTCCCGAATACAAACTCGTGTAACGTGACTCAAACAGGCTCGCCCGCGCAGGTACCTCTGGTTCGTCTACTGAGTCCAGTATCGCGTAAAGCGTTCCATCAGATGCCTGAAGATGTGATTCAACAATTGCGATGGTTGATTCCGAAATCGTAACGACTTTCGATTTCACCGAAAACTCCTTCGAAATGCTGCTTCAGTTAACCGCCCGCAGCCAGCTTCGCGCAAACTTCACAGAACGGAACCGCCGCCTTCTTCGCTGCCTTCATCGCCATGCCCTGTGTCGAACCAGCCCCGCCCATTCCCACATCCCCAATCAATACCGTGGGAAAGCCGATAGCGATCGAGCCTCCATGCATTGTCAGATCGCCCATGCGAGCGGCCGGCATGCCGCAGATCTGGACGGTAAGTGATCCCTTCGCAATCATGTCGGGAGGTCCGACACAGACGCACATGTCCATCTGGCGGGCCGCTGGCATCATGCCGATCAGAACGGTCGGTGCCCCCGCAGCGATCGGACCACCGACGTGTGGTACGACCCCCGTAACCATCGGGCAAATGTGCATGTCGCCAATTCGAGCAGCAGGAGGCATCGTTTCATTTCTCCTTTGGTGTGGCAGGAACGGAGGAGCCTTCGACAGTGGCTGGTGCCGCAGCTTCTTTCAATCCAAATCGATTGAGCGTCGATCGCAAATCATCCTTGCTGTACACATGCCATTGCTCCGGCAGATCGGCCGCTTCGATCATGATCGTCTCGGCAAGATTGACCAGACGAGAAGCCGTTCCCGACTTGTCAAAAGTCAGCAGGGAATCCAGTACTCCTGGCCAGCAGATGCCTACAATGCCGCCGTTCTTATCCGCTTTGACGGCCGTGCGAACCGCGTTCAACACTTCGGCTTTTTCTGCATCTGAGTAGAAGATGACGAGGGAGTCAGAGCCCCAGGCTTCGGTAATCAAATTGGTCCATTCCCTACAGTCCGCTCCTGCAATCAATACCGGCGACATCGCTGCGGCCGCTTCGGGCGGCAGGAAGTCGAACAGCACGGCAGGCTCTGTTGCCATTGGAGGCAGCTCGATCCCGGACCGATTCTTATCGAGTATCAGATAGGCTTCATGGCGGCGTGACAGCAGTTCAGCAATGTCTGTGGCCGGCAGTTTTTCACAATCGCCCACATATTGAAACAGACCACTGTGACACTTCTGAGTTGCATACGTACCAGACAATCGTCCCTTCAAAGCGTCAACGACCACACTGGATTTCTTTGGATCAAAGCCTTCTCGTCGAACACCCGACTGAGTCGCCGCGAAGTCTGCTGAGCGACCGCCCTGAAGCAGAACCAAAAACACTGTGCTGCCGGTTGTGATCTTATCACCATCCTCAAGCCTGACTGGCCGATCGACGGGTACCTCGTTGACCAGCGTTCCGTTTCGACTTTTCAGGTCTTCCAAAATGCAATCATCATCGTCCGCGGACAATCGAAAGTGCTCCCGCGACATCTGCGAATCGGAAGAGCAGGACATGTCGGCGAATTCCGAGCGGCCGACAATGATCTGGTTGCCGGGCGTGAGCAGTTTTCGCTGCCCCGCCTGTGGTCCTCTGGCAATTTCAATGACGACCCGCATTGCTGAAACACCGGGTAAAGAAAGAAATGAGTAAAAGCGAATTCAGTCTGATGACTTCATACCGGTTTTGGAATCCCAGGCCATTTCTGGCTTTGCGGGCTTCGCCCTCTGAGCTTTCTCTGGCTTTTCGGGCTTGCAGCCTTTGCCGCTGCCCGCTGCTCCGCCACTGTTGATTTTGACCATGAGCCCCTGAATTGTCACACCATCGGGTCCGATCGTAATGAAGCCCCCCATGCCTTTGAGAGTCAGCTTGCCCATCGGACCACATTCCACAGTGACATTCATTCCGGCCTTCAGATGAATGTCGCTCATCGCTCCGGCTTCGGTCGCCACATGCCCGGCCACTTTGGTTTGCAGGTCGCCGCCGATCTTTTGACTCAGCCCACCACCAATGTTGACCTTGTTGGCACCCTTGATGTCAGAACTGACATCTCCGTCGATCTGTTCGTTCCAGTTCTTTTCAACAACGAGATCGACCTGACCGCCCTCTTTGGCTTCACCATTACCCACCATCAACTGCAGATTGCCTTCGATATGCTCAACACTGTGACGCTTGACGTTCAGATGTTGATCCTCATAAATCATCTCTCGCTGATCACCGCCTTTTTTGCCGTCTTTTTCCCAGCCGATAATTTGATGACGGTTTCCGTAAATTCGCGCCTTGGAATCATTGCGAACACGGACATCCATATTTTTTTGTGAATGGATGTAGACTCGCTCATCATCCTTTTTGTCTTCAAACATCAATTCGTTGTAGCCGGTACCTCCCTTGGTACTGTTCGTCTTGATGTAAGTACGAGTTTTTTCATCCGGCAGTTTATAGTGCGGCATCTGGTTTGCGTTATAAACACTACCGACGATGAGTGGACGATCCGGATCACCTTCCAGAAAATCGATCACCACTTCCTGTCCGATTCGAGGGATTGCCATGAAGCCCCATTGTCGGCCGGCGATACTTTGAGAAGTTCGAATCCAGCAGGAACTCTTGTCGTCCTTCTTGCCTTCGCGGTCCCAGTGGAACTGGACTTTGACACGGCCATACTTGTCCGTGTAGATCTCTTCTCCCTTCGGACCGACGACGATCGCCGTCTGAATTCCGGAGACGATCGGCTTGGGAGTTTTTCGGGCTGGCCGAAACAGAACATTCTCCGGGATGCAGGTGAATGAGTTTGAATAGTCCTGCCCGGAACTTCCCGAACCGGTCTCATAGGCCAGCGGTTCGTGCGCGGTATGAGTGATCGTTGTGATGAGGAAGGACTTCCCCTTGATCGACGAAGAATGATGTTCCGCGACCTTAAACACACCACCGGGGAAAAATGTTTTGCAGCGGCTGGAAGCGTGTGCGACTTCGAAGCCTGCTTCCGTCTCCTGAATACGAATTTTTGCCTCGGCACTCCCTTCCGATTTCAGGGTGTACTCACCGGGATAATCGTAGATTTCGAACTTGCTGCTGTCCGGAAGCTTGGCAGTGTGGGCACTTCCTGTGACTGCCATCAGGGATGTCGTCGGCGTTTCAAAGTTGTAGTCGGTATGAGCCCAGCCGCCGCTATGGAACTCAAATCGATGTTGCCAACTGGTGAGATGGTCATCGATCGAAGCGGCCCCAAGACTTTTGGGATAGTCGACGGAAGATTCCGGACAGTCTCCATAAGCTGAAACGTCGTCAGCGAGAACAAGGACGTGGCGGTCTTTGGAATGTTCGAAATAATAGAAGATCCCTTCCTGCTCCATCAGACGAGAGACAAAATTGAAATCCGTCTCGCGATACTGGACGCAGTAGTCCCACTTCTTATAACTGCCCTTCAGACGCACCTTATAATGTGTGTCCTTGAGATATCCAAGGTCCTTAAAGATGGACTCGATAATCTCAGGAGTCTTCTTCTCCTGAAAGATTCTGCAGTCAGCAGTCTGAGTCAGGAACCAGAGCCACGGCACAATCTCCGCATGGAAGTGCTGCCGTTCTCCATCTGTTTCGCCCTGAACAATCTCGCGGACGATGCCATGAAACCATCGACGCGACAGGTCCTTGAGCTGCACGGAAAAGCTGACAGGCTTACCGATGATATCGGCCGGTCCGACCTTGATGTTGTCGCCAAACATTTCAAGCTGGAAACTGAACAGTCGAGATAACTGTTCGGTGCCTCGCAAGGATGTTAACAACAACTGATTTTCACCCAGCGGTGAGATCAGATTAAGCAGGCGATTTGTCTGCGACACAGCCATCGGCTTCTCCCGCAACCCCGTTTGTTACCGTTGATTGTCGGCCATTCAACCCAAAAAAGCGGGATCGGAGTTTCCTCCGTCCCGCGTGTTGGTGTCCGCATTGCTGAAGAGGACTAACTCTCCCCTGCTTCCACCTTCCATGTGTACTCAGCATTGCCCTTCTTCTTGCCGGCATTGTCACACTCGGTGTAGGTCACCTTGATTTCTTCAAAGTTCAGCATCAACTGCTCCATCACAGAGTGATCCTGTCCTGACGATGTGGCTCCTGAGATCGAGTAACTGGTGATCTGCACATTCTTCAGCTCGTAGCGATAAAATGTGACTCGGCCAGCATCTGTGTAAGATGCCGTCACATCGATCTCGACCTTCGGGAACACTTTGCCCTTACAGACGGACTCTGCCAGTTTGGGGCTGGACTTATCCAATTGCTTGGTCACAGCGATGTCAGCGAGAACGACATCACCTCGGCGACGCGTCACACCGGTTCCGTTTCCGGGCTTGGAAATCGCCTGGCTGAAAGCCTCAATCACGGACCAGTTCTTGTGATCCTTGTCCTGAAATTCGCCATCAACGCCGTCGAATTTAATGTAACCGGCCATCGCAAGATTCCTCCAACCGAAAAGGGGGTACAACATCAGACCCCGCATGGGGCCGCCAGCCAGTCCTGCAGACACCTGTCCACAACGACCAGATACATCTTCTGTCAAGCTTCGCTGACTTTCAATCATCCGCTGACGAATACAGTTGTTGCTGCCAACGAAGAACTGTTGCGTGATTTCTTAAACAATTCGCGGAATCATTCAGAACAGCGGTTTTCCCTCAGAAAACACAGACTTTGCCAGCCGTTTTCCATTCGAAAATTCTGCCACCACTGTCTACTCCACGTTCAGAGTATCAACGACAAAGGGCCCTCCAGATGCCGGATCGGTGCCATGAATTGTTCCTTCCAGCTTCTTGAATTTCTCTGCGGTCATGATTCTCAGATGAACAGCGGTCTTATCTGGTGGGTTATCTTTTGCGAAATAGAACCTGTGTACGACGGCATAGACGGGCTTCATAAAAAAGTTACGTTCAACACGATCAGCGGCCTTTGATAGCTCGACCCGCGTTTCAAAGTACTGAGACTGCTCGATTTGCTCCAGTCGTACGAGGATCTCGGTCCCTGCCTCTGAATAGAGTTCCTTCACGGACAATTTCCCCGCACCCTCCTGCCAGGTTGTGGGGGCCGCAT
This sequence comes from Planctomycetaceae bacterium, assembly GCA_044235005.1. GTDB lineage: Bacteria > Planctomycetota > Planctomycetia > Planctomycetales > Planctomycetaceae > SXXK01. The sequence goes on along the minus strand of JBIIIF010000043.1, from coordinate 26,486 downwards.
ATTCGCTGTCGAGCGCCTTTGTCAGCGGAATGTTGATCGTGAATTCGCTTTCCGGAACCGGACTCATGCGAAACCACAAATCAATGCTGGCCCTGATCGGGTCCCTCGTCCACTTCGGAAATTGCAACGGAACAACGGGGACCGGAGTGCTGCTCTCGAAGACTCGATCATAAAGAGCCAGTGACGTCAGGCGGAAAGAGTTGTCATTAAGTTTTTCAATGGGCGGGAGTTCCATGTCGCCACTCAGTCCTTGAATCTCAGCGTGAAAAGCTGCCGGTCTCCGCGTGAACATCATGGGGCGGCCCTCCTTATCGGCGATAGCCTGAAGAGAGATCGGCACTGTGACATTGCCGTCCGGGTCAACCCGTGGCAGCAATGACTTCACTCTAAACCCGGGGAGGATTCTGAGATCCCGTGGCTTGATCCCATTGGCTTCCGGGTACTCCGGGATGACCAGGCTGCCATCGCGATGCCGGAAGGTGTACGCCAGATGTTCCCCGCCCTCCAGCAGGAATTGTTCCTGTTGCAACGTATTGCGGCGACTAACTACTTTTATATCCAGCATATCTGCAAGGTTCATAGACCCCTGCGGAAACTCAATCGTTGACGACAAACTTTTTCGCCCGGCTGCAGACTGAGGAATTTCAAACTCAATCCAATCCAGCGAGTCACGAAGCTCTTTCGTGATCCCGAAGGAGTCGGCCGCCGTAAACAAGCCTCCACGTTGATCCTGCTGGAACTTTTCAAACTCCTTTCGAAGCGCCTGAAACTGGTCTTCATCGGCCTGCTCCTTGAATTGACTTGGTTTCAGGTAAACAAGGTGGCATCGAAGCTGGCTGAAGTCACTGCCCCGATGCGAGTTCCAAAGCTCGCTGAGCATACTGCTGACCTCTGCAAACTTCGTGTCGACAGCTTCGGCCTGTTCATCCGAAACTTCATTCAGGCCGTCGGTAATGACTACCAGAAATCGCGGTGCCAGATCGTCTTCTGACCGCTGCATGTCTTCCAGTGCAGTCTTCATTGCGAGATACAACGGAGTTGTGCTTCCTCTCGGATGTCCGGACTCACGAATCTGGTCCAGGACCGCTTCAATCGAGGATAGCAATTCGACATCCAGCTTTTGAATCGGAAATCGGACCTCAACATCGGTGTCAGGATTGATGGAGTTCTCTGCTGTGCTTGTCAGGTCGGCCTGTTTCGTCAACTGGATTTCATACTTTCCGGAACCCGGCGGCTGCTCAACCCAGAATGCACGATGCCCCAGCAAAGTGAGGCCCACATCAAAGTTGTGATCGACAAGGCTTTCCAATGTCTTCTTCAGGGCTGTTCGACAAACCTCTCCCCGTTGCTGTTTTCTGTTCGTTTCCGCGCTGATGATGTCGACGTTGGCCATGGAGGCGGAACAGTCCAATACAAACATGACTTTGGGTCGCAGGTTTGGTGGATCACCATTCACCGTGACCTGAGGGACTCCATAAACTGGTTTCGATGACAACAATGTCGCGAACTCTTCGTCCACATCAGCGAGCCGAAGTTGTGACTCCGAAACATGTCCCCGAAACCAGGTCTGGAACTGCAGACGACGAAGCTTCGTCTCCGCAGGAACTCGCACCTTAAAGTCAGCCGCCTCTTTCTCCAGGGACGCAAGATCCAGCATGGCTCGATGCCCCTCCGGATTTGCACCGCCTGCCGCATCCGGAAGCAGTCTATTGAGATCTCCGCTGGCTTCGAAGACAATACACCGACCGCCAATCTCTGAGATACCAGTTGATGCAGAACCAGCGGCCAGAGAAACCTGAAGTGTTACCTCGGGGGCAGGAGGTGTCAGCAGCGGTGACGGTGAGGGAAGTGACAGGACCGTTTTGTCCGCCTGAATGTTGATTACACCTTCTTTGGCGGCCGCAGACCGCCGCACAAGAAGTTCCGAGAGATTCTTCCCCAAAAAATCGGCCACGACAGGTCGACCTTTTTCAACCGCAGGGTGTGAAGTCATGAGAACGGTCGCTTCGTCCAGGATCGCTGTCACTCGACGATCGAACCATGGATCATTGCCGCTGGAATGGTTTGAGTCACTCACAGATTCCGTTCCCCAAAAATCATCCAGCAGCCGTTGAGCCTGCCAGAGCAACATGCTGCGTCGATCGAGATCTTGTCTTAGTGCGACCACCGGAGCGTGCGGAGCCTGTGTTCGTCGAAGGGGTGGCCTGCCAATGTCAGGAGAGATGGGTCCAATCAGCCGCAACAATTGTTCGGTACGCATGAGATTACGGTACCCAGGATCGCTCGCACTCCCGGTGATCTGATAGATGTCCGTTTCCTTCTCCAAACCTGAACGCAGTGTTTTTGCCAGTTGGCTCGCATGTTGAAATATTATGCGAAGGTCTTGTGCATCCTCACCGGAATGCTGCTCGAGCTCTTTGAACACCTCGTCCTCGGGGCTTAGAACTCGCAACTGAGCAAGCAGATAGGCCCTGAGATTTGCGAAGCAGGAGGACGCCGGATCACGATCCAGATCACTCCCGTCAGCAGCCGGTTCCTGAGACAGTTCTTCCGGGGTCCACTTCAACTCGAACTCCGGGTTCTCACATTGCACGGTCAGATATTTCACTGCGTAACTGCGAACCTGATCCCGCTGTGCTCCTGTAAGAGCTGAAGATTGCAGTGCTTTCCAGGCCGTCAGAAATCGTGCGGCATCCAGATCCGGCTGACCCGAAGAGACAGTGGCACTGACAGCATCCCGAGTCGCCGATTCCAACGCTTCCGAAAGCGTTGTCTGTGAGGTCGTCTTTGACTCTGCCCAGTCGTCAGTCAGCAGACGACTGTCAGGGGCCAGAAACGGACTGAGAGATTCGGGAACAGAACCAACCACAGTTCCATAGAGCAGCAACAAGTCCGGAAGACCACCCAAAAGCTCGTCGCGAACCTGCAATTGCATTGAGACGCTGGCCAGCCGGGTGGCCAGTTCGTTGATATGTGCGGAGATCTCCTGAAGAGCCGTGGTCGCCTGTGTGAGTTCTTCCGCACGGCCTGAAAATATCAGATCCTCTGCAAGTCTGCGGCGGACATCCAATTCCAGCAGTTCATCCCTGATCCAGTAATGGGCTCTGGAGTCGATTGTCTCGCCGTCTGGTGTTAGTTGTGCAATCAGATCCTCTTCGCGAAAACGGCAGAGGATCGCCGCTCCTATCGATTTTCGAAGCAGCGCTCGGTCTTTGGTGGAATCCCAGGGAGCGTTCTCAGACAGCATCCGCAGAAACTGAGCTTCCACGGTTTCAGGAGTTCGTCGTACTCCCGGAGCGCTGTCGGTAAGCGACTGATCGGCAAACTGCAACTGATCCAGTTCAGGTCCCGTGGAATCCAGCACGCATTTTGTGAGCAGCCATTCTCTGACGGCCCACGAGTGGAGTTTTGGTTCCGGAGCAGATGTTTTCTCAGACCCCGGAGGTTCGGGTGTCCTTGATTTCAGGAAGGCTTTTTCGACAAGCTCAATCAGTGCGGGCAGTTCCGGCTTCGAAGGCTCTTTTTCAAAGGCGTACTTCATTGCCAGCGAGACATTGACTCGAGACGATTTTGTATCGGGTGCTGCCAAATCAGGTACAGTTCCGGGGCGGAGTCCCATCAGAACAGATTTCTCAGCATAAATGAGATTCTGCGTCTGGCTTCCGAATTCTGCGGGACGATGACTCCCAAGACCATTTTGTCGAAGCTCTGCGTGTTTCTGCCATGATCTCGAAATATCGCTGACGGATTGTTGATCGATCCCGACCGGTTTAGGCTTCGGCGCAGGCTCTTTCGCTCCCGCCAGAAATGGAAAGTCGGGAGTTGCTGAGTCTGATTGCAGGAAGACAGGTCGTTGTGCTTCACCGCGATGCTGTTTGGTCCATGCGGCCACAGAGTGAATCATGCAGGCCTGAAACTGGTTCAGCGTGATCTGATCATGTTGACTTGCCAACAGGGCCTGCGAAACGGCGTATCCGAAAACACTCCCGTTTAACTCGGGAGCAACCCAGTTCATTTGCCCGTCTGATTGAGAGACCAGAGCAAATAAGTTTTTGTCGCCAAGGTCCTGGACAGTCTGCTGAATCGCGGATGTCAGACCGGCTGTTGAAATCGCCAGAGACGGGTTGATTTGTTGTTTGCCACAGTCCAGCAGGACCAGCACATTGACTGGATCCTTCGGTTGATCCTGGGTCTGTCTCCATTGCGAAACGAGTTTCAACGCTTCGGAAAGTGGTGTCCATGAGCTGCTGTCCGTCAGACTACTGTCGGGGAAGAGCATCACGGCCTGGTCCCGTCCCTCGACAGATTTCCGAACGGCCAGATGAAGGCTGAGGTACAGAATCTGATTTCTGTGGTTACCACGGAGTATTCCCCGGCTCGGACCCTGAGGTTGACTGGAATTCAGTCCCTCGTCCAGTTTCAGCTTCAAGTCTTCCCAGGAACGAATGATAACATTGCGTCCCGGAGTCCAGTGTCGCAGGTAAGCAGCGTTGACGCCAGGGGTCGCACCATCCCCGGTTCCAGCGATCCTTTCGACGTCAGATTCACAAAGGGCATTGGGCAGGATCCATGGGGCCTGGTCTTCGTAACTGCTTACCGCCAGTGACAGCATTGAGACCATTTTGTGTTGCTCAAGCTGTGAGACAACAAATGCAGTGATGCCTCCCAGAAATGCCAGTGTCAGCAGAAACAGCAGGAGTCCCTGAGAGACCCGATTGTGACGAATGGTCTGCCAAAGCCCTCCGCCCGCGTGTGGTGTCGCGGAGCGGACCCCGTCGTTCCAGTCTGGTAACGACTCTGTGACATTCTTCGGTGAGGTGTGCCTGACCGGGACATTGGCAGCATCTTTTGCTGGTTTCTTGCCCTTACCAGAGGGAGAAGGGGCTTCGTCATTCCAGTTCGACATGGTGTCACTTTCGTCGGTTCCGGTTGCATCGCTTGTCACGGATGCGTCAATCATCGGAGAAACCCGGGTGGCATGCAACGTTTCGCCCTGCCCATGGTAAGAGAATAGGGTCTGTCAAAGTTTAACGACTCTCTCTGCTTTTTTGGGAATAGGGATCGTTCCGGGACGATCCAAAGATCCGGGAATGACGAATCGTCGGGTTAACGGGGAGCAGCACCCATGTTGATGGGAGTGCCTCAGCTGCACCGGGGGCTCACAGCAGCTCAACGCTACAAAGACTGGAGTAGAAGAATGCGGGTCAGTAGAAAACAATTCATGGTTGCCGCAATGGCACTGACGAGCAGCCTGAGTGGCTGTGTCATCCCGACCTCTGAGCACCCTTCATTGTGGACCACACTGGGCGTTCCTCAGGTATGGAACGCGGCAGGCGGGCACATGATTAACCGCCGGGGCGGTCGTCCTGAACGCGAACTGAAGCCGCCAGTCAAACGAATCGCAGATCCTGCAAATCTTGAGTCCGAAGTTCCGGCTATCAAAAAGGCGGCGGAGATCAAGAAGGCAGAAGATGCCAAGGCACAGAAGATTAAGGCTGTACGCTACCTTGCCGAATCGGCAGGCTGTGGTTGCTATGATGAAGAGGGTGAAGTGACGGAAGCCCTCGTCGCAGCTCTCGAAGATTGCACTGAAGAAGTGCGGTTCGCGACAGTCAAGGCCCTGCTGGTCCGAGCAGAGAGCCAAAAGAAAAATGGTCCCTGTTCACGCTGTAGCGGAGGCTGCTGCAATCAGAAGCTGATCGACAAACTTTCCTCGCTGGTCTATGACCTTGATGATAAGGGTTGTCGTGTCGAACCATCTGAGCGAGTTCGTACAACGGCCAAGGCTGTACTGCAGATCTGTTGCCCGGCCCAGTGTCAGAACTACTATCCGCAGCAGGCTCAGCCAGCTCCTGAGCCAGTCGCGCCTCCGGAGCCGCAAAACAAGAAAAACCTTGAAGGTCCTGATGAACCGATGGAGACTGAACCCGAAGCGGTTCCCAACCCACAAACATCCGGCCCTGCTTTAAATGAAGATCGCGAAGAAGCCGCTCAGAATGATCTTGAAATCCCGACATTCTCAATGGCCGAGGACAGTGGACTGTCTCCTGCTGGATATGCTGTGCCATCATCAGAGGAGGGTGTCTCGGTGGCCGCCGCTGCACAGACGGTTGTCACACGGCCGGAGAATTCGCAGCGTGAAGTCGTCACCGGCGGATCCGTTGCAGAAGTCTCCGCTGGTGAAAACCGCGTGCTGGTTGAGTTTAATCAGGCCGTCACTGTTCCCGTCGGAACTCGTCTGCAGCTCAAACGCCGACAACAGCTTGGCCGCATCGAGTATCTTGGCGAAGTTGAAGTCGTGGAGTCTGAAGAAGGGTGTGCAATCGTAAGTCCGATTGCTCCGCTGTCCATCAAGCGAATTGGTGTCAACGATGCCGTCATGCTGACGCGCTGATCCGAGAAACTCAGCCGCCCATAAATCGAGGCCGTCAGGTGCATTCCTGGCGGCCTTTTCCATTTACATCCAGCGGCGAAAAATGGTTGTCCGGAGAAATCTTGAAAGATGGGCACCTAAAGACAAGCTGACGCCTTCAACCTTCAACAACCCATCGGAGTAGAGCCTCTGCTGCGATGAATCTCCATCTACCGTCACAAGGCAGGAAACGACCGGAACATTGTTTGTCACTGAACCTGGTTTGGACAGCAACCATTGATTCTCGGCCTGAGCCAGCAGGCATTGTGGTAAGGCATCAGTCGACATCATGCTGAGTTCCGCAATCGTTGTGGTGACGGTGCTGCGGTCTCCGGACAGACTCATCATTTCGGCTTTTTGTCCCGCAGCGATTTGCTCCACCTGTTCTTCACTCAGGACTGCGAGTACACGATATTCTCCGGGTTGGCCGACGAATCCGAGAAGCGTACCCCGCTCCATGGTAGCGCCGGAGTTCTTCGTCGAAAGAGGCGTCCCGTGCCAGCGAGACATTCTCCGATCGTGGCGTTCATCTTTGGTCACCTCGGGTGGCAGCAGGGTTCCGGATTCGGGTGATGTAATCTTCAATTGGGCCACCTGTTGATTAAGAAGTTTCAACTGCCGGTCTGCGGCACTGCTGGCTTCCACCGAGGTCGGCAGAAGTTCAGCACTGAGGTCCAGTCCCAGCTTGCGAAGACTTTCAACCCGCAGTTGTTTTTCGCGTGCGTCGGCTTCTGCAACAAGAAGCTGATCCTGAAGCTCATCGTTCACCAGCAATGCTATTTCCCGTCCCGCCTCGACCGTTTCTCCATAGGGTAAGAAGGACGTCAAACGACCGGTCAGGTCTGCATAAACCGGCGATCCTTCCGGGATCAGCACACAGGAAACACAGACCGAGTTACGCACAGGGATTGAGAGGACCAGCCAAACAAGTCCGACGAAAATGGCGGTTCTGAAGACCATCCTTGGCAGCAATCCTGATTCTTTGCTGTGTCGAATGGCTTGTTGCGCAAAGCCAGTCAATGGCATTACCGCCAAAACACTCAGGAGCAGAAGTCTGATTGGAAGGTCCATCGGGCCGAGTCCTGCCCCCGACACGGCCATGCCCGCAACAGAGCAAAAGCCGATGCATAACAGGACGCGATAGATGCAGACCAGTACTCCGAAAATCAAATACCGACGATCAGTGACAGCCGAGATCGCATTACGAATTGATTCGGACCATGCAGTGGCAAAAAAATTCTGCGTTTCGATCAGAGACTGTTGATAGAGATTGGGACGTCGCATCAGGTCAGCGAGGACAAAATAGCCATCGAATTTCAGAAGTGGATTCCCGTTGAATAACAAGGTGGAAACCGTACAAAGCAGGATCCCGTTCATCAGCAGATAGCGCACAGATCCATTGGCTGAGACCCACCACAACAGACAGAACACTGCCGCAAGACCAAGCTCCACGATGATGCCAGCCGCTGATATGATCATTCGCTGACGACGCGGAAGAATCCACGAATCCGAGACATTCGTGTACAGGACCGGCGTAAAAAAAAGCAGCAGGAAACCGCAATCCCGCACTCTGGCACCGAAGTGCGTGCAGGCGACGATGTGGCCGGTTTCGTGCAGTACCTTCACCAGAACAAACATCGCCAGCAGCCACGGCAGATTCGCCGGGCTGAAAATCATCGACAAGCCCGGAATGTCCCGACGAAAATCATCGAAACGAACCGCGATGACTGCTCCGGCCAGCAGCAGCATTAAGCAATAACAGACGACAGCAGCCGGGGAAAATGCGAAACGCAGCGCCCGAGTCAACGGCTCTGCCAATTGCGCTGGTCTGGCAATAGGTATCCGAATTCGAAAGCAGATGCCTAAGATTTTTTGCAGCACTAATGGCAGTGAATAGCTGCGGGGCGAAGCCGAGTTCAACGTCATGCCCGTTGCATCCGACTGCAGAACCTGATGACGATACAGTCGCAGCAGAAAAGACTTGAGATCAGACCGTGTCACACCGCTGCCTGGAAACGCGCGCAGTAGTCGCTCGTGCCATTCTGATAGTTTGAGCGATGTTTCCATCAGCCGCAATGCGGTGAACTCATGCTCGACCAGCAACAGATAATTACCTGTCAACGGGTCCTTCAACACGGCGCCGTGATCATCATAAGGATACACTCGCACGTCCGGCCGCAGCCGCAGATGCATCGCGAAATCCGGCTCTCCGCTCTTGACAGACATCAGCGTTCCCCGGATGAGTCCACGGCAGCGGACCGGTCAACAGGCTTGGCGCCGGCATCCGACGGTTCAGTATCTTCCGGCAGCCCGGTAACAGGCTGTGCCGCAGGGATCGGACTTCCCCCTGACAGAATGGTCATCTCTGCTGTCATACCGGGATACACATCCAGTTCCGGACTTTCAAATTCGGCCCATACGCGAACCTGCTGATTCAGAGGGTCTACTTCCTGACCAACAAAAGTAATCACTCCGGAGAGTGTTTTTTTTTGGGCCCCGATTCCGGTGACTTCAATCCTGACGGGACGATTCTTTAAAGCCGGAGAAGCAATTGCCACCTCGACAAATCCCTCGGCCCGCAGTCGATCCAGTTGAATGACTCGCAGGATCGGAGTCCCCGCTTCGACAAACTCGCCCGGCTGGCGACTGTGGCGGACGACAATCCCTGCCAGAGGAGACAGGACTTTTCGACGATCCAGCATGGCCTTCGCGAGGTCCAGTTCAACTCTTCGCGTTTCAGAGGTCCTTGCGGCCTGCTTAAGTTTCCGACGCTCCTGCTCTACGAGGTGTCGGTTTCGCGAAATCGCCGCCTGTTGCTCTTCAAGCTCAGCAGTATGGACATGAACCTGAAGCTCAGAGGTGAGCTGTTTGCTCTCAGCTTCTGAGACACTCAGTTCGGACTTTCTGAAGTCCGCTGTCAGTCGGATCATCTCTGCTTCAGAAACACTTTTGTCGAACTGGCTTCTTGCCGTTTTTGCACGATCCAGTTGAGTTTTAGACGTTGCCTGATCGGTCTTCGCGATCTCCACAGCCGACGTGTTCTCGGAGACATTCTTTGCCACCCTCAGCGACAACTCCAGAGTCTTCAGCTTGCTCTGCGCTTCGAGCAATCCTTCTTCAGCAGCGAGCACCGCCAGATCATTGGATGCTTCTTCTTCAGACGCCTCAAGATTCAGTTTTGCGAGCTCAACAGTCAATTCCTGCTGGCGTGATTCAAGCATTGCCAGGAGATCGCCCTCTTTGACGGGCATCCCTTCCAGCACGCTGATCTGGTCCAGCACTCCGGAATCATGTGCGGGAACTTCACATTCACGGATCAGGCGAATCGTTACTGGCGCAACACGAATCTCCGGCTCATTCGCACAGCAGGTGACTCCACGACCCGCAAGGAGGCATGTCATCAGGCCAGCGACAATGACGGATCGGATCATGACAGTGGTGTTTTTTCTCACAGTGGAACCCATGCTCTCTGCTCTGTTTCGTTCAAAGACCTTTAGAACCACTGAAAACACTTTTCGCGAACAAATTCGGAGAACTCTCGAAAGAGTACAAAACCGACTGCACGCCGACCGCAGTGAATTCGGACGCTCACAGAGGCACCCAGATGCTTGTGTTTTTCGGCTCGTGCCTTGCTGGCGTCATCAATCATGGCGTACACGACGCTATAAGATCGTCCATCCTGAATCAACACACTGTCTTCCGCTCGCGACACAACCGCCTGCAAACGCTCGTCTGGCTCCGACGCAAAATGGAAGCGAGCCGGTACACTCTGTATGCCTCCGGAGGGTACCGCCGGAAGATAGCAGAATAGCTCTTCTGGTACCTCAACCTCGAGGTGCCACGTGGATTCTTCCGGGATCAGGTCAAATAAAAAGTCACCCTGCTGGACCGGGCGTGAATTAAGATCCTGCTCCAGTTGCCGGCGAAAAACTTTTCCGCGAGCATCTGCACGAATAATCAATCCGGATTCCTGAGACTTTAACAACTGCAGCCGTGATTCAAGGTCTTCAATTCTTTGCCGGACAGCCTGTTCGCCTCCCAACGCCTGTTCGACGCCGTTCCTCGAAGGTGCTCCCGCTTCTTCTGTCAGCCTGGTAGTTCTGAGTGATGACAGACGAACTCGTTCTGTCTCCAGTTGCCCAAGAACTTCCTGAATCTTCAGGATCAGTTCAGGGCTGTGAATCCGAAGAAGCTGCATTCCCGGCTCAACCAGTGATTCATGCTGGACCGCGAGTTCCTGAATGATCCCGCTGCCCGGAGCAAAAATGCGGCGCTCAGTGACCGGGAGATAACGACCGTTGGCATCGATTTCAAAATCCACCGGCAACAGAGATAACACTAACAGAACGATGACGACGCCAGCCCAGACGATGAATCGGCGAGACCGTTGCAAAAAGGAGGGTCGTGTTTTCTGGATTGATCTGGCGCCCTGCAATGCGGGGCTGATTTGGTCCACGCAGAGCTTCCAATGAGCCTCCGAGGGCCGAGCCGTGTTTTCAAAAAGCTCGGCCAGAACGCGCCATTCTTCAGGTGCATTCTGGTCCGTCCCCTGCCCTTTGACACGAAAAGATCGAACTTGTTGCGTGCCCCCGTCGTGAAGAATGGTTTTGGACTCTGTATTCAGCAGGTCCGAAATCCTGGATTCCCCGACCAGCGAAATCCACTCCAAAGGGACCGTCGGGCCGGATTCAAAGACGGCTTTCGAAAGTGCCATCAGAGCCTGAGGTACTTCCAGTTTTTTGTCCACTCGGTCAGTGCCGGAGATCCCGAAGATCTCAGACCTGCTTCCCGAAACATTGATGATGCTGACGCGATCGGCTTTTAGCAGCAAACGGATTTCGGAAGCGATGACCGTGCCGTAATCATGGGCAGACAAGGCGGCGTATGTGCGCTGGCAAAACTCCGCGATGGCTGTTTGAGTTGCCAGTTTCTCGTCCATCCGAACGATCAGGTTTCGACGAAACCAACCGGCCAGACACTCACAAAGTGCCAATGTCGCATTACCCAACAAAAAATTCGCGCTTGGTTCACTGTCGGTCCGCACCTCCAGGCACAGCGAATAGTGCCTTGAGATATCCTCGAAACAACGGCTGCACCAGATTACGCGCCCTGAGTTGTGATTTTCCTGCTCAACCAGCACGCGGTCTTCTGCCAGTTCGCCGCGTACGCTGGAAATGGCCGGTGGCTCAGTAACGCTTTCTTCAGTGGTAATGACCCGTTCGGCCGTTCCATGAGCGTACAGCCACACTGTGCAACTGCTGATTTCCCCTGCAGCCTGTAACGCCTTCATTACGACGTCGAAGAACTCTGCGAACGGCATATCAAGCGACGCACTGCGTTCGGCGGTCAACAGCCGCGATTCAAACAGCCGTAATGTCTCTCGAGTGGCATTCTGCATACAGGTCTGACCAGTGAAGGATATCCGTCTCTATTCTTTGTCGGGTGAGTAAGTTCAAGCCTTATTCCGTGCGCGGCCACGCTTGAGGCTAACGTCTAAAGGAATCCAGCGAATACTCGGCCTCAACTCGCACTGTGCGGAGAATACTTGAAGTTCGGGCCTCAGTCGCTTCCACAGATTGACTCAACAGTACCCCCGGGGCCAATGATTCGCATGACCTTCCCCGGAATTCAACCCTCGATAGACGTTGCAAAACGGCAACAACCATCTCATTTGGCCCATTTGTCCCTGTTTAGCGGGCCGCTCTATTCGTTGGACTCCTGATTATTGCGTCCCCGTCAAGAATGCTGCTTTTTGCCAATCGGTTTTGTCAGGAAACAGTCCCCTCGAGAGAGGACTGGCTGCTTGGCATTTCTGTTTCGCATCTGCGGATCTCCAGTAGCCTCAAAGAAACGATGAAGACATTCGCTTCCGGCACGAAGTCATACCTTTGCGCAGGGTTTGGGCCGTAATCCCGATTTGCTCGGCAGAATCGGCGCGAACTGCACATCGTGCAATATCGAAACGACTGAAATAAAGAGCACTCTTCCTGCATTGGTCAAAATCATTGCAATCGGAACAGGGGTATGCCGATTCCTAGAGGGGAGTGATGTTCCATGCGCGGGGGGGCCGCGCTGCCAACCATCCAGACGCTGGCAACGTTGAGGGAAAGTTCAATGAATACACCTGCATCAATTCAATCTCAGGTGTCCCGCATGTTTTCTGCGGCGAAACGCAAATGCCTGCGTCGTCCTGGAAGAGTCGTGCTATTGGGATGCCTGCTGAGTGCTGGATGTGCGTCGAGGCAGGCCTGGCGCGAGACGGTCGGCAATGACACCAGTCGAGTTGATTGCATTGCCGCGAAAGTGGATAACCCGGAAGCGGAGATTTACGAGACATCTTATACGGCCGAACCGTGGACTCCATTCAAGAAAGAAGACTACGCCAACATCCTTTATAAGGATGTTGAGTTGCAGCATGTCCTTGGGATCGCAATGGCGAACAGTAAAGTGCTTCGCGATCTGGGCGGGACCGTGCTGCGCAATCCGGATGTCGTGAAGACGGACTTTACTGGTGGTCTTCAGGAAATGGATCCGCGTTTCGGGACTGAAGCCGCACTCAGTGCGTTTGATGCCCAGTTTAAGTCGACGGCGAATTTTGCGAATAACGACCGGACCTATAACAACTCATTCTTCGCAGGGGGGACGAACACATTCGTTCAGGATGCGAACGACTACACAAATGAGTTGTCGAAGTTGAATGCGACGGGCTCTCGAATGGCCTTCCGTAATGTCACCAATTACGACAACAACAACGCACCGGGTAACTTGTTTCCCAATGCGTGGGATAACTATCTGGAAGGAGAGCTTCGTCAGCCTTTATTGCAGGGTGGTGGTGTCCAGTTCAATCGAATCGCGGGTCCTGGAAACGCACCGGGTGTCTATAACGGCATTTTGATTGCGAAAGTCGGGACGGATATCAATCAAGTTGACTTCGAAATGGCTGTCAGGGACTACGTTAGTGACGTGGTGAATGCCTACTGGGACTTGTATCTGGCCTACCGGCAACTTGAAGCGAAAACGGTGGCGATGAATGAGGCGTTGAAAACATGGAAAACGCTTGAGAATGATCCGGACGACGATGACATTCGCATCGCACTGGCCAAAGAGCAGTATTTCCGGTTCAAGGCCGATGTGGACGAAGCCATTTCAGGCCGAATCGTTCAGGGGACGCAGGGACGGAACGGCAGCACCGGGGGCACTGTTCGCGGAGTGGACGGTGTGCAGGTTGCGGAACGTCGTCTTCGGCTTCTGATTGGTCTGCCAATTGCTGACGGAGAAATGCTGCGGCCACTCGATGAACCTGAGCAGGCAAAAATGATCTTCGATTGGTCATCTGTGACCGATGAAGCGATGATGGGACGTCCGGAATTGCGAAAGCAGCAGTTGAAAGTGCGGCAGCGGGAAATGGAACTTCTGGCTGCCCGAAACTTCCTCAACCCGCGTCTGGATGCTGTCGGGCGTTATCGATTCCGTGGCTTTGGCGACGATCTGGTTGACTACGATGGTTCCAATGCTGTCGGCAACATGATGGCGGGCAAGAATCAGGAATGGTTCGTTGGCGCAGAATTTAATATCCCGATTGGCTACAGGAAGGCTCACGCCGCTGTGTCTCACGCGGAGCTGATGGTCTCTCGTGAGAGGGCTGTCCATCGAGAACAGCAGAAGGCCGTCGTACACGATGTGATGAATGCTGTTGGTGAATCCGAACGAGCCTTCGAAGCCTGCGAAAACAGTATGAACCGCTTTCGGGCGGCAGAGGTCGTGGTCAAAGCGATGCTGCAGCGGGATGAAGTCGGTGACAAGATTGATCCCGATCGCCTATTCGATGCGCAGCGTCGTGTTGTGGAGGCAAAGATTGAGTTCTTCCGGGCACGCGTAGAGTACGCGGTCGCGGTGAAGAATGTGCATCTCGAGAAGAACTCGCTGATGGCCTATAACAACCTGCAAATCTATGACGGGGCTATTCCGCTGGCAGTAACATCTGACACGGCCGGTGAAGAGCAACTCTATCAGGATCAGTCGAAACCTCTGCAGAATGTTCCGGAAGAACCACCGGAAGCAGACGCGGAAGCGGAAGCGGAAGCCGAAGTCCCGAAGAGCGCCGCATTCGAAGCGGAGCAGGACTTTGAACTCGGCGAGGTCAGCCCGGTGAGTCTTGAGGAGTCCGAATACTCAGAGCAGGAACTCAACGACGACGAAGCTATGGAAGTTATGCCGGACCAGATGGTTGAACAGCTCGAACAGCTTGAGCAGCTCGAACAGCCTGGCGAACAGGCGGAGATCAATGATCTCGGCGAGGAGTTGCTGTTGGATCAGGAGTTCACTGGCGAGTAAGCGATGTCTGCGCATGGCAGCATAGGATTTTCTGTTGGCCCTCCTGTGGAAAATCGCATGGCCAACCTTGTGTGAACGAATCTGAATCATTGTTCAGTCATTACTGACGACCAATATCGCCGCCTTTTTGACAGGGTTCTGCTTCGATACCGGCTGCCGTCAGAATGCTGACACCTGCAGGAATAGACGGTTCTTTGGCTGGTTTTCGAAACTTGCCTGCTTCGAAGAATTCTTTGGAGAATCCACGCAACACTTTCAGGGATCGACCAAGAATAGAGTGTGTGCCAGGTTGAAACACGAGGAATGCCAGCGGGCAATCCCGTCAATTTGGACATAACTCCGTCTTCCCTGAATTGCTGCCAGGAGCCAGGCTTCGTCTGTTTGGGCCAACAGTCGAACTTTTCTGTGGCAAAGGCGAGAGCGGGCTACTGTGCATTTGGCCAATTTATGCTGGTCGTACTCCGAATCTCACGCGGTCCGCACGTCGGTGTTTCCCGAGCACTGATGCCGGGTCAGCGCGCGCTGGTCGGTTGTGGCAACTGGTCCCACTTCCCGGTCGATGATGCCTCCATCGGAGACCCGCAATTTCTGATCCAGCACGATCCCGAGGGTGTGGAAGTAAAAAACGTTTCTGAAACCGCGATGCTTTTCGTCAATGGTCTGCGGAGCCTCTGTCGCAAGCTGACCGACGGCGATGTGATCAGTGTAGGAGACTGCGAATTCACTGTTGAGATTCGCGGTGCGCACGGTCACCTTGGACATTTGAATTTGCCACTCGTCGGAAGTGTGCAACTCTCAGATGACTTTGGGATGAGCGTGCGATTGACTCAGACGCTGGAGCAACGAACCGGGGGCAATCGGATCACCATACATCCGGATTTCTGGACGGAGTCGATTCGGCTTCATAATCGAGGTGCGGGAACGCCGACCCTGCGCTTACTGAAGAACATTTCACGCAGACGCCGTTGCGGACTGATCGTGAACGCCAGTGTGATAGACGAAGTCAGAGAACTGGCAAAGCTCACCGACAAAAACTGTTCGCCGATCCAGCCGGTTTCGACATCAGCGGCACCTGATAAGGCAGACAAGCCATCGTCGGCCCCGACGGGATTCTCTGAACCGGGGTCTACTCTGTTGTGGGTTGTGGATTCTCTCAGCACCGAAGAGATCCATCCCATCGTGGAGCGTTTCTGGGCGACCAAAGAGATACTGTTTTTCGTGCCCGTGGATCACTCTTCGAAGTACCGCGCCAGATTTGGCAATTCAAAGCTCTGGAGCAATCGCACGGTGGATCAACTGACGACTCTCCTGATCGCAGGGTCCATCAATGTCCGCGAGTCGGCCTTCCGATTTCTGGACGCACTTCTGCTGCCCACGGCTGTGCCTGATGTTGGCTGGATCCTTCTGTCCACAGTGCGCGTGGATACAGAGCCCGCTACTTCCTCACGCTCGCCCTCGACACAGGGATTCTTTAGTTCCAGCGGCGGGGCAGGCAATTCGGTACAGGCGAATGATGACGACGGTCCAGCCGAGCAGATCAGTTAGCCAGTGGGTTTGGCCAGACGACTGCAGTGCCATCTTCGCTGCCCGTTACAATGAGGCCGGTATTAGTCACGGCAATGTCATTGATGGCACCACGATGTGCGTCTGTCATTTCCGGATCCAAAGCGATGAAGCGATAGGCTTCTGTTGCTGCGAATCCTGACGATTCCCGATCTGGACGCCAATTCCAGAGGATCGCGGCACCATCGTCACCGGCCGAGACAAGATAAGGAGAGCGATTGCCGGGAGCCGCATCTGTTCCGGGCTTTGAAGGTATGAATTTCAGAGCCTTGATACCTCCAAAACCATGGCCTTCAAAAACGGCATGCAGCGTATACGCGCCATCCTCACCGCGCTTCATAACGAATCCGCTACTACCGCTTCCCACGTTACTGCCCGCGAGAGCAATGGCATCTCCCGAAGCCGTGAGACAACCGCAGTGAAAAGTTGTCGACGTCATGGATTCAGGGATCAAGACCGGTGAGTCCGTCTTCGTCCCCAGATCAATCAGGCTGCCAGATTTTGCACGAACGGCCAGCACCGTTTTGCCGTCAGAAGCCCATTCGACATCTTCGACAATTCCGCGACCCGGATAAGTCGATTCCAGTGTCAAAGTCTGATCTGAGGGTGACCATTTCCAGATAGAAACGGAGCCGTCCTCACTGCCACTTGCAAGCTGAAAGTTGGCCGCCACGGGCGAGAATTCGAGGGCGGAGATTCGACCCGCATGAGCCTTAGGAAGTTTTGCAAGAGTCTGGCCAAACGAGGAGCCCTTTTCGGCGTTGAATAGCAGGAGAGAGTCCGTCCCCATAGCCAGAACACTGTGCGACGGATCGCGAGACAAGGCCAGCGACGAGACTTTCCGCTGCGGACGACAACTCATCAGATGCTGACCATCGGCAAGGTTCCAGAGCTGAGCGACAGTTCCGTCAAACGTCGCAAGGAGATTCCCCTGATCCCCGCCCTGAGCCAGATCTGTAATCTCCGACTTTGCTGTCAGCACCTCGACGACTTTTCTCGTTGCGACATCGCAGATCTGAATAGTGGAGTCTGCCTTTACGATACTTGGTCCCCTCTTCAAACTATCCTGCACCACCAACAGTACTCGAGCTCCGTCTGGAGACCAGCTTGCTGAGCTCACGACTCTTTCGATAGATGATCCCGACTCATTTTCGAGGGCGATTGCCGCCAATTGGATTTTTCCAATGCTCTCAGCCTGACCGATCTTCCACAGCCGCACGCTATAGGTCAGAAGTGGCCCGGCCGCTCCACGAGTCTGGTCAATGCCGATGGTCAGAAGTTGAGTTCGGTCGGGTGAGACAACCATGCGGTCAATGATTGATCGGTCGCGTCGAAACGAAAAGGCCTGTGCTGCAGTCATTTTCGTCTGCCCATCAACTTCCGAACTCTGGACGGACCAGATCTTCATTTCGCCATCCAGTCCTGCCGTAATCAGACTCTCGGAAGAGAGCCAGTCCAATCCTGTGATGTATGTTTTTCGAGGATGGCCACGGAATGACGTCAGAAGTTCTCCAGAAGCAGCAGACCAGATGGCGACCTGACCATCGCGGTCGGCCGTTGCAATAATTGAGTCATCCTGAGAAACCGATATCGCGGTCAAATCGTCGCGATGGAAGCGCCCCATGCGTCTTGGAACAGGGGCCGCCCCGGACATGATTTCAGCCACATTCCAGAGGGCAAATTCATACCACGGCTTTTCTGCTTTTGGGGCTGACTCCTGTTGCGTCTCCGCCGTTTGTGAAGCAGCATCTTCTGGCACTGCCTGGGATGCTGGCACACCGTTTCCGGCACCCTCTGGTTCAATCGTGGTGACCAGAAATGTTCCGGAGTGAGATGAGGCAATGGTGTTCAACAGCCGTGTCGCTGTCAGTCGAGTTCGCTCTGTTCCAAACTGAGGAGAATCAGGGTTCGCATTCCACAGGCACAGGCTTCCGTCAAACGACGACGTCAGAAGGACTTTGTTGTCGGGCGGCAGAAACATCAACCGTGACATATTAAACTTGTGGCCCTCCTCAAACAGGTTTCCTCGATCATGGAATCGAGCCGACGCGGCCGTTGCTGAATCGTCCCCCACCACTTGCCCAGTGCCGGAGTCCCACATCACTGCGGTTCCACCGATTCCACCGGTAACCGCCACTGTTCCATCGGACGAGAGGTCGACCGAAATCACGGGCCCCTGGAATTCCTTGCCGGAATCACTCTTCAGGATTCGGGGGTTTGTGGAATCAACATCATTCCTGGTCACATCCCCCGGCATACCTGTGGTGATTGCGGCTCCGAGCCTCAAAGCGCGGCGTTTCAGGGCAGAGACATTGTCTTCGTTCTTCTCTGGTTGTTCGAGTGTATTGGCGGAGCGAGCTGTCGTGGTCGGCTTTTCGGACAGCTTCAGGAAGTCTTCGACGACTTTCCTGGAATCGTAAGTCTCCAGATCCCATAAGCGATTGTAGTTGTCCCGAGATGCTGTCATGACAATGCGATTCGTTATGCCAGCGAAGATCGCAGATGTAATTGGAGCCCCGTGACCCACCAGATGATCCGCGCGATCCAGAGAGAGTTCAGCATTTCCGGAGACGGCCCAGACGGCGACCGTGCGGTCCTCTGACCCCGTGATCATTCGCTGAGCGGCGTTGCCCGAGTTCGTGGCGTCATTGCCCAATGAGGAGAAGGCAATTGAAGTCACAGGCCGCGAATGCTTCAGGTACTGGAACACTCGTTTTTGTGCCTGAAGTTCGGTTGCATACATGAACGGAAAGTTGTCCGGGCGTTTCTTCTGATCGGGAGCTGAAGTTGTCGGATCCGCGGACGCAGACTCTGCAAATTTTGGCAGAACCAGAATTTGTCCATCGCGACTATTACCAATGACCAAAAATGCTCCGTCGGGCGATATTCCCAGACACTGCGGCGGACGCAGGGTTTCCGTTGTATAACGCAATTGCCCAAGTGGTTGTTTAGGCAGTCCCTTTGCAAAGCTCAGCGCGACAACGTCGGCGGATAAATCGCCTCTGGATCCCGCATAGATCAATGTTGAGGTGCCCGGGATAACCGCGATGTCCTTGAGTTTCGTTCCCGCTGAATACCTCCACCGCTCACCTCCGTCTGTCAATCCGAGGCATACGATTTCACCATCGTTGTTTTCTGGTGACTCATTGGTAAGGGCTGCCAGAAGTTCGTCGCCCTTGACCTCCAGTGCGATCACCCGGAAGGTACCGGCGTCAAAAATCTTCTTCAGGCTGTCGTCTCCGGTGTTCCACAGGAAGATACCATTTCCACAAGCCGCGACGGCTACTGGAGTGGCATTCGACTCAAAGAGTCGGAGGTCGGAGACGGCACTGGTCAACCCCAGTGACTTCGTTCGGGACGCAAACTCCGAGATTGTCAGCGTCGTCGGATCAAAGGTTCGCAGTTCCAGCGTTCCATCGACGTTGCCCCAAACTGCCACAGAACCATCTGGACTGACAGCCATGGCCTGAGTCGTACTCTTTTTGGCTGCATCTTTCTTGTTGAGTAATTCAATTTGGGCATCGATTTCTTTGATTCGCTGCACGCGTTCATCGGCGTTCAGATCCTCAAATGGCTGCTCTCTCAACTGCTTGAGCAGATCGACTGCCTGATTGAATGTTCCGCTGCGAACATTGATCGCCACCTGGGTTTCAAGAACGGTCCTGCTCTGCTGAGCTTCTGCCGCGATCTTTGCTTTCTCCGCTGCAGCTTTCTGTATGGCTGCTTCTTCGGCAACTTTAGCTGCTGCAGTCGCGGCCATTTGTGCCTCGACGGCCTTTGCATTGGCCGCTTTTTCTTTTGCCTCCGCATCAATCGCTTTTGCCTCGGCCATCATTGCCTTCATGTCAGCCTCATTGGCTTTCATGCTGGCCATCATTTCCTTCTGCTCAGCCATCATCGCGAGCATCTCAGCCTTCTCTCGCTTGTCCTCTGCCTGCTTACTGGCTTCTTCGGCTGATGTTTTCGCTATCTCCGCTTCTCTCGTGAGTTTCAACGCGTCATCTTTGGCGGCGTTTGCGGTTTTCAGGTCACCGCTTGCCTGTTCCAGCGCCGCAAGATTCTTCGCCGACTGCCACCAGAAGTAGCCGCTGATTGAACCACCGCCGATGACCGCGAGAAAGAATGCCGCAATTAAGGCGGTCGTAATTGTCTTCTGCCGATTACGGCGGGTTTTGGCTTTTGTCAGCTTATCCCGCAGAGCCACGAACTCTTTGGCGCGGCGGCTACCCACCATCTGGAGACCAAGGTCGAAGTCACCTCGCTTATAAGCCAGCTCCGCATACTTCAACTGAGTATAAAAGAGCCCTTCTTCTGCTTTTTCGTTGCCCTTCCAGCCGCGGATCGCTTCCTCATAAAGAGCACAGGCGGTCTGGTAGTCAGAATAGCTCTCGGCTGACGTCCCTGACTTGCCCTGGACAAGTTCATCAGCGCGACTTGTCAGTGTTCGGCTTTCTTCGTGACGCTGGTAGTTTCGAATGGCAACCTGGAATTCCTGAACGCTTTGATATCGATCTTCAGGCCGTGACCGCATCGCTTCCATGGCGATATCCATCAGCTCGCCCTTGACCTGTGTAGGAACGATGGCATTGGGGCGAAGGACCGAATCAATGATCTGGAAAACGGTGGCCTGACCGCGTCCGGATGGATTTGCAAAGGCGTGCGGCGGATGGCCTGCCAGCATCTCGTAAAGGATCGCACCCAGCAGATAAATATCGCTGCCACGTCCGATCTTTTCCGGTGGCCCTGCCCATAGTTCCGGAGCCATGTAAGCGGGAGTGCCAGCACCAATCGAGGCGGACGGCGACGCAAATTTTGACTTGCCGGAATCCGGGGCCGGAACAGAGAGTCCCCAGTCGAGCACGATCACTTCACCGAACTCACCCAGCATGATGTTTTCGGGTTTCAGGTCTCGATTGATCACACCGTTATGGTGGGCGTAAGCGACAGCGTCTGCAACCTTCAGCAGAACTTCCAGGTTCTCTTCTATCGTCTTGTTCTTGATGACCTTGTTCCACGGCGTCCCTTCCACCTGCTTCATCGAGTAGAACGGAGTGCCGTCGGCGGTCTGGCACAGGTCATGAATCGGCACGATATTCGGATGGACCAGGTTGGCCGTTACCAAAGCTTCCGAAAGGAACATCTCGCGACGATGCCGAGTCACCTGACTCATCTTGACGTTGGAAAGCTTCTTTCGCTCTTTTTCACTCATCGGTTTAAGTGTTTTAATTGCCAGTTGTCTGTTCAAAGATAACTGACGAGCGATGTAGACAATTCCCATTCCACCTTCGGCAAGCTTCGAAACGATTTCGTAATCTGCATCAGGCGAATCGCCGAACGGACCTCCGCCGGTCACCGGACGATTGCGAATCTTCAAAGAACTATCGAGGCCGAAACGGGAACCCATCCCCCACACCTGCGAACTCAGACGACGAGGTGAACCGGAGCCTTTGGAGTCCGATGCCTTCGCATCAGCAGCAAATTCTTCTGCCTCCTCGTCATTTTCATTTCTGCCCATCGACTGGGAAAAGAATTCTTCCTTGTCATGCGCAGCACTCTCGCCAACAAATGTTGGCGCATTTGAGGGATCCTTCAGCACATCATCGTCATCATCAAGCGCCTCTGAGCTGTCCCCCAAATAGGTCGGGGCATTGGAAGGGTCCTTCAACAGCACGTCTGCTTCGTCATCGTCAAATCCTTCGGAACTGTCTCCCACGAAGGTCGGTGCGTTGGACGGATCCTTGAGGAAGGCTTCAGCATGTTCATCCTCGTCGACCTGAATGTCCTCCTCAATGTCTTCGCTGCTGTCGCCGACCAGAGTCGGGGCATTGGACGGATCCTTCAGGAACTCCGCTGCTTCTGACTCTTCGTCAATTTCAACATCGTCGTCAAATCCTTCGGAGCTGTCTCCGACAAAGGTCGGGGCATGGGACGGATCCTTCAGGAGCTCAATCGCGAGATCATCGTCCTCAGACGCCACCTCAGCTTCAGCGACTTCTTCGGCATCGATTTCAACGGCATCCTCATCGTCGAAATAAGCGTTCCCGGAAGCTTCGATCAGCTCATCTTCTTCGTATTGATGAGTGATGCCGGAGTCGAGCACTTCAGCATCCGGATCCGACTCGAACTCGGCCGACGTTTCCGGAAGGAGTGTTCCTCCTGCAAGATCGGGAGTTGGTTCACCGGAACCATGCTCTTCTGAGGACTCAGACTTTGGCAGATTCTCATTCCGTGAACTGTTCAGGTCGGCTGGTCCAACGCCGCTGGACTTGAAGAGACCAGGATCCAGAGTATCGCCAAACTCCGGCCGTGAGTTTTCTTCTGATCCTGAGGCCCCGCCCTGGTTGTTCTTGTTGCCTGACATAAGAGTTCGCCCGTAATCACTGCCGTCAAAAAAGATGTGAAATTCTTACCCGGGGACTTGAGGACTTCAGACTAGAGTTCCGTCTGAGCCTCGTCCTGTGCTTCGCTCATTAATCCTGACAATCGCCGGGATAGTCGAGCCGCTTTTGACATACCAAATTCTGATTCACGCTGTCGGCGTCGCGACTTGGCCAGTTGCATAGACGTGATCATGCCGAATGCCACGGAACCAGAGACAGCCGATTCCGTCATTGTGATCCCATCTTCAACAGATTCATTCGTCGGGGCAGGAACTTCCAATACCGGTACGATAACCGGTACCGGTTCGCTGGAAGCCGCCCGAGAGTCGGCCCCTTTGATGAGTTCAACCGGGACAACGTCGGGCAAGCCCGCTACCGGATTCGTTGAGCCTTCAGCATCGACACTGTCGTTACCGGCAGGCACTTCCTGCTGCTGAGGATCTGGCTCAAGCCTGAAGTCCGGTCGACGCTCAAGTTTCAGTTCTTCCAGATCAGCGTCGCCTGATCCTGTTACCTGGGGTTGCCCGCCGGTAATGTCGAATTCAAGAACGGATCGCTCGATGGTCTTCCCGCCGGTTTCGAGAATCAGCTTCACCTCGTAACCGGTCCCGTCGGGAAGATTATTGCTGCGAATCAGCGCGTCCAATGCATCGGGACTACTGAATGCCTCTGACTTGATATCGCTGCCGATCGGAACCTCAGTACCGTCCGGGAGCGTCTGTGTCATCCGGAAATAAACCTCTGTTCCAGTCACCTGAGCCGCTGCCGCATAGCCCTGCTCCTGTGCTACCACAGGGTTGGTGATAATCACCGGTTGGTCACGAACAAGCACCTGTACCGGAATCGGCAGTGGGTCGACAGTCTGGGCCAGAATGCCTTTCGGAGCCGGGGCAGGCACGGTGAAGAACGCGAGTCCATTTTCGAACTGCAGATCACTGTTCAACACCAGTTCACTGCCAGTTTCATTAATCCCTTTCGGCAGCAGTCCTGTGAGAGGGTTTTGAGTTTCTGTCACGACATCTGTTGACGAGATTTGTCGACTTGGAATCACTTCATCAACAGCACCCGGGCCCGCTTGCCGAACAAAGTCGCCTTGAACGTTAATGGACTCATGATGCGCCACGGAGAAATCAAGAACGATTTCCCGATTCGGGAAGTCATCCTTGAAATCGTTCATCATTTTCCCCACTTCCTGCAGGGTCCAACGATGGGCAATATCGTACGTCTGGTTCCCCTCCGTCAGTCGGATCAACTGATACCGATCAGATGTGACGTCGAAGCGACCGCCATTGAATTCGCTGACTCGTCCCGCAGCGATATTTCCATTGATCGCGTCACGCCAGTCAATATCCAGTCGCAGGTTCTCTTCACCCGCCACTCCAATCACAACAGTAAACACGCCCTGATAGAAATCCTGCTGATTGGAGATCTCACCAGCGATCCGCTCATCCACTTGTTTCAGGCCAAATTCAAAGAATGCAGTCCCTTCATTTCGGGAAGGCAGCGGTCTCAGAGACCAATGCTTCGCAACACCTCCATCGGTTCGAAGCGTTACATCCTCGCCGAAGGTCACCACTCCATTGGAAAGTGTCCGGTCTGCGTTCGCCACAACAATGATGCGGTCTGACGTCGTATCGTTAAAGACCGAGCCTGGAACATTGCTTTGTCGCCATGGTGACCAATCTTCATCAGTAGAGACAATGACACCGCTTGAAATGTCGATGTTTCCTGTGGCTGACGTGACCGTGATGACTTCACCGCTGCTTCTCCCTTCGCCCAGTGGGGTCAGGTCGACAGCGTCAAGCTGACCATCGCCGTCGTCGTCAGTATCAACACTATTGATCTTACCGTCCTTGTCGAGATCGTTATCAATCTGGTCCAGAACCCCGTCAACGTCAAGGTCAGCGTCTCTATTATCTGCAACCCCGACAGTATCCAGGCTGGCAATGATGCTTGAGTTTACAATGATGTTTTCAGTGGCGGTCAGGTGTATCAGGCTTCTGTCACCCTTCGCCAGAATACCTGTGGCAATGACCTTTCCCGCCCCGGTAATGCTCTGGGTTCCCTGGTTGACGGTTAGCGAGCCAAGTTCTACGTCGATTTGAATGATTCCGGAACTGTTTTCCGTCGTCACGCCACCGAGGCGTGGATCCGTTCGCTCGCTGAGCAGAGAATTGAAGTTGACCTGCTGGATAGAAACATCGGCAACGGTACCAGTCACCAGCGTGTTGGATTCCGCCACGAAGATACCCGAAGCACCTTGCGCCGCCAGCGTGGTGATTGTCGTGTCAATGAGGTCGGAGGCCGTTCCGATCGTTCCTGTCCCGTCCTCAGTCAATCCAGTGACGATACCGTTGGCATTCACATTTGCATCCGCAATCATTCTCAGGGCATCCGCCGTCACATTTATGGCGGCCCCATTGTTGTCCAGAATCGAGCGTTCAGCGATCAGGCTTACGTGTCCGGATCCTGTGTTGATACGGCTTAACAGAATGTCAGCTTCGTTGTCTGCCACCAGCCGTACGTTGCCGCCACCAGTCAGGATCGATGTGTCATTCTGCATGTCTACGCCGCTGATTGCATCCGAACTGCGATTGGATGCCAGCAGGTACACCGTTCCGGTAAACCCTGTCCGCACATTTGCGTTGAGATCAATATCGTCCCCTGCGACTAACGTGATATGACCGCCGTCGCTGATAACTTGAGCCGGATTACCATTACCGTTGATGACTATGTCGCCATTGTCCGCCAGCGTTCGGATGAGCACGTCGCCAGTACCATTTGCCGACACGGTCTTATTATCCGCATCGGCTCCCTCATTGAGCGTGATAGAGCCTGATTTGCTTTGCAGAATTACAGGTCCATTGTCGGTGGTCGTGAGATCACTGAGTGAGACATCGGTGCGGGTAGTTGTCGTACTGTTGAAGTTGACTTCTCTGATGGCGAGATTGCCGGTGGCGTTTACGGTGAGTCCGTCAGCTTCGGACAGATAGATACCATCTGCACTTTGTGCAGCGAGCGTAGTGACCTGAATGTCAATGGCATTGACGTTGGCGTCGGGATTGAGGTTGGCCGTGTCTTGTGTTCCGATCAGTCCATTCAGATTGGCGTCATTGCTGATGGCAGCATCGGCGACCATTCTGAGTGTACCGGTCTGGATATTGAGATCATTGAGATCACCTTGTCCGTCGAGTATCGATCTTTCTGCGATTAGACTGACTGCCCCAGTGGTGAAGTCTGTATTGACGGTGTCGAGCAGACCGAGCTGAATATCAGCTTCATTATCAGCGACGATCCGAATGACCCCTGCATGTGTTGTGATGGATGTGTTGTTGTTCATGATGACGCCATCGCTTCCAGCGCCATTGACGGAGCGGTTTCTGGCGACAATCTGGACGGATCCTTCGTTGTTGCCTGCCGTCCCGTCGGTTCTCAAATCGGCGTTGATGCGAACATCGTCGTCGGCGAGGACTGTAATGTGCCCTCGTCCAGTCGCTGTGCCGTTGGATGTGACAATGTCGGCATTGATCACGACATCACTGGCTTCTCCGCGAGCCTCGATGAGAATAGCGCCGGGAGAATTGAGAGCGTTTGGATCTCGCGTGGCATTTGCGTTAACGCTGATACCGTCGGCATCTCCGTCATTGAGCGTGACGGTGCCAGCGAGTGACACGAGTTTAATCGGTCCATTGTCGGTGGTCGTGAGATCACTGAGTGAGACATCGGTGCGGGTAGTTGTCGTACTGTTGAAGTTGACTTCTCTGATGGCGAGATTGCCGGTGGCGTTTACGGTGAGT
>JBIIIF010000241.1:0-10644 GCA_044235005.1 Planctomycetaceae bacterium | reverse complement strand
CACGACCTCCGCAATCGCCGCTGCGATTCGAAAACTGACGCCGTGATTGTCTGCGGGGCATCAACTCTGCGATGGGTTAGGTGCTACCGATGGTTTCCGACGCTCGCACGGTGGATGGTCGCGCGAATGTCCTGTTATCGCGGATCCAATCTTCGCGGCTGTAAGATACAGTCGAGGTGTCTGTTTCCTGCACCTCAAGGCATGACAGCCGAAAACCCATCTGAGTAATCTCACTGAACATCAGATGACAAAGATTTTCCACGCTTGTTGGGCGATCCATCACCTTCAGCCGCAGCGTTTCACCCGTGCGAAGCATGTGTTGTTGTAAAGATTCGAACAACGTGTCATTGACATGGATCAGCATGGCGTGGTCGTAGTATTGCTTTAACCACGGTTCGATCTGCCCATCAAAATCGCCGAAGAGAGTACTGATGTCTCCATCTCGTTCGACTTCAAAAAAGCACTTGAGACCATACCGGTGCCCATGCAGATTGCGGCATTTATCCTGAAGCGTTTCATTGCGATGTGCGGCGTAGAACTTATACTTCTTCTGAATGATCATTCAAATTTCTCCATTCGCAGGTGTGCCTGACCCCCCGTCAGCCCTTACTCCGGCATATTGATGAGAGACATCAATTCGGCACGGCTCGCTGGATCTGTTCGGAACGCCCCTCTCATCGTACTGGTCACTGTGGAACTGCCTGTCTTTCGAATTCCTCGAATCGACATGCAGGAGTGCTCCGCGCGAACAATCACTCCAACAGCTTTGCTTCCGAGACGGCTCTCGATGAGATCAGCAATCGTCTGAGTCATCCGTTCCTGAACCTGAGGACGACGAGAAACTTCCTCGACGACACGGGCAAGCTTGCTCAGTCCGGTCACCCTTCCGTCGGGGATGTAAGCCACATGAGCGACTCCTCGGAATGGGAGCAGATGGTGCTCACACATGCTCGTAAACGGAATGTCCCGAACGAGCACGATCTCGTCGTAGCTCTCCTGAAAAGTCACTTCCAGATGTCGGCCGGGATCGAGTGACAATCCAGAAAACATCTCCGCATACATTTTTGCGACCCGTCGAGGTGTCTCGAGCAGACCATCTCGATCAGGGTCTTCTCCCACGGCACGAAGAATGATCCGGACGGCAGACTTGATGGCAGCAAGGTCGACAGGGTTGTCTGTCGCAGATGCAATACGGCCAGCAGTGTTGCCGCTGCTGCGAATACAGCAGTTATCTTCTACGGATGTCTCTTCACACAAATCACTGAATGTAACGGACACTTCTTCTAACTCCTGTTCAAATTCCGGACTTGGCCGTCGCCCTGTTCTCGCCACCTGACAGGGCACAAAAGTCGGCACTCAGCATTCAAATCAAACTGCAGGCCGCATAAAAAAGCCCCGGATGAACGAGATTGACCATCGTGCAGCCGGGGCAAATCAAACATTTTTAATCATGATGACTACGGCAGAATTACACTGTCAATGACATGGATCACGCCATTTGATGTCTCAATATCGGTGGCAACAACCTTTGCACCGTCGACCATGACGCCGGCATCTCCAACCTTCACAGTGACTTCTTTCCCGTTAACTGTCTTCGCAGACTTCAGTTTCACCACGTCCTTGGCGAGTACTTTCCCCGGAACTACGTGGTAGGTCAGGATCGCAATCAACTTCTCACGATTCTCAGGCTTCAACAACGACTCAACTGTTCCGGCTGGCAGTTTCGAGAACGCTTCGTCGGTTGGAGCAAAAACCGTGAATGGACCCTGTCCCTTGAGAGTGTCGACAAGGCCTGCTGCTGTCAGTGCTGCGGCCAAAGTCTTGAAAGAGCCGGCTGCGACAGCAGTATCAACGATGTCTGAGTCCGATGGCAGAATGACACTGTCAATCACATGGATGACACCGTTGGAGCAGGCGATGTCTGTTTTCAGAACCTTGGCCTTGTCGACTGTAACGGTTCCGTCTGCAACCGCAATGTCAACCTGCTGCCCCTGAACTGTTACTGCACCACTCAACTTCACAACGTCTGCAGCCATCACTTTACCGGGCACAACGTGATATGTCAGGATCGCCTGCAGTTTGGCCTTGTTCTCAGGCTTCAATAGTGACTCGACAGTACCCGCTGGCAGTTTCGCGAATGCCTCGTCAGTCGGCGCGAAAACAGTAAATGGACCTTCTCCCTTAAGTGTTTCCACCAACCCTGCAGCCTTCACAGCCGCAACCAGCGTTTTGAAAGAACCAGCGGAGACTGCAGTGTCAACCACATCCTTCTGCTGTGGCCTAACCGCCGTTGAGGTCAGAACATGACCTCTGACGGCCGTCCGGTGCACCACGGCAGCCGACTTACATTTTGATCCTGCCTGCACAGAGGATGAGATCAGCAAACCACCAATGACAGCACAAATCAACTTCTTCATAGTAATCTTCCTTCGCACGACACAACAAACTGAACTTCCTGATCGATAAACGTTCATATCGTTCAATACATGAACCGCAGAACGATTTCATGTGTAACAGAACTAGAGAATTTTTTTCCCGATGAATTAAAACGTTCACCCCACTACACAATAGCCCATAACACAGAACCATTCCCCGGGCGTCAGCCCAGTCTCCCACCATCAAAGTCGATCGCCCTCAGCGCGAAACCGCAAAACCGATCACGGAGGGCGAACAATCGAAGCCCGGAGTCCATCATCAGTTAATTGGCGCACCTCAAAGCGGACTACTGACATGGGATTTTTGACGGGCACCTGAAATGCACCCGCGCTTAACGGTGAGTCGTCGTCGTGCGGCGCGAACTACGAGTCTCTTCTTTGACCTTTGCTTACAGCCATGAAAGCAGTTGCATTTGTGGCAAGCAGCGCGTTTGACAACCCTTAAACACTAAGCTGAGATTCAGCAAGGTTCCCCGAAGCCATGTCCGATGAGCCAGACAACTCAATTCAGATTTCGCTGCTTGTTGAGCATTCTCACGGCGTTTGCGAAGTCACTCTCCATGCGCGGCCTGAAGGACATACGCCCGGAACGACCGTAATGATTCTGAAACCACTGTCAGGTTCTAATCATTCCGTTCCATCTCACAGCGCCATCGCGAACGCCCTCCAGATGCAGCGATGGATGCTCGACCATCCTCTCGTGTTTCTGGAAGGCCTGACAGCACACTGATCAGTCAGGAGAAATCGATAGTGGCATTAACAGAGAATTGATGAAGAGCACCAAATGACTACCTCGCAAACGATCGTTATCTTCGGCGGAACTTCAGACATTGCCAGAGCGACCGCATACCGGCTTCTGAACAGTGGAACCAACCTGTTCCTCACCGCACGCAATGAACAGGCAGCAGAAGTGGCGCAAAGAGAATTCCAATGCGAAACAGGCATTGCCGTCGCTGCCGACTCCAGCACAATCGACGCCTGCATGAAGAAGGCTGAAGAGCGATTCGGATCTGTCGACGGAGTCGTGAACTGCATGGGCTCGCTCCTCCTGAAACCTGCTCACATCACTTCTGACAGTGACTGGCACGACACCCTCACGACGAACCTGACGTCATCATTCTACATCGTGCGGGCCGCGACCAGGGCAATGAACAAACAAGGAGGATCAATCGTACTGATCTCCTCCGCGGCCGCTTCAATCGGCCTCGCCAATCATGAAGCAATCGCGGCCGCGAAGGCAGGAATTCTGGGACTCATGCGCTCGGCGGCATCGACGTATGCAAGCCGGGGAATCAGAGTGAACGCCGTAGCCCCCGGCCTCATCAAATCAAAACTGACTCGAAAGATCTGCGAATCCGAAACATCGCTGACTGCTTCATCCCAACTGCACGCAATCAGCCGGCCCGGAACGCCAGAGGAAGTCGCGAGCGCGATCACTTGGCTGCTAAACCCTGAAAACAAATGGGTCACAGGTCAAACAATCGGAGTCGATGGCGGACTGAGTTCAGTAGTCCCGCGCACGAAGCTGTAACGCAATCCGGGCCTCAAGATGTATCGCGCATCCCTGCCGCATGACACAAAATCAGTCCAGACGGTGTGCACACCACTCGCCTCACCGTCGCTCAGTCCACGATTACAAACCGCTGCGCAAAAAAAAAAGCCGGCCGACTTTCGTCAAACTGGCTTTGAGTATTCAGGCTACAGCAAAGGTGCCTACCACGCGAAGTGGGAGAACGCCTTGTTCGCATCGGCCATACGGTGCACGTTTTCTCGCTTGTTCATCGCCGCACCTTCACGGCGGAACGCAGCTACCAGTTCTTCAGCCAAAGACTTGTCAACCGGACGTCCTTTACGGCCACGAACAGCTTCCAGAATCCATCGAATGGATAATGCCTGCTGACGACGAGGATTAACAGGAGTTGGAACCTGGTAGGTTGCACCACCAACTCGCTTTGAACGCACCTCAATGGCTGGCTTCACATTATCAACGGCTGACAGGAAGACATTCAAAGGGTCTTCATTCGGGAGCTGCTTCTTGACGAGATCCATCGCTCGATAGAAGGCTCCAGTCGCAACGCTCTTCTTGCCATCGTACATCAGGCAATTGATGAACTTGGAGACCAGCAAGCTGTTAAAGCGAGTGTCATGCTTCAGTTGCTTGCGACTAGCCGTAAACTTCTTAACCATCGAAACAAACTCTCAATTACACAACTACAGAAAGCACCAACGAACCACACGATGACCCAAAGCGATCGAAGAGCCCGACAGCCACATACAGCCGGTCAGTCCCAAACAACCACTATTTCTTCTTCTTAGCACCAGCAGCAGCGGCTGCACCGCCACCCTTCGGACGCTTCGCACCGTAGCAGCTACGCGCCTGTCGGCGGTCAGCAACGCCCAGCGTATCGAGAACACCACGAATGATCTTGTATCGAACCCCCGGCAGGTCGCGTACACGACCGCCGCGGATCAATACGATCGAGTGTTCCTGAAGATTGTGGCCTTCACCAGGAATGTAAGCCGTGACTTCTTTTCCGTTTGACAAACGCACACGGGCTACCTTTCGGAGCGCGGAGTTCGGCTTCTTCGGAGTCACAGTCTTTACCTGAAGACACACACCGCGTTTCTGAGGACAACCCTCAAGAACTGGGGTCTTTGACTTCGTGGACTGCTGTGTTCGGGGCTTCCGAATTAATTGATTAATGGTGGGCATATATCGCCAGACAAAAGCAGAAGAACCAGAAACTGAATACGCTGAAACCACTCATACCGTGAAACGCGGAAAACGCGGCACTTTATCCACGATTCCCCTGATCGTCAACCTTGCATGTCTTCGATCACTCTAATTCGCTGATCACAGAGGATCATCCGGTGTCAAATCCGCCAGTGAAGGTGCCGAAGGACGGTCCGGATCAACGCGGCGAGCCTGCAACTCGGAATTCCCCATCAAATCCTTACGAGCCGCAGCCATCCGAGCTTTTTGCTCTTCCTGTTCTCGCAAAGCGGAATCGTGAATTCTAACCTGAGCATCCTGATGAAGATGGAACCCTGTTCCAGCCGGAATCAGGTGCCCCAAAATCACATTTTCCTTCAAACCAACCAGATTATCCACTTTTCCACCCAGAGCTGCCTCTGTCAGAACCTTAGTGGTCTCCTGGAAGCTCGCGGCAGAGATAAAGCTCTCGCTGGAAACTGCCGCCTTGGTAATCCCCAACAACTGAGGACTTGCCTTGGCACGCTTCAGCGACGTGTACTTGATCGGCTTGC
The DNA here is from genome assembly GCA_044235005.1 of Planctomycetaceae bacterium. GTDB lineage: Bacteria > Planctomycetota > Planctomycetia > Planctomycetales > Planctomycetaceae > SXXK01. The sequence goes on along the minus strand of JBIIIF010000241.1, from coordinate 4,942 downwards.
TGACTTCAGAGTTAACCGCTTCGATATCAGTTAACAGCACGCGATCACCGATTTCGAAGTCCGATCCACCTGGATCCGTGACCTTACCCATGGATTCCAGCGAGTCGTTAATCTTTTTCAGTTCAAACTTATCAATCAGCAAACCAGGCAGAAGATCAGTGTCACCGACACTGTCGATTCGAACTTTGCGAAGCATCTGGGCGATGACAATCTCAATATGCTTGTCGTCGATTTCCACACGCTGGGCACGATAGACATTCTGAACTTCGTGAAGCAGGTACTGCTGGACTTCTTCCGGGCCGCTGACCCGAAGAATGTCCTGCGGAACAAGCGGACCACGCACCAGCGCGTCACCGGCCTTAACCATATCGCCCGGATGAACCTGCAAGTCTTTGCCGTGAGGAATCACGTGCTCAACTTCAGTTCCGTCGGCACCCTTCACGAGAACGATTCGCTTACCGCGTTTCTTCTCAGCAGGGAACTCGACTTCTCCGTCAATCTCAGCAACGACCGCCGGGTCCTTGGGCTTTCGAACTTCAAACAGTTCGGTCACGCGTGGCAGACCCCCGGTGATGTCCTGAGTACCGGTTGATTCTCGAGGCGTCTTTGCAACGACGGTACCGGCGGAAATATGGCCGCCTTCCTCCGCGTCCAGACTCGCACCTTCCGGCAGATAGTAGAAGTCGAGAATTTTGCCGTTCCCATCTTCCACAATGACCTGCGGATGAAGCCCCGCCTTGTGCTCCATAATCGTACGACGCATCGTGCCGGATTGCTCCTTCTCGGTACGCATCGACTGACCTTCGACGCAGTCCTCGAGTCGAACGCGACCGCCAACCTGAGCAATAATCGGAATGGAGTGCGGGTCCCAGGTGCACAGCACGTCGTTTGGTTTGACCTGCTGATTCTCTGTCACCGACAGCACCGCACCGTTTGGTACTCGCTGTTTTTCAACTTCGCGACCGCGATCGTCTACGATGCTGATCTCACCGTTTCGACCCAGAACGACCTGACGGCCTTCCGCGTTGATAACGCTGCGGATACGAGTAAATCGTACCTGACCAGCTCGTTTCGCAAACAACTCGCTGGTTTCGACGTCCTTGGACGCCACACCACCGATGTGGAACGTTCGCATCGTAAGCTGAGTACCAGGCTCACCGATACTCTGTGCTGCGATGATCCCAACAGCCATACCCATTTCGACAAGATCGCCCGTCGAAAGGTCCATACCGTAACACTGCTGGCAAAGACCCAGGGTACATTCACAGGTCATTGGGCTGCGAACCTGAATTCGCTCCAGACCCATCTCTTCGATCTTTCGAGCCTTCTCGACGGTAATCAGGTCACCTTCGCGAACGATCGGCTCTTCGGTAATCAGGTTGACGATGTTTGTTCGGCTGACTCGACCACGAATCGCGTCCGCCAAACCCACTTCAACCTTCTCACCACGATAAACGACCCCGCGAGTCAGGCCCTTTGTGGTGCCGCAGTCGTGCATCGTGATGACCATATTCTGGCAGATGTCCGCCAGCTTACGGGTCAGGTAACCGCTGTCCGCCGTCTTCAGAGCCGTATCAGCCAGACCTTTACGAGCACCGTGTGTCGAGCTGAAGTATTCCAGCACCGACAAACCTTCTCGGAAGTTTGACTTAATCGGAGTTTCAATAATTTCGCCGCTCGGCTTGGCCATCAGACCACGCATACCGGCCAACTGCTGAATCTGTCCGACACCGCCTCGAGCACCAGAATGCGCCATAAGGTAGATCGGGTTGACGTATGCGCCTTCTTCACGCACGTCGTCCTTCAGTTGTTCCATCATGGACTTCGTAATCTCTTCACGAGCATGAGTCCAGATGTCAAGAACCTTGTTGTAGCGTTCCTGATTCGTGATGATCCCGCGTTCGTAGTTCTTCATCAGCTTCAGAACTGCCTTTTCTGATTCGCCGATGACCTTCTCCTTGTTCGGAGCTGTTCTCAGGTCACTCACGCCGAACGACAAACCGCTCTCCGTTGAAGCTCGGAAACCCGCGCTCTTCATGCGGTCCAGCAGTTCGATCGTCTCACGACGACCAAGCTCCAGATAGCAGTCTGAAATCACACGGGCCAGATCCTTGCTGCCCAGCGTCTGGTTATAGTAAGACATCTTCTTCGGCAGGATGTCATTAAACATGACACGCCCCGGAGATGTCTCAATCAGCCCGCCCGGACGGAACGTCTCTGCGCCTTCGCCCTTGACTCGCTTACCACGAGGCAGTCGCAGACGAATTGTCGCATGACGGTTTACCTTACCTTGGGCAAACGCCATGAAGACTTCTTCAGCCGACGCGAACACCATCCCCTGTCCGGGACGATCGAGTCGCTTCATCGTGAGGTAGTAACAACCCATCACGATGTCCTGCGACGCACTGATGATCGGCGCACCGTTGGCAGGACTGAAAATGTTGTGCGTCGACATCATCAATGTCGTCGCTTCAATCTGCGCTTCCATGGACAACGGCAAGTGCACCGCCATCTGGTCGCCGTCGAAGTCAGCGTTGAATCCCTTGCACACCAGCGGATGCAAACGGATCGCGTTTCCTTCAACCAGCGTTGGTTCGAACGCCTGAATACCAATTCGGTGCAAAGTTGGAGCTCGGTTCAGAAGAACCGGATGATTGCGAATCACCTCGTCCAGAATATCCCACACGTCCTCGTCGCGACGTTCAAGCATACGCTTCGCGCTCTTGATCGTGTCGGCGTGTCCCAAATCCTTCAACCGTCGAATTACGAATGGCTGGAACAACTCCAGTGCGATCTTCTTCGGAAGACCGCACTGATGCAGCTTAAGTTCCGGACCTACCACGATCACGCTTCGTGCCGAATAGTCCACGCGTTTACCGAGAAGGTTCTCGCGGAATCGGCCCTGCTTGCCCTTGATCATATCCGTCAGCGATTTCAGCGGACGATTGGATGATCCCAGCACCGGACGCTTGCAGCGGTTGTTATCAAACAACGCATCAACCGACTGCTGGAGCATTCGCTTTTCGTTGCGAACGATTACTTCCGGAGCATTCAGGTCAACCAGCTTCTTCAGACGGTTGTTACGGTTGATGATACGGCGATAAAGGTCGTTCAGGTCGCTCGTCGCAAAGTTACCGGAATCCAGCAATACCAGAGGACGCAGGTCTGGTGGAATGACCGGAATTACGTCCAGCACCATCCACTCTGGCTTGTTCTCGCTGTCACGCAAGGCTTCCACAATCTTCAGCCGCTTGATCAGATCCTTGCTCTTCTGCTGACTTCCGGTCTTGGCCAGTTCAGTGCGCAATTCACCTGACAATTCGGCCAGCCGCATTGAAGCCAGAAGCTTCTTGATCGCTTCTGCACCCATGCCGATTTCGAAATTGCCGTCACCGTAATCACGACGTGCCTGACGAGCTTCCTCTTCAGTCAGCATCTGACACTTCTTCAGCGGAGTGTCACCGGGCTCAATAACCACGTAATCCTGGAAGTAAATGACCTTCTCAAGGGACGTGGTCTTCATGTTCAGCAGCGCACCGAGGCGGCTTGGCATCGACTTGAAGAACCAAATGTGCACAACCGGCGCAGCCAGTTCGATATGTCCCATACGCTTGCGGCGCACGCGGCTGTGAGTCACCTTAACGCCGCAACGATCGCAAATCATGCCCTTGTATTTCATGCCGCGATATTTGCCGCAAGCACATTCCCAGTCCTTCTCAGGCCCGAAAATACGCTCACAGAAAAGACCATCGCGCTCGGGGCGGTAGGTTCGGTAGTTGATCGTTTCAGGCTTCTTGACTTCGCCAAATGACCAACTGCGAATGTCGTGGGGACTCGCGAGACTGATTTTCACAGACGCATAGTCATTGACTCGATCAAATGTACCTTCGCTGACACTCACGCCAGAATCTCCTCTAAAGTGGAGGTTCAAAACAGCTTCTGCCCCGGAAAACCCCGGGACAGAGATCGCCATCTGTAATCAGAAATGCTTGCGACTGTCCTGCAAGCCACACTCAGCCAGACCCAAAGATTCCCTTGAGAATCAGTGGACAGCCTTTTCAAGCTGCAGGTTAAGACACAGACCACGAATTTCGTTGTTCAACACGTCAAAGCTCGCCGGAGTCCCTGCTTCCAGAGTATTCTCGCCCTTGACCATGCTTTCATAAATCTTCGTTCGGCCTTCGACGTCGTCGCTCTTCACGGTGAGCAACTCCTGAAGAATGTAAGCCGCTCCGTAGGCTTCCAACGCCCAGACTTCCATTTCTCCGAATCGCTGACCACCGAAGCGGGCCTTACCGCCCAGTGGCTGCTGGGTAATGAGCGAGTAAGGACCAGTGGCACGAGCATGCACTTTGTCATCAACCAGGTGATGAAGTTTGAGCATATAAATGTAGCCAACCGTAGTTCGCTGCTCCTGCTTCTCACCGGTACGACCGTCATGCAGAAACGCCTTGCCGTCCTCAGGCAATCCGGCTTCCCGCAACGCTTCCTTAACTTCGTCTTCACCAGCCCCATCAAACACCGGACAGATAGCTCGGTAGCCAAGCTTTCCAGCAGCCCAGCCAAGGTGAGTCTCAAGAATCTGCCCGACATTCATACGACTCGGTACACCCAGTGGATTAAGGATGATGTCCACAGGAGTTCCGTCAGCAAGGAACGGCATGTCTTCGATCGGCAGAACCTTGGAGATAACCCCCTTGTTCCCGTGTCGACCGGCCATCTTGTCCCCGACCGAAATCTGACGTTTTGACGCAACGTAAACCTTCACCATCTGCAGCACGCCGCTCGGCAGTTCGTCGCCACGCTTCATGCTGTTCAGGCGATGGTCTTCGCGATCAATCACGTCTTCAACAAGAATCCAGCTCTCACGCACAACCTTGCGAGCTGCCGTCTTCTTCTGAGGACTTCGAAGATCCATTTCCTCAAAGTGGTTGTGGAATCT
>JBIIIF010000240.1:0-10709 GCA_044235005.1 Planctomycetaceae bacterium | reverse complement strand
TTTGCGTTGAAGGCCGGTGTGACCACGATCACGATCGTTGATGAAAACGATCAGAATTATTCCGTCGAAGTCCTTGTTCGCGGTGACGTGCGACATCTGGAATCTTTCATTCGCCGACTGTATCCGAATGACTCCATTGCCGTTGAAGAAATCAGCGACACGGCGGTTCGTCTGGATGGTTGGGTCTCCAAGCCGGAGAACATCAGTGAAATCCAGGCGATCGCTGAGCAGTTTTATGCAGATGTGCTGAATCACATGAAGACCGGTGGTGTGCAGCAGGTCCTGCTGAAATGCACAGTCCTTGAAGTACAGCGTACCAAGTTCCGCCAACTCGGGATGAACTTCGGGCTGGTTCGAGCAGATGGCTTCCTTGTGAGCACACCGGGACCGATCACACCGATCCAAACGTTGACCTCCAGCGGTACAGGAAACCTGATTGAATACTCCGGCTTTGGAAGTACAACTGTGTCGTACGGGTTGACTCGTCCGAATAGTGTTTTCAACGGATTCGTACAGGCGATGCTGGACGAGGGACTTCTGAAGTCTCATGTCACACCCATGATCGTCACTCACAATGGTCGCCCGGCCAACTTTCTGAGCGGTGGTGAAATGCCGGTTCCGGTCGCTGCCGGTCTCGGGGCAACTGGGGTGGAATTCCGCGAGTTCGGGATTCAAATGAATGCTGTGCCGTACATCCTGGGCAATGGTCGCGTTCGGCTGGAAGTCGAGACGATCATTCGAGACAGAGACTTCGCAAATTCCGTAACGATTAACGGTACGACGACGAGTGCTTTTAAAACGAACAGCGCGAACACGCAGGTGGAAATGAACTTTGGCGAGGCACTCGTGATTGCCGGACTGGTATCGCGTCGCGAGAACAGCTCGTCTCAGAAAGTTCCATTCTTCGGTGAATTGCCCTACGTTGGCGCAGCGTTCAGTCGTAAAAACAATACGGAGTCTGAAACCGAACTGGTGATTCTGGTGACGCCCGAGTACGTGGCTCCAATGCAGGCTGGAGAATTGCCCTCGGGTGGCCCGGGGACGTTTACTGATACACCGGTTGACCGCGAACTCTTCTTCCATGGCCTTCTGGAAGTTCCCAAGGTGGGAGACGAATGCCAACAGTGTGAGGGCGGGGTCATTGGATTGGGTGGACATTGCCGCAATCCAAATTGCCAGAACTGCCAGTCAGGAGCGGATTGTGTACCTGGCAACGCGAAGTCGAGTCCGACAGGTGCAACAAACGTGAGTCCGTCCGAAAAACAGACGAACGCGATTCCGGCGAGTTCTTCCCGAGTTCCGTCAGCTGGGACGGCCTCTCCGCCTGCCGCAAAGAAAAGTCCTGCTCGATCAGCAGGTTCAGGATTGATCTCTCCGACGATGCGGTAGTGTTTGATCTATGTTAGTGGTTTGCTGATTCTGTTGTGTGAGTCAGGAGCTTGTCTCCTGACTGGTTACCCGGTACACCTGTTCAAAGTTGAGAACTCCTATGAAAAGCGTATTGCGACTGGCGACGGTAGATCCGGATGAACGCTCACGCAACTCGCTCAAGACGATGCTGCTGGGCGTGGATACAGTCTGGCTTGAAGCCGAATGTTCCCGTTATGAATTCTTCATGGACGTTGTTCGCCAGACGCAGCCTGACATCGCGCTGGTGAATATTGATTCCAATCATGCACGAGCGATTCAACTGGTTGGAGAAGTTTCCCGCTCTGTCACAAACTGTGCCGTCCTGGTTGTCAGCAGTTCAACCGAAGGCAGCCTGATTCTGCAGGCCATGCGAAATGGGGCTCGCGAGTTTCTGAACATGCCGTTGCTGCTGGATGATTTCATCGCAGCGCTCGACAGAATTCGCGTGTCCATGGGCGGATCTTCCGGTGAAGGGGCCGGTCGAGTTGGCCAGATTATTTCGATTGCGGGTGTCGGTGGTGGCGTTGGCAGTACGGCATTGGTCGTTAATGCCGCAGCATCGCTGGCACAGGATCCTGGCAATTCCCCGGTGATCATTGACCTGGATCTGACTCTGGGTGATGCCGACGTGTGGCTGGATATTATTCCGGAATACACGATCCGCGACGTCGCCGACAATATCTCTCGTCTCGACTATGGCCTTTTGAAACGCTCGTTGACTCGTCACGATTGCGGAGCGTATTTGCTGCCTCGTCCTGTGGAACTGGAAACCGGTGACGCAATGAAGCCGGATGACCTGCGACGAATTCTGGCTCTGTTGAAGGCGACGTTTTCGCATCTGATCATTGACGTAAGCAAGTCATTCGGCAAACTCGATCTGTCGGCCATGGAGGTCTCGGACAAAGTTCTGCTGGTGACTCAGTTGGACCTGTCATGCCTGCGAAACGTTGTGCGCATCACGCAGTTCCTGGACAACTTCCCGGCGATCAAAGAGAAGGTCGAGATTGTTGTGAACCGCATGGGTCTCGAAGATGCAGACATCAGTCTGACGAAAGCTCTCGAAACCATCGGCCGCAGTGTGTTCTGGCAACTTCCGAATGATTACGCCACCATGGTCGGTGCTCGCAATACCGGCGCACCGCTGTGTCAGTTCGCCCCGAAAGCTCGTTTGACTCGCAGCATCAATGATATGGTGCGACAACTGAGTTCCGGGGAATCAGGACCAAAGAAGGAAGACGAAGCTCCGAAGAAGAAGAGCGGTCTCTTTGGGCTGTTCGCTGGTCGCGGAAACTGATGCCCGGCTGAACGGACAAACGGGGATGGTGCCTGCTGCAATTGTTCTCTATTGCAGTCGCTGGGATCGTCTCCGGCGCCTGGTACGCCTGTCAATCGCGGGCATCGTTTAACGGCAAGCCGCGGGCAACTGCGTATTTGTGCCGCTCGCACATCTGTGTGAGGCAAACTCCTGAGAAAATCAGCGAGGCTGCCGGAACAGCCGAATACGCCCACAGCATGACGGCGTATGATGCCATCCGTGATGAAGCTGGAGAACATCACATGCTACGCAGGAATTCTCTGGAGGAATTTGCCGCGTGCGTTGAACACCCTTTGATTCGAAGTGTCCGGACGCCGAGGCACTTCCATTGCCTTCTGTGGCAAGACGCAGACGATCCTCTTTGACGAAACTCAGGACGCCCGGAATCTCATGAAGACACCCACCCGCAAAATGACGGTGCCAGCATTTCGCGAAGCGGCCGAACGTGGCCAGAAGCTGACGATGCTGACGGCTTATGATTATCTCTGGGCCGGGATCATGGACGAAGCCGGAGTCGACAGCATTCTTGTCGGTGACAGCCTCGCGATGGTGGTGCAGGGCAAGTCAACGACGCTTCCGGTGACTCTCGATCAGATGATCTATCACGGCGAACTGGTTGCTCGCGCCGTTCAACGGGCTTTGGTGATTGTGGACATGCCCTTCATGTCTTACCAGGTCAGTCCTCAGCAAGCCGTTGAAAACGCCGGTCGCATCATGAAAGAAACCGGCGCTGATGCGATCAAACTGGAGGGCGGAGCGATCCAGTCGGAAACCATTCGGGGGATTGGTCGCGCTGAGATCCCTGTGATGGCGCATATTGGCATGCGACCGCAGGCCGTTCGACAACTCGGTGGCATGGGCAAGATTCAGCGTGATGAACAACGACTGCTCGATGACGCCCGCGCTGCGGAAGACGCAGGAGCCTTCTCCATCGTGCTGGAATTGGTGCCTGAAGACATCGCTGGCCGCATTACGGAGGCTCTCAGCATTCCAACGATCGGTATCGGTGCTGGTGCTCGCTGCAGCGGGCAGGTTCTGGTCGGTCCGGACATGCTGGGTCTGAACCCCGGCTTCAAGCCTCGCTTCCTGAAGCAATTCGGTGACCTTCGCAGCAATGCCCTGAATGCTGTTCGTGGCTATATTCAGGAAGTGCAGAACGGTCAGTTCCCGGATGAGCAACACTCGCATCATTAACGCGGAGTTATTGCTCTCTTGCAAGCTTCGCCACCGGGTTGGTCCGAATGGCGTGCACTTAAGGGAGTTCGGCGTTGATCATCGCCCTGCGAAGACAAGCTCCTCAGTGACGTGACATCACGGAAAAATCTTCGAATCTGGTTGAGATCATTGCTCCATGGGGGCAAGCCTGGGGTGGCACAAATCGGGGGTGACATCGCTTGGGATTGAGCAAGTTTTGGTTTGTTGTTTCGGGCTGTGTTTCGCAGCTTAGCTGCGGCAGCATGTAGCCCCAGGCTCCAGCCTGGGGTGGGAGGCGAAAACACGATCCAATAGCCGTGAAACGGCGACAGCGATGTTTTTTTTAACTATATCAACACATTGCTGTCGGCGTTTCACGGCTCAATGTTCATTTTCAATCGTCTTCCCCAGGCTAAAGCCTGGGGCTACCTGCTGCCGCCTCTACGAGGCGAAATGAGCACGGCAGTTGTCCCACTGAATCTCGTTGCAGTACCAAATGTTTGACACCTCTGGACAAACTCCATTGTGGAATGTCGAGCTTAAGTCCACGCCACCGGGTTCACTCGGTGAGGAATGACGGCTGGCTTCGGTGTATTGTCGCCCCCTTCTGGCGCGAGGATCGGTGGCTACAACTCCACTACGGCGTCGCTGGCGGGGCGGTTTCGGCGGTCGTGTTGAGCTGACTCAGCAGGTGAGACGTTGCATGCTCCAACTGTGCGTCCACATAAGGCGGCGTTGCAGATTCGCCGGTCTGACCATAATGGATGTCGACCGTTTCGCGAGCCTTCACCCACTCCTGCCATTGCTCTTTGTTAAGTTCAACCAGATGCCCTTCATCAGGTTTTACTCCCCAGTCGTCTTCCTTCTTTGAGTCGGGGAAGCGATGAATGTTGACACCGCTCGGACGAAAGTAGCTGGCCGTTGTGATCTTCAGAGCACTGCGACCAGATTCCATCGGTACGACATTCTGCACACTGCCTTTTCCCCATGATCTTTCGCCAATGATTGTGGCTCGCTTGTTGTCCTGCAGACACGCACTCAAAACTTCACTGGCCGATGCACTCAGTCGATTCACGAGTACCGCTAATGGGACATTCGTCACTGTATTTCCCGGACGAGCTTTCCACTTCTTCTCGGGAACTGCTCGTCCCTTCATGCTGACGATCGATCCGCTGTCGAGAAACATGTCGGCCATCTCGATCGAGGCGTCCATCAGACCGCCGGGATTAGAACGGAGATCGAGCACCAGAGCTTTCACCTCCTGAGCATTCAGCGTCTCCAAAGCGGCCTTAAGTTCACTGGCAGTGTTGCGGGCGAAATGAGTAATCCGGACATAGCCGATCTTCTGCTCGTCCTTCAACATGAATTTCCATTGCTGATCTTCACCACGTGAGATCCCGACGACCGTCGGAAGTTGAATCAGCTCACGAACAATTGTGACCTGCTCAGTCATTTCAGAACCATGCTTGCGAACCCCAACGACAACCGGTCGTCCCGGAGGTCCAGCCAGCATCTTGCCAATTTCGGCCGGTGTCAGGCCGTTGGTGGACTTACTGTCGATTTCCACAATCGCGTCACCGGACCGCAGGCCAGCTCGAAATGCCGGCGATCCAGGCAACGGGCTGACAACCTCAAGTCGTCCGCCGATCGCATTGACATGAATACCGATGCCGACAAACTCCTGCTCCAGATGCTGTTCAAACTTCGTCATATCCTCCGGGGCGACATACGTTGAGTATTGATCAAGATGACTGGCCATGCCCTGAATCGCCGCATTGACCAGTTCACGTTGATTCACTTCACGGACATAGTTGCCATCAATCTGCTCGTAAGCATCGGCAAACAGTCGCATCAGTTCAAAGTCCTGCCGAGCACGCTCGGCAGCACTCTTCTTATTATCATCCACTGCGCTCCATGTCTTCGCACCAGCAAAGCCGACGGCGGTGGCAACAAGGCACAGGACTGCAACAAATAGACGATTCATGGGATTGATCCCGAAAGAACTCAATAACCTACAGGCAGGATGCGGTTGGCAGGAGTATCGCCGTGGGGGAGCTGATTAGCCATAACAATCGATCAGGGCTTCGGTCCCGGAGGGCAGTATTCCTTGATCCACAGAAAGATCTCGTTGTGCCAGTAGCGGCTGTTTGCAGGCTTGGTCACCCAGTGTCCTTCATCCGGAAAGTTGATGAACTTGCTGGGAATCCCCTGACGCTGCAGCGCTGTAAAGACCTGCTGCCCTTCACTCACGGGAACTCGGAAGTCGAGATCATTGTGGATGATCAGCATCGGTGTTTTAAAATTTGCAGCCAGTCGATGCGGTGAATGCTTTTCGTAAGATTCACGATTTGAACCCCATGGAGGACCACCGTGTTCATACTCGTCGAACCACAATTCTTCGGTCGTGGTATACATGCTGTCGAAGTTGTAAACGCCGCAGTGATTGACGAGCGTCTTGAACTTCGTCGTGTTGCCTTCAAACCAGTTCATCATGTAACCGCCGAATGACGCTCCGGCAGCGAACATGCGGTCGGTGTCGATGTAGGCCTGCTGTTCTATAAATGCAAGCCCGGCCATCAGATCCACATAACAGCGACCACCCCAGTCGCCGCTGATCTGGTCGGTATATTTCTGCCCGAAACCGGTGCTTCCACGAGGATTCGGTGCGGCCACGACATAGCCCTGAGCCGCCCAGATCTGAGGATTCCAGCGGAAGCTCCAACTGTCCGACCATGCTCCCTGAGGTCCTCCATGAACCAGAAATGCCAGCGGCCATTTCTTTGATTCGTCGTAACCTGGCGGTGTCAGAATCCACATCTGCATCGGATCATCATCAGCGCCTTTGACGGTGATGCTGTTGGCTGCGGGAAGAGCCAGCTCCGCCAGAAGCTTCTCATTCATCTTTGACAGATTCACGCCCGGAGCTTTGGATCGCAGGAACTGCTCATTGAGCTGCACGGCAAAGACTTCGGCCGGATGCGACAGGCGACTGTTGTTGCAGACCAGCACCGTACCGTCGGCGGAGATGCTGAGATTCATCGAAGTCCCCACGGACTGAGCTCGTTCTGCAATATTGGGACGGCTCACGGTCAACGCATAAATCGGCTTCGAACCATTGGATTCTGCGGTCGTGATGATCTGGTCGTTTCCACGCCATACGATCTCATCAAAAGACAAATCAATATCCGGTGTCAGCGAAGACGGTTCTCCTGCTAACGATCCGTCGAGATTGCATTCAGCGACAACAATCTCCCACTTGTCCGCTTCGTAACCGGGTTTTCGCTGAGCACGCCAGGCCAGTTTTGTTCCATCCGAAGAAAACATCGGATGACCATCGGCCGCCGGATTAGCGGCTGTCAACGTCTGCCATTCGGTTGTGCCACCAGTGATGGGAACACGGCACAAGTCGTAGTTCGTACTCCACGCTTCATCAGTGGCCGGAACGGCAGTAAAGACCAAATGAGTACTGTCAGGGGAAAACGAAAAGTCCTGCGTCGAAGAGAACGTAGAGGAAGTCGGATACGAATCCCGATCGCCAGGAGTCACATCGCGAGGTTCGCTGGCGACCAGTTCGCCCGGGACATCTTCAGTCAGATCAATCACAAACAGATGCTGACGCTTGTCTTCCACATAGCTGTCCCAGTGGCGATAGAACAGACGCTTAAAAACGCGAGCCTTGACCGGTGATGCCGCGATTGCTTCGGCCTTGTCTTTGTTGGCCTTGTCGCTCTCAGCGAACGGCAGTGAAGAAAACTCCGGATAGACGGCTGAGACAAATGCGATATGCCGTCCGTCAGGGGACCAGGTGGCTGTCGAAGCATCAGTACTGATCTTCGTGAGCTGCTTCGCTTCGCCGCCGTAAGGATTGATCACCCAAATCTGACTGCTGCCGGATCGAGTCGACTCGAACAAAATCCAGCGGCCATCCGGAGACCATTTCGGATTGTTGTCCTTTGCCGTGGGATTGGTCAGTTGTCGAGGTGTCGCGGAGCCATTGGTTGGGACAAGCCACAACCGAGACACCGACTTGTTGTTCTTCGAGTCTGTAATTTCCGAAGAGGCAAAGACCGCCCACTTCCCATCCGGACTCACATTCGGCGCACCAATTCGTTGAAACGCAAACAGATCTTCCACATTCATCGGACGTTTCGTCATAGCATCCTGCGCCTGAGCGGCTTCCTGAGCGAAAAGGAGCGAAGTGATCAGCAGAATCAATGCCGCTGAGAAGGTTCGAAGTATCATCATGCCATCCTGCAAGAAGAGTCTGAGTTGCGTTCCGTACCAGGCGATCCAGCGATACGCCGTATCGCAGCGGGGGCCATTGTCGTCCAGAACGCAACGTAGGATGTCAGGAACACAGGCCGCTTGTCCAGCAAGCGGGGCACTGATTCAAGCATCGCACGGAGCAAGGCGTCGAACGCCATCGTTGTTTCATTACCGGTCTTCGCGAGGGTATAGTCGCGGATGGTTGTTAAAGAAGGTCCTGCCGGAAAGGAATTTCGCCGCAGGCGAACCTTGTGCGAGATGCCAATGAGACGACAGGCCGAGTCTGGCGGTTCGCATGCACAAAGGTCGCGGCAAGCCACGAAGTCCTGCCCGGCAGGCAGGACCTACCGAAATCAGCGACCACGCCCCTCCGCGACGCAGAACCGATTTAAGTCGAAGTTGCGAATGCAGGCTGCTATGATCTGAAGAGCGAGAACGTCGCGATCATCCTGAACACCCCAGCGATGCACTTTGTGAACTGTCGGAAAGCCACTGCCATGAATCATAACCGCCGTCAATTTCTGAACCACTCCAGCCAGAATCTCGCTGGTCTGGCCGCGTCGGTCATGTTGATGGAAGATCAAGCGCGGGCACATGGGACGGCGGCCGCTGAAGTCGGTTCCGGCGGAGTTCTCAAGGCACTGCATCATCCGGCGAGGGCCAAACGTGTCGTCCAGCTTTTCATGGCCGGAGCCGCCAGCCATGTGGATCTTTGGGACTACAAGCCAGCTCTCGAGAAGCATCATGGCGAAGCGTCCAATTTTGGCGAACACGTCGAAGCGTTTCAGGATGGACTTGGTCCGTGGATGAAATCGCCGTTCAAGTTTGCCGCGTATGGTCAGTCGGGCAAATTTCTCAGCGATGCCGTAGAGCCAATGGGGGCAGTGGTCGATGACATTGCCTTCATTCATAACATGGTCGGCAAGACCGGAGTTCACAGTCAGGCGACGTATCTGCAGTCGACAGGATTTGACCGCCCCGGATTTCCCGGAGCTGGTGCCTGGGTCAGCTATGCTCTGGGTTCCATGAACGACAACCTGCCGACGTTTGTTGTACTGCCGGATCATCGAGGATTTGCGAGCAACGGGCCGAAGAACTGGGGTTCGGGATTTCTGGCCGCGAGCACTCAGGGCACCATGATCTTCCCACAGCGGGCAACGCCGATCGAAGATCTGTTTGCATCGGCCGATTATGTGTCGGCCAAAGCAGAGAACGACGGGCAATCTTTATTGCGATCACTGAATCTGGATTACAGTCGCCGTCGCCCCGGCGATTCGCGTCTGGAATCACGTCTGCGATCTTATGAGCTCGCCGCCAAAATGCAGCTCAGTGCGCCGGAGGTGTTTGACTTGTCGAAGGAGACCGAGGCGACCTTGAAGATGTACGGTCTCGCAAATCCCGGTGCGACTTATCCGACGGAGATTAATATTCCCGAGGAAGCCGAATACTTCGGACGCAAGTGTTTGATCGCTCGCCGGATGCTGGAACGAGGTGTCCGGTTTGTGCAGATCTGGTCCGGCAATGACAACGGGTTTCCTCGTCGCAACTGGGACAGCCACGAAGACATCGAACGCGACCATAAGCCTCTGGCGATGGGCATGGCGATCGGCACGGCGGCCTTGATTCAGGATCTGAAACAGCGAGGATTGCTGGAAGACACGATCATCGTCTGGACCACGGAGTTCGGCCGCATGCCGTCAACTCAGGGCAGCAAAGGCCGCGATCACAATCCGTATGTGTTTACGAACTGGCTGTGCGGCGGCGGCATCAAAGGCGGGATCAGTCATGGCTCGTCCGATGAATGGGGCTACAAACCTCTGGACCGCAATAATCCGACTCAGGTTTACGACATTCATGCGACGCTGCTGCATCAGTTGGGAATTGATCACACTCGACTGACGGTGCGAAATGACGGGGTTGATCGCCGACTGACCGATGTGCATGGTCATGTGATTGAAGAGATTTTGAGCTGACTGAAGGACTATCAGACAATGACACTGCTCTACATGGATGATCGTTTTCTGCAGCACGAAACGGGGCAGCATCCGGAATGTCCGGCGCGGTTGAAGTCGATTCATGCGGCCATTAACAAGTCGGGCTTGCTGGACAAGGTTCGGCAAGTGCCGATTCGAACAACTTGCGATGACGACATACTCCGAGTTCACCCGGCGGCTCATTTGGAAAAACTGCGGCAGTTCGCGGCGGCCGGTGGCGGTCGCATCGAAGCGGACACAGTGATGAGTGCTCAGTCAGAAACCGTAGCCCGCATGGCCTGCGGCACGGCTGTGGATGCTGTTGAACGAGTCATCGCGGGAGAAGACACCACGGCCTTCTGTGCGGTCAGACCGCCGGGACATCATGCTGTTCCTGACGGGGCGATGGGATTCTGCCTGCTGGGCAACGCGGCGATCGCAGCTCGCACGGCGATACAGCGGCTGGGGCTCAATCGTGTACTGGTCGTGGACTGGGACGTTCATCACGGCAACGGGACTCAGGATGTGTTCTACGAAGACGGTCAGGTCGG
>JBIIIF010000042.1:0-35426 GCA_044235005.1 Planctomycetaceae bacterium | reverse complement strand
AAAAATGTCTTTTTTTGAATCCGTTACTTGAACCAATTTAAGACCGTCGCTCATCCGGTGTCTGCGTCAAAGGGGCGAGCCTCGTCTTGTACACGACCGCTGAGCCGTGTCCGATGTGCCAGGCAGCGATCCTGTGGACGGGGATTGAAACAGTCGTCTTCGGTACGTCGATTCGCTCCCTGCAACGACTGGGCTGGCGACAGATCGACATACTGGCAGAAGAAGTGGTTCGCCGCAGCGCTGCATGGACATGTGTGCTGATCGGCGGCGTGATGGAGAAAGAATGTGACGCTCTGTTTGAATGGGCGATCTGTAATCGTAAGATACGAGAATGATCTGGCGTCTGTGGAATTTTCAGGAGTGTGTGTCGAATGAAACTTGCTTACCTGTCGGGCTGTTTGGCCCTTTTGATGGTGCCAGCGGCGATGGCTGAAGACACACTGATACCCTTGTTCGACTTCACTGAAGCTGATGCTACCAAGCAGTGGCAGGCGGTCAACGATGGAGTCATGGGCGGTGTGTCCGAAGGAAAATTCAAGATCACCGATGCGAAGACAATGGAATTCTTCGGCACACTGTCGTTAGCAAACAATGGTGGCTTTGCTTCGGTGCGTTCAAAAGCCAGGAAGCTCGATCTGGAGAAAGGTGATACGCTGGTTGCCAAAGTGAAGGGCGATGGGCGGGAATACACGCTGAACCTCTACCCGAATAGATCAAGAACCGCATTTTCGTACCGAGCCACGGTGCAGACAAAGAAGGATGAATGGATCGAAGTCAAAGTGCCGCTCGATGAATTCGAAGCGACTTCGTTTGGCCGGGTCGTCAGGGAGGCAGGTGCTGTAAAACCCGAAGAGGTCAGTTCCGTGGGGTTTCTGTTGGGTGACAAGAAGGCTGGGCCGTTTAAGATGGAAATCGAATGGATCAAGGTGGAGCGGGCAGGAACGTCGAAATGAATCCGGTGTTGTTCCCCTACATCTTCAACATCATCGTTCTAATTCCGGTCGGCCTCCTGACGCTGCTTGGCGGTGAACGGGGCGGGCAATTGGCCTGCCAGAACAAGTTCCCGGAGAGCGAAGGGTTCCGCACGATCCTCGGCTCGTTGTGGACGGCAATCCTCGTCGGTTCAATCCTCGGCTTGTTCTTTCCCGTGCAGATGTCTCCATTGCTGCTGATTCAGGTGATTTACAAATCGCTTTGGTGGTTCGTATTTGTGATGCCACGGTTGCTGAAAGGAAAACTCAACGAAGTACCTTCCGGGATTTAGTTGGTATTCCTTGTGATCGTGCTGAGTTACCCGTGGGCCATTCCGTGGGGGCAGCTTTTCGGAACTCGATGAACGCAAAAGCGGAGGCTGACTGTGACGAAGGCACTACTCGTTAATGATCTTCAGAACGACGATTTCCCCGGAGGCGAGTTTCCACTCTGGAACACTGATGTCGCCCTTCAAAATATTGAGCGTGTCCTCGAGAAGGCCAATCCTCGGGGCGTCCCCGTGATCCACATCCAGCACGTCGCCAAGCAGGGTATTTCCGCCTGTCGGATGACATAGGAACACATGAAGCAAGGCTCTGCCGTGCTGTAGAGTACGATGCCACATTTACCGCCACGGGTCGAATCGTCACACTCGGCGATGGCCTTCCAAAGGTTGATCACAGTTTCGGGATCAAATGCGGTTGTTGAACCTTCAGGCAAAGGCACTCCGACGTAAAAGAACATTCCCTCCAGACCAGCCGGAGCAACCGAAATCAACATTTTCGCCGGTTTACTGCTTTCATTCCTGAAGGAATTTGGCGTTCCGACCGGCATGTTGGCAAACATGCCTGCTGTTGCAACAAGACGTTGCTCACCGATCATGAATTTGATTTCGCCTTCGAGAATGTAAAAGCCTTCTTCTTCCCGGCTATGCATATGCGGTGGAGTTCCGCCGCCCGGAGGAACGATGGCTTCCCACATGGCATAGCCTCTTCGCCGATCTTCCGTCACACTTTCCTGACGAACTTATCACGATCCTGGTTGTCCTCAGGGAAGCACGTCGATCTTCTCAGTTTGCGGGCCTATTACGAGCAGGGTGGTAATTTGCTCGGCAGCAAGAGTTGGGCGGGCGGTCAGCCGAAGTTTCGGAAACTGTGGTGGCAGGAAAACTGAACAGCATGAGCAACACCTTTACCAATGACGTAGTGGTTCAGAACGAGACCATGGTGACAAGGACACAAAATATGAGCGAGCTTTCCCCTGTGAGTCGGTCAAATCTGCGTCAAGGTGCGGTCTACATGCTGGTCGGGCTTGTGTGGGGAATGGTGATCCCCGCAAGTCCTTTTCCTCGACTTGCCCTCGGCGCACACCTTCAACTTACGACACACGGCGTCATGTTCCTGGTTGCCGGGCTTGTGATCTTGCATCTCCCGTTTGCGAAAGGCGGCGTGTCGGCAAAAATACTCATCGCCGGTCCCTGGCTGACATGGCCGGTGATGCTGACAGAAATGGCGAATGGGTGGTGGGGCGCTCGGAAAACGCTGCCTATCGCAGCCGGACAAGCTGGCGCAGTCGGTGCGGAACCGTGGCAGGAAACCATCGTTACGGTCGCCCATTTGATTGGGGCTGTCGTCTTGATTGTTTATTGGGGAGTAATTGTGGCCGGTCTGTTCCGCAGGCCGATCAAAGGGGAATAGGCGGCGAGCCAACCGCCTGCCTGAACGCCTCAAGGAACGTGTCCGGCTGCTGCGCACCGGAAAGAGTGATCTGGCCGTTGGCGTCCAGTTCCAGTGACCGCTCCCAGCTACCAAATTTTCTGGCGCGATATTCCTCACGACTGATGCCTTCCTTCGGCATCATCGGATTGAGTTGGAAGGGATACCAGTGAACTTGAATGTCGAGCTGTCCTTCAACAGCAGCAATCGCCTTTCCCTGCCGTCGTTTGCCGATGTAGCACCACGGGCAGATTACATCAGAAATCACATCCACAACAAGCTTCATCGCAGATCCTTGTTCATCGGTAAAAGTCGATCCAGCTTAGTGTAATTGACTTTGGATTGTCTTCAAACAGGGCTGTGGGCAACTGGATCTCAAAGTAGCCATCCAACGGAATTGTTTTCACGGGTTTCCCCTCGTCACTGAACATGCGAATTTCCGTCCAGTAGGGGCTTTTGGCATCAAGCGGCGAGTCTTCCTTACCGTCCTTCCAGAGTCGCACACTGCTGTCCTGACTCGACACCGCAGCTGCAAGTGTGATTATTCCATTGCTGATCTTGAAGTTCTCCAGCCCTTTCAGGTGCAATCGCAACATCACAATGTCCGACCAGTTTTCATCTGTCCGTTTGATGACGGTCTGACTGATGCCAGATGGACTGTGAACGGAAAAGACTGCCTTGTCCTTACCGACATTGGCTTCCACCTTGTCGTTGTCACGCCTTGTGGTGATCTTGAACTGCGGTTCATCCACGGAATTTGTGCAGCCTGTGCTCAGGACAGCAGCCATGACAGCGACAATCGCCAGATGTTCCAACATGGCCATCATGCCTTTGAAATCTTTCTGAATGTCAGATTGATACGCTCACCGACATTCTGCTTTGTCTTCGGAACTTCGTGTTGCCAGAACTGCTGCATGGTTCCGGCCATAATGATCAGCGTTCCATTTCCGGCCAGAAATGTCTTTGTCTCTCTGGTGACATTGTGTCTGATCCGAAACTTTCGAGTTGCTCCCAACGACAGTGAACCAATCACATTGCCCATTTCAGGTTCATCATCGGCATGCCAACCCATACTGTCCGATCCTGAACGATATCGGTTCAGAAGACAATAATTGTACTCACCCTGAACCGCTTCGATCTTCTTTTTGATCTCAAGCAGAATCGGCGTCCATGGCAGGGCGATATTCACGACGCCGGAATACTTGTAGGTGATGCCAGAGTCGCCGTATGAAGCGATCAATCGTGGTTGCATGTAGCCGAAGATTCCGGGCTTCTGTTCCCACTGGCAATGATCTCGCAAATACTCGAAGTAGCGATCAGCAACATCGGCGAAAAAAAATGATCTATCGTATACAAGCAGCCCGCCGTCTTTGAGTTCAATTGCCTCCATCGACTGTTGCGTCCCTATTTCTTCGGCAACTCCTTCGAACCGAGAATGGTCAGGTTCATGCCGATCTGAACACTGACAGATTTTTCGCCGACCTTCATATCGGCTTTTCCATTAAAATACCAACCAGGCGAGCCGGTTGAGAACTCTTTGACTTCAGCCGTCATGGGTATGCCGTTGATAACGACTTCACCAGGTTTGGCATCGCTGACGAATTCAGACGGGTGACAGGGCAAGTTGGTTTGGCATGAGGTTGTCTTTTGGCTCTGGAAGATGAACAGCGGGGAGAGTCCGTGTTGCTGAATCATATCAGTCCCTCGACCGGTACTCCATCGCTGTGGCGGCAGAGACATTGCCATCTGCGATACCTGACTTGATTTTTTGATTTGTCTACCCATTGTCCTGGCTCCTCTCCCGGAGCTTTAACAGTTTTTCCTGGCAGTCCATTCCGGCCGGCCTCACACACAGCGCAATACCGCTTGAACAACTTGACCTTGGCCGCATCCACGTCATGTGCGTCGAATAGCACGTTGCCGACAATGTTGCCGTCCTTCGTCTTGATTTTGAAGGCGAACTTCTTGAGCTTCGTCGCCGCTTGAGCGGTTCCACTCAATCCCGGCGACAGTATCAAACAGACTCGGCGATTTATGTTCGGTTTCATTTCCGATCCGCTTCGACTTCCTTCCAGAATTCGTTCACGGGTTTCTCGTTGATAATCAGAAGCGTCTTGATCGAACGAAGAAGCTCTGTGTCACGATCAGGTTTGAAATCGCATCGCAGCCACTCAAGCGTCAGATTCCTGATCGGCGACAGGTCGGTTATTGCGGTTTCCGAGATGTCGAGCGTCGTCAGCGGCATTCGACTGAGTGGGGTGATGTTCATCACCTGTGATCGCTCACAATAAAAGGCCACCAGCTTCAAGCCTCGTAGCGGGGTGAGATCAGAGACCGGAGTTTCAGCAATGTTCAACTCAGTGATTGGGCAACTGCGTATCGGCGACAAATCACTGACACGAGTTGTATGAAGGTTCAAAATACTCAGGGGCATTTGAGCAAGCGGCGTCAGATCAGATACCAGCGTGTAACTGCAACTGAGGGTTTTCAGTTTCATCCCTTCAAGCGGTGCAATGTTGGCGATGGGGTTGTGATAGCAATGGAGTTCCTTCAACGGCATTCCCGTAAGTGGCTCCAAGTCGGCGAGTATCCCCTTGTTCTCGGCACTTCCGGTGCAGGTCAGATACTTCAATCCTGGCAAGGCCCTCAGTGGCGAGATGTCTATCACGGCATCTGTCTGGAACTCAAGTCCGACCACCACGCCTTCCTCGATGGTTTCCTTCACATCACCGCTGAAGCCATCATTCCGTTCCGTCAACTTTGCGGCGACGGCCTGCACTTGTTGTTTTGCAGGAAGCGTGCGGACTTGCGCAATCCACGGGTCTTCGGTTCTTGTCTCAGTCTTTATCGGAGTCTGTTCTAAAGCCGGTTCCTTCTTCGGCGACCAAAGAGCCAGTCCGACAACCACCAAAAAGAAGACAGTTCCAATTGCACCGAAGACCATCCAACGAGTTGATGTCTTCACCAGACTCATCCGAAGATCAGCCGCCAACTCTGCCGCCGTCGAATACCGTGCTGCTGGGTCACGGTCCAGGGCTTTGAGGCAAATCCGGCGAAGTTCGGCTGGCATATTCTCCGGGCCAACCTTCGCTCCGGTGACAATCTCCCGACGCAACACGTTCGGCTCGGTGGAAGAATACGGCAACTTCCCGGTGAGTAGCTCGTAAAGCACGACGCCGAGGCTGTAGATGTCGCTGCGGGCATCGGCTTCCTTGCCTTCCAGTTGCTCCGGCGACATATACCGCAGCGTGCCAATGGATGGAGCGAACTTGCCGGTCTTGTTAGCCGATTGTGCGATTCCGAAGTCGGCAAGCAGCGCCCTCCCATGATGGTCGATCAGAATGTTGGCGGGCTTGATGTCACGGTGAATAATGCCATTTGCGTGGGCGTATTCAAGAGCCTCTGCTATGTCGATTGCCCACCGGGTCGCCTGACGTGGTTCGAGCGGCCTTCGAGCAAGATGATCGCCAAGGTTGCCACCCTCAACGTACTCTGAAACGATAAAGCAGGTTCCATCTTCACGGCCCACGTCATGCACTGGCACGATCCCAGGGTGTTTGAGCCGGGCGACACGGCGAGCCTCGGCCATGAACGCATCTGCCGAATCCAAACGGCTGGGCTTGGGGACTTTGACGGCGACATATCGGTGAAGTTCCAGATCGTAGGCACGCCATACCTGGGCAAACCCTCCTTCGGCAATCAGTTGATCGAGATGGTAACGACCGACCAAAGTGCGTGGTTCGCTGTTTACCGATCTGGGAGCATCAAGATCAGCGGCAGGAACATCAACCGGGTTGTCGAGCCAGGACGTGACCTTCAAGGCGTTGATGCGGCGTGCCATTTCATCGGCAAGATGCGGACACCCCTGGCAGAGTTCCAAGGCCGAAACATCCTGGCCCTGCTCACGCAGTTCTTCCCACCGCAGCAGGAGATCAGCCAGAAGATCGTCATCCTTGTCCGTCACTTTTTAATGCCTCGTAAAGATTCACTTTGGCTGCTTGCCAACGCCGTTTCAGCGTGCGGAACGAGATGCCCAGCACTTTCGCCGCTTCTTCCTGTGTCAGCCCCTCGTAATAGACAAGATTGACGACCTCTTGTTCGTCTTCCGACAGCTTTCCGACTTGAGCATGAAATTCACCCCACCCGGCAAGATCGTCCGGTTCCTCGGCGTTTTTGTGTAACGTGCCTCCATCGTCGTCGGCAGGTTGCCCGTCCGTGTGGTGATTGGCCCCGCCGCCTTCCGGCCCGAAGTGGTGCTTGGCCAGATCGAGCAGTTCACGTCGGACCTGGACCGCCGCCAGGTTGAAGAAGTGTCGCACGGACTCCACCTGAACTTCTGCCATCGCTCGATGAAGCCGAACCATTGAATTCTGGAACACGTCGTCCGTCTGCTCCCAGCGGCGCAAGTTGGGGTAGCCGTGGAACATCTTCCGAGTGAGCCGGAGCAGTCGGTCGCAGGCGTGATTGAGTAGAGCGTCATGCGCAGCGGCATCCCCGTTTGATCCTCGGTCGATCAGATTTTGCAGTTGGGTATCGGTCCCAACAACTGGAGGCGGCGACATAAAGGACTTCTGGCAGAACGGCAGAATGAACGGATTTGCCGAGTTTACCGAGGAATTTCACTTCTGTCCCGCCTCCGAATGGCTATGCGAGAGTGCAGGAAAGAAAGGGCCAAAATAATTCTTTGATTATTTTTGGCCCACTTTGGCCTTGGGCCTCGCACGGCTGTTTTAGGAACGAATTAGACCTTGCAAACGACGGGTATGGGGTGTCACTTATGAATCAAATAATCGGAAAAACATTGGCAATGTTGATACTGCTTTGTCTCTCAGGTTGTGGCGATTCCACTCAAGCACGACTCGATGTCGCTAAAACAAAACTTCTCGACCAGATTGATGACGCCCTCGGCAAAATGGATGTACAAAAGGCCGAGATCGACAACGGGATCAAGTCGGCAAAGCAGGCAACTGACGGAGTTCGCAAAGCAAAAATCAAGGCCAAGGTCAGCCTAGACCAACTCGATGAAAAGGTGCGTCCGTATCAATACAAGATCGCCAAATGCGACGAAACGCTCGCCAAATTGCGAGATGCAATAAAGGCCGACATACCTGCGGACTTCGGCGGCAAGACTTACACCGTTGTCGAACTGAAAGACATGGCGGGGAAGGTCATCAACTCCCGCAAAGAGTGTGAAGATCAGGTCACGGGCTTTGAGACGGCTCGTCAGAACATGCAGAACGTCGTAGCGACGATTTCCAATCAGCAACAGGAACTCGAATCCCGTATCACTAAGCTCCAAGCCACCAATTCAAAGCTCGATGCTGAGATGTCGGCAGCGAAGGCTATGAAACAGGCGTCGTCAACGATGGGTGATGGTAGCTCGACATTGACGGAAAACCTGGACGAACTCGAAAAGAAACTCGCATCACTTTCAGCAGATGTTCGGGGTGAGTTGGCTGGCGATTCCGAAAAGTGGTCCCCAGCCGGAGCCGACAAAGCTATCAGCGACGTGGATGCTTTCATCAAGTCAGCCCAAACGCCGAGTGACCCGGTTGCAGAGATCGACCGAATTCTGGGACCAGGGAAGTAATCTCGTGAAGGGAGAACTTGCCATGCCATTTTCAAAGACAGTGACGCAGATCGTTTCGGTCATTGCGATGGGACTCATTGTCTCATTCATCCTCGGATGTTCATCGAATGTCGAAGAACCTCGGCAGGACACGGGCGAAGTTGCACAGCCAAATACTGCAATCCAAGATCAACAGTGGCTGAAACCCACTGAAGTCAATTCGGAACATGCTCTCGACGTTTCTGGACTCAGCGGAGTCCTGAGCGGGAAGTGGCAATTTGAAACTCACACGCTGGAATTCACTTCGGCAAATACTGTCTTCCTGAACCGATATGGCTTTGAGAAGGTTGCAAAATTTGAGTTTGATGAAGATGTATTGAGAATCACTGTGGAATCAGACGGGATGCGACGGGCGGCGGCTGTTCTGAAGCCTGTGAACCAAGGGGGCGCCCCAAACGAATATGTCTATGCGGTCGAATTCCTGTCAGATGGAGAAGTGTCACTGCGACTTGAAGAAAGTGGAGAGGGATTTGATTGGTTTCAACTCGCAGGTCGATGGAAGCGAATTGGTCTACCTGCCGATAGAGAAGACCTTCAGATGTCTTCCGGTCCAATCGCCGAGGCTAAACGGCAAGTACAACGCATCGAACAAAAGCTCGCCAAGTTGGAATCCGTATTGCAAACAACATTTGCCGACCGTAACGAACTTGCGTCGAAGCTGAGGTCGGTAGGGGTCAATTCGCCAAGCGACCTGAAGAACAATGTCCGGGGAAGACGGCTTGCCGAAAACGCAGTAAGGCTCGCCACAGAAATCGACGAACTCGAACGCCAACTGGCAGACATCGACTCCGAACTGCTCAAGGCAAAATCCATCGTTCGTCGGATGGAGCGGGAGCAAGCTGAACTCACAGCGCAAGAAATGGAGAGCCTTGCCCTGCAACTACGAGAGGCTGAAGAACGCACAGATGCAACGCCATTGCCGGTCACTCCGCTTGACGTTGCTGCAGCAGTTGGGAAAGCGTTGAACGGTTCGGAAGGACAAGCAACGCCAAAACAATCCAAGTAACAAGAGGGCAAACAATGGCGACGGAATGGCATTACTCCAAAGGCGGTCAGCAACACAGCCCTGTATCGGCGGCTGATCTCAAAGCACTGGCGAAGTCCGGCGAGCTTTTACCCACGGACATGATCTGGAAGGAAGGTATGGCTGAGTGGAAGCCAGCGGGAAGCCTCAAGGGGCTGTTCCCGGATTCGTCCGGCAAAACAACTCGCACTGCGCCACCGGCGATTCCACAGGTGGCGTCACCGTCACCGACGCAGGATTCGCTGTCGACGATAAAGCAAGCCGAGTCCCCTGTCGGACTTGCTGTTCCAGTAATCGCCGGACTCGCCATAACTGGGGCGTGTTTAGCGTTTAGTATCATAGGCACACTTGTAACAGACTACGATGACACTCGCTTTCTTCTCGTTATTTCAGTTGCCCACAACATTGCTGCTGTTGTATCACTGTTCAATGTACTGCGACTAAAACACTACTCTTTTGCCAGGTTCGCACCTTGGCTGGCAATGACATCATGGTTGTGGATTTGGGCATTTCATCCAAACCACGGAATAGGTCTGTTTGGAATGGTCGTTGCTGGCTCAATTGGAATATGGTTGGTGATCGCATTTAAGAAACCAACAATATCAATTGCGTTCGATGCGGACCCTCCACTGCCTCCACTGATAGATGTGTTTTCATTTAAGTCAAAATCCGCATTGGACTCTCACTATGCCGTTTCGCCTCCATCTTTGCCATTCTCGTCTCCGTGGAGCGATGAAGAACGAGGTCTCTCGGCTGGAACCATCTCAGGCGTCTTGCTTGGGTTGAATCGGTCACTGATGTACGCCCGATGGCTTCCGATAGGCGACGATGGAGGTTGGATTCAATTGAATCGGAATGGCATGTTTACGAGTGAGAAAGGCGAATCTGGAATGTTCAGGCTTCTGAGCAATCAGCAATTCATCGACATTTGGAAGAGCGGAAAAATCGTTGATTGCTTCAAAATAGTCTCGCTCAAGCAGACACAAATTGAACTCCAAAACTGTGATGGAAAATTCGTCAAATACAAGCGAAGCATGACGGCTGGAGAGGCTCTTTTGTTGAACCCGCTTGCATTGCTGGAAACAACGAACGAGGAGAAACATCGCCACCGCCTGAGTCTTCTTCAGAAGAAATGGGAACCCATCAATGGTGACGGCCCTTCAATCCAGTTCACCGACGACAATGGGAATGGTGATAATGGTGCATACATCCGGTTTGATGGCTTTGCAGCACGTTACTCACTGTTAACAAAGCCGCCGTTCGACACGATCACCATTCGTTACGGACAAGAGATGATTTCGTTGACGATTCTCTCGTTGGAACGTGACGAATTGGTGTTGAACGGTGATGGCGTTAGTGTTCACTACAAGCGTGGTGTTTCGATCTCGGCAGCAGAAGCCAGAAGACGGGCCGACGCCTTCAACGAAAAGGTGAAGACTGTCGGCAAGGCTGCTTTAGTGACGGCAGGCGCAATCGGTGCAGGGATCGCCGTTCTCGGTGTGGCGGCGGTTGCGGGAGCGGCTGGCACAGGCGGCATCAGCGGCGCAGGAAGTAGCGGTGGAGACACAAACTCTGGCCTCGTGAGGTGCAAGCTCTGCGGAGGACAGGGGGTCACTCGATATACGCATGCCGGGCAAATGGTTGAGCAATCCTGTTCCAACTGCTACGGAAGAGGATGGGTAAAGCCATAGTGATTCTGAGGTTCGGTGAAAATCCCTACCCACCAAAAATCACCCCGTCCCGCCCATTTTTTGAATCGCCCTCCACAGAATTTTTTCAGCCCACGTTCAGAAAAGAAGAGATCGTCATAGCGGGGTGGTGCCGGGTCGGAGTCCCAAGAGCGCCAGAGGTTTTTGCTCGGAATTGTTTGGTTTTCCATTTTGCAACAATCACCGGGCAACTCTCAACTCTATGCAGTTTCGACATCAGAAAGTATCTGGGTCGATTGCTGGTCGTTGCTCGACCTCAATTACGCCAAGGTCGTTTCGTCGATAGATGATCTCCATACCAGCGAACGACGTGCGAACAAAAAAGTTCTGCTGAGCCGCATTGAACATGATCTCACTGACTTTTCGGAAGCTGCGAACTCTCAGCCAGGAACTTGTTGACCAAGCGTTTTCTTCCGGCGAAAACGTCATACCAAACTCATGCTGCCCGGCATTCGGCACAACAGCAGTGAACTGGACAGAATCAGGCTTCACAGACAGCTCACCGACCGCTTCACACCCAAGCTCAATACAGAATACTCGTACTGCTTCCATGATGCGATGCGCATTGGCAGCAGAGTGTGATTGACCTCTCGCCGCCCTTGTTGTCTTTCGACGAGCCACTATGTTCCTGATCGTGGTCCCTTCCAAGGACTTGCCGCTTCGTGCCATTCGTGCCAATAGTATCCGGGGACCGTGACGGGAAGAAAGTTTCCGAAGAGGAAGCGAAGGACACTGTAATTAGGATCAGTGGCAGTAATTTCGTCTTTCCTGACGTGTCAAAAATCGGAAGCAGTGCCAACGGGAACCGGCAAACTCGATCTGAGCAAGAACCCCAAATTGATCGACTCGTCAATCTCGACAGATGGATTCAAGTCTCCGGGAATCTGCGAATTCGTCGGCCATGGATTCCGGGTCTGCTTTGCTGAACCTGGCAAGGATCGTCCCAAAGACTTCAGTGCAAAGTCTTGCAGCGGTCACAACTTGCAGTTCTGGGCAGGTAGCGTTGAAGGAGCCTATGTCGTGGTATTCGGCGAATTGAAGGGACAGGGCGTTTTTCTACTGGGGGAAGTGATCCTTCTTCCACGCTTGCCCCATTGCATCTGCCGCCATGATCGCATCGGCCACCATGTCGGGCCGAACTTCAAATGGCTCGTTGTGAATCGTATCGTTCTCGGCGGTTGCACGAACGGCGATCTTTTGCAGGACTTCTTTTGGCAACTCCGTCAGGCCGATGTCGGCCAGGGTGATCGGCAGGCCTACTTCGGTTGCAAATCCCAGCACTCGATGCAGGACCGAACGAGGCTGTCCTTCCAACACAAGCTGAGTCAGCAATCCGAAGGCCACTTTTTCACCATGCAGGTAATCATGCGTGGCCTTGGCCGTGGTCAGCCCGTTGTGAACGGCATGGGCCGCTGCAAGGCCGGAGGACTCGAACCCAATGCCCGACAGCAGCGTGTTCGCTTCGACAAGTCGTTCCAGTGCCGGGGTCACGACCTGCGTTTGCACTGACCGGAGAGCATCGGCTCCATCGGCCAGTAAGGTGCGATAGCAGAGTTTCGCCAATGCCAGGGCACTCTGCGTCGATAAGCCCCCTCGCAGATTCTTTACGCCACCAGCCACGCACGTTTTGGCCTCGAACCACGTCGCCAACGCATCGCCCATTCCCGCCACCAGGAGCCGTGGAGGACTCTGGGCAATGATTTGCGTATCGACCAGCACCAGATCAGCGTTCTTGCGATGGAAACGACTCCCCTGCACAATGCCGTCATCCGAATAAATCACCGACAATGCACTGCATGGCGAATCGCTGGACGCTACGGTTGGGCAGTTGACGATGGGCAAATTCAGATCGGCTGCGACGGCACGAGCAGCATCGAGGACTTTGCCACCACCGGCCCCGATGATGACTTGGGACTTATGCTGACTGGCGACCTTCTTGATCCGCTCGATCTCAGCCAGAGAACATTCGCCACCAAACTCATTCACGGCATACGCAATACCGGCTTCAGCGAAAGTGCGCTTCCACGTCTCCGACAGCAATCGAATCGGAGAGCGGCTACTCACAATCAGTGCTGGCCCGCTCAATCCAAGGCCCGCCATCTCCGCACCAAGGAAGGCGGTCGCGTTTTTGCCCTGCGTGTAGCGACTCGGCGAACAGAAGACGGAGAGCATAGAGCAGCCTTTCGATCAGAACAAGAAACCTTATGTCGGCTGGTTTGCCCGATATCGTTTTACAGAGCAAGTTTGGCCTGCACATCGCCCCGTCAGTCGCAAGCGGTTTTTGGCGAACAGGCGATAACCGAGGTTCATAACCTGCGAAATGACCGGCAGGCGAGTAACAGCGAGGACGGTAGTGAATCCAACCGCTGAATACAAACGGCGAAAAACCTCGACGCCTGTGATCCACGTTCCATCTGGCAGACGCCCGTAAATCTTCGCCATCAGTTCGTCGTATGTCTTGCCGCAAGATTCCGTGGAGAAGTCCGGGGCGTCGATGTCGGTGAATTTGATCCTGCCGTGCCGATCCCGGCCTTTCAGGAAGTCGATTTCCCGCAGGCACGATGGACAACCGCCATCGAAAAATACTTCGATTTCGGCAGGTTTCGTCGCCTCTTCAATCATTGTTTACTTCCCCCAAAATCATGAGCCAGTTTCCCGGACAACCCGCAGTTGGAGTTTTTGAAGTTGCGCGTTTCGGCGCTGAGGTTGTTCACTTGCGGAGAAACACTGGGATTTATCACAACCCGAAGCGTCAGTTTTGAAGTTGCGCGTTTCGACGCTTTGGTTTGTGCAGCCTGCAAAAGCATTGGAAATTATCACAACCCGAAGCGTCAGCGAGGGATTTACAGAAACACTGCGTAAAACGCAAAAACACAATCCCTCACTTACGTTTCGGGTTGGGATGACCACAAACGCGCAACTTCAAAAGTTGGAGTTGAGGATTAACCAATCGACTTGGCAATGACGAACGCCTGTGTCGCAGTAAGCCCCACCACGAAGCAGCCTTATTTCATCTGATGCTTCAGAAAAAACTCCCACATCAGGTCGTTGGCCGAGATCATCCAGCAACTTGCCGATGAAGGCCACGTCGTCAGCATTGCCCTCGGCCATCCTGCCGCTGAACCCACCTGCGTTCCAGGTGCGGAATGGACCTACGCCCGTACCACTCGGATAGACCACGATGAAGCCGGACTCGTCGGACTTCTTGTTGAGGCCGGAAAACCACACCATCATCGAGCCGTCCATTGCCGCTCCGTGCAACGCCAAAATGACCGGGGCAGGTTTCTCCGGATCGTATTCCTTTGGAACGTGAACGAGGTATGTCCGCTTCTGCTCGCCCATCAGCACGGTGCGGGTGTGATCGCCGGAGCCGAGTGGGTCGGTTCCGAGGACTGTCAGCAGCAATAGCGTGTGGATAGTGACGGTCATGGTTTTGAGTTCTGGATTGTGGCTTCAGTCGTTCTGTGTTGTTGCGACTCTCGCCACACCAACACCGCAGCAGCCAGAAAGATTAACCACTCGTAGAACGCCAGTTTGAGTGTCATCGGTTGCATGTCGTTATACAGGAAAAAACTCGCGCTGCGGAAGAATACGAGGCAGGCATGGATAATCAAACACGACAGCAAGGAGCTTTCCATTTGGCGTGGCCGAAGCAGCGGCAGGAGAAAAATCAGTGCCATTGCCAATTCCAGACCGCCATAGATTACAAGAAATTCTGACTGTCCCGATCCTGGTATGAGGTCGAAGCCAACGAGTCGTGAAGTCCGCTCCGGCATCAAAGAACACCAACCTGCGAGATACAAGTAAACGATGCCGATCAGGGTCAAAAAGGTACGTGTGATCGTCATTAGTCATTCCGGTCTAATTTCTGAATCATTTCTTCGGCCCCTGGTTACTCAAAATCCCCGCCAACGCCTTGTCCAGCATATCCATTCGTGCCAGCCCCGTTCGCAACGATTCGGATATGCCGGATTCGCCCCAATACGCCCCGGCCAATTGCCCGCAGATGGCCCCGGTTGTGTCAGCGTCATCACCCAGGTTAACGGCACGCAACACAGCCTCATCAAAACTGGAAGTTTCATGAAACGCCCATAACGAAGCTTCCAGACTTTTGACCACCCAGCCCGATCCCTGGATGGCGGGCGGCTGCTTCCGGCGAAAACTTCCCTGAGCGATTTCGTGGATTAGCGGGTGCAGCGGCTTGATGTCGTTGAGTTGCTTCAACGGCTTCCAATCCGGAGAAAGAACTTCATCACGATCTTCGCCGTGGATCAATGCCGCCAATACAGTCGCCAGATACCGGCAGGCTGAAACACATTGCTCGCTGGCGTGCGTCGGCCAGCTGGATTCTTCGGCCAGCCTGGAAAGCTCATCCAGTTGATCGGCGTAAAGATGGCCGAACCGGATGGGTACGGGAGCCAGCCGCATGATCGAGCCATTGCCGCTGGCCCTGTCAGATCGGTCCCCGGAAGTGAGGGCGTTTTTGCTGGCGACGAAGTTCCCCAGCGCAGTTCTGGTGGTGATTCCGATGTCGAAACATCGACCGTTCACAGAATACTTGCCGGTCTGCCACCATTGAACGTATCGGTCGGCCTGGTCATTCAAGTCCCAGCCCACGGCGATGCTATCGGCCAGCGCCAAGGCCATGCTTGTGTCGTCGGTCCATGCACCGGCGTACAAACCATGCGGCCCACCGTTTCGATAGCCAGTCACGGGTTTGAAGCTGCCAGGGGATTTGAACTCGACAGCGGCGCCCAAAGCATCACCCACAGCCAATCCGATCAAGGCTCCTCGGCGACGGTCGATCATGATTTCGTCTCCAACTTCAACCGCTTGCCCCACACCATCTCATACGTTGGCCAGACTTCTGCATCAGTGTTGGACATGATCCAGGCCCGAACATCCTTGATCGAATCATCCCTGAACGACCTGCGGCACATCCCGCAAACATGCACGACAAGCCCACACCGATTAAACATCCCGAATTGCCGCAGCCCGAAGTTTTTGAAAACAGTCTCCCCTGAGCAATTCAAGCAATCTTCCGAACCACCCCGACGCCACGCACTCCTGAGGGTCCATGAGTTCAGGGCGTCGGTGTGGATAAAGTCGACCCTGGGTCCAGACTTGGCGAAGACGGCTTTGGGTAGAATCATCGACCCGGCGATGGTGGCGGTGGTTTTCAGCAGATCACGTCGGGTTGGCATGTTGGCTCCTTTGGCAATGGTCCATAAGGATGACGCTGTTTTCCTCATGTTGGTTCGCCATCGTAGAGGATTCTCAAACGACTGATATGTGTAATCACACGCTGCGTGTTGTGCACCCATAATTATAGAAAGTTTGTGAACGAGAATCGCTTGCTTGATACAATTTCCAAAGGGCAGATTGATTCACCGGAATTGGTAATAGAGGGCGGGAAAACGAGAGAAACTGAGTTCAAACAGAAACAGGACGAGTTCCCAAAAGCCTGTCAGGAACGATACATTCTGCGTGGGCGGATTGACGAAGCGGAAGAAGAACTGAAGGGGATGGTTCTGTTGATGGAGCAATTCAAGAACGAGGGGCATCAAGCAGAGTTTGAAGAAATCGACAGCCACAACATCAACGAAAACAGCGTGGCATCATTGACCATTAAAGTCGCCGTACACCCGTTTGCACCGCCAATATGGCCAGAAAAATAAAACGTCCGCTACCACGCACACCAACCGCATGGCTCAAAGAAATCCAGTTGGCGATTGCCGATGCAGCCGAAGCTGAACCATTTGGTCGGGCCATCGGTGAACCCATCACGCTTGCCAACCTGTTCCATTTGGCTCCTCATGTGTGCCTGAAGTTTCGAGGACGGAAGCCCACAGGAAAAGAAGCAGACCGTGTGGTAAAAACGGCTCTTGCTAACTATGTGGTGAATTCCGACCCTGCAGGAATTGATCACAATCTGGAGCAACGGCCTCTTATGGCTTTCGTGCTCTGCTATGTTGCCGCACATCTGGCCCTCGACCTGCTGGACGAACAGCAGGCTGAAGAGATCCTCATTTATTGCGAAGAGAAGCTGGAAGAAGTGTGAAAAATGGACTTGAGCAAGATCTGGATTGTGCAAGGCGCTGCCGCCAGAAAGACCGAAGACCATTATGGCACTCAACAGGCACTTGAGTATCTGGTCGGCGATAAGTTCTTCAATTTTCTTGAGGCGGCGCATGTCGCCCACTTGAACCATACGAGTCCAGTGTCGCATCACCGCCGCAGTTCAGCCAGGACTGAAAGTCAGATCGCCCTTTCCGTGCGTGAAGCATCATCTGGTCATGGTTGCCAGGAATCGGGACAAGATTTCATCGGCTACCAGGTTCTATCAGTTGGTCAAGGACGCCTTTCGACTCAATGCCTCGATCAACATAGTCGCCAAGTGGAAATAGTCGCCAAGTGGAATGATCGTGTCGTTCGACTGTGGATTGATGGCCTCAAGCAACGCCTCCAGAGCGTTAGAGCAACCGTGAATTTCGCCGATTGCGATAGTTCGGCTTACTGTTTCTCCTGTTTTTCTGATTGATGCCTCAGCATTGCCGCCAGTTCAAAAGGGTAGTCGGTCAAAATGCCGTCGATCCCAATATCCACAGCATATTGCCAGTTCTCAGGAACATTTCCACTGACCGTTGTACCAGCAATAAACGCTTGCTTCCCGGCACTGCGGACGGCTTCCATCTGTTCTTTGGGCGGCAGATACCGGAAGTAAACGAAATCAGCATTGGATGCGGCAAGAGCCTTCGAGAATTCGTCAGCATTGTTGGCGACCGCAGCAGAGTGAGCATTCTTCGATGCAGCCCTGATTCGATCCCTCACACGTGGCTCAGAGATCGTTCTGCCGATGAACAGCAACTTGTGCAGCACCTCGTTTTCTTCAGCCAACCGCACAACTTCCTGTTCAACATTTTCAGCCTTGAGATCGACAGCAACCAAGACATCGTGCTGTTGATACTCGGCAACCAGCCTCAGAACTTCCTCAATGGTCGGCACCTTTTCACCAGCGAACTTGGAATCAAACCAACTGCCGGCATCAAGGCGGCGGATTTCTTCCAGCGTCAATTGCGAAACTTTGCCGGTGCCATTCGTGGTTCGCTCAACCGTGTCGTCGTGAATGCAGACCAGTTGCCCGTCTTTCGTTTTCTCCACGTCAAATTCGAATCCCAGCCGCAGTTCAAGGCACGCTCGAAAATTTGCCAGTGTGTTTTCTGGTGCATGAAACAGCAGGCCACGATGGGCGACGATCAACGGCTCGTCTGCGACCAACATCAACGGGGCAGTAAGTAGACACAAAGCCGACAGTGCCAAGCAGAGTTTCGTCATTATGTTGCCGCTTTCTGAGCAGAATCAATCGTAGTCCTGTTCCGATTCAGCCCAAACCTGACCGTCTCCATCGTCATCAATGTGCGCATGGATGGTATTGGCTGGGCAGCAGACTGGACAGTCTTTGACATACGTCTGACGTGTGCCTTCTGTAAGGTCCGGTGGAATTACATTCTTCTCCACACGCATCGCAGATGTAACTGGCTGATTCCTGAGATATTGCCTTTACGCCACTGGGCGAATTGGGCGGTCGCAGGTGCCCGGCTGACTGTGATTTTCAGGCTTACCTGACACTTTTGGCGTCTAACCTGACACACAACCTGACACAGAGCGATTCCCGAAGTCCTTTTGCAGCAGGAGGTTTGACGTAAGTTCATTAAGAAAGCCACGTTACGATTTCTCATGACGTGGCTAATATGGAGGCAGTTTCGTGGACTCGCAACGGTGCCAACTTTCGATAATCTGAATGTCGCGGGTTCGAGTCTGGTTTGGGGAGGGGGCGAATAAGGGCGATGAGCGGGCGACAATGACGCGAGCGATCGTGATTTCAGTAAAGCCCCGAACGCCATTCTTATTTGTTTTCAACAACGCATCTGCCGGCAGCTTCTTTCACAAGTTTGTCCGACTTTAGATATTCTTTTGCGGCTTCCGATTTCTTGAGGTAGGCATCCCAGAAGTGTGTGGTAGATAGTTTGACAACATCCGTGATTCCGCTGCCCCTCGCTCCGAGACCACCTCCGAAAGAAACGTGACTGGCAGCATCGATCACGACTAGATACTTGTCTCCTGGCGGACTGTATTTGTAGGGTTCCGTTTTCCAATCAACCCCCTGGCCCCCCGCCCCGCGATCTTGTGTCCCCGTAATGGTCATCATCGGCAAATGCAACGAGTCCCAACTCTTCTTGGTCAATCCTTGTTGGCCAGTTCCCTGCCCGGAAATTGGCAGAATGCATTTCACGCGTTTATCGAAAAAGCTCTTCCCCTTTTCCTTGCCGAGGTCAGCAGTCACGCCACCGATCAACATGGCCGTGTAAGCGCCAAACGAATGCCCAGAGACACCGATGGATTGGGTGTCGATTTTTCCATTCAAGTTTGGAACCAATTTCGGCAGGTCTTCTAGTGTGTCCAGGATCAGAACAAGATCTGCAACCCGACTACTAATTTTATCGGGATCGTTCAGCCCACCCAATAGTCCTCCGAGCCGCCCTCGAACGATTAGATTGTCGTTATCTTCATTCCGAGCATCATTTCTTTGCCGTCCGATTCCATCATGGTGGGATAGATGGATTACCACATACCCTTGGCCGGCCCAGTGCTGGGCAATTGGCCCAAATGAATCTTTGTTGCCACCGAACCCGTGCGAAAAAAGGATCACCGGGTAAGGGCCGCCGGGCTTGGGATAGTATGCCTTGCAATGCAGTTCTCTTTTGCCAGCCGGATCCTGGAGTGCGAAATTATCGGCAACTTCGATCGCGAGTGGCCCCTCATTAGACTTGCTTTTATCATCAGCAACGGCCGATGGTGCCAGATAACAAACCGCGATCATTATGGGAATTAGGTTACGCATATCGGCTCCATCAGTCTTGCTGGAATCATTGTGGGCATAGATTTGATTTCGTCGGCCAGTTCCAGGAACTTACTGGACGAGGTCTCTGTCGCCGAACATGCATTGTGCAGGACATGATTTTCCTGATCCAGCTTACTCAAGGATCGATTTTCGATGATCGTGACTTTTCGAAGAATCCCAGAATTCTTCAGGCGCTGAGATGACACGTGTGCTTGCGCCGGTTTAGGCCAAGTAATTTCGGCGGCGCAAGGCGGTGTTGCAAGGAGCACACCTGCTCCCGCGATTCGATCTGCCAAGCGGCAAACCACATTCATCGTCATCATCCCTCCGTTGCTTCCGCCGGCAACATAGATAAGTTCGGGATCCGCAACCCTGTCTTCAATCAGTGTATCCAACATCGATCGAAAGAAACCAATAGCATCACGCTGGCCAGTCGTCGCCATCTTGCGTAGATCGCCCGGTTCCCCGGAGCGTTGTGTTCTATTGAAGCCGCGCCGAGACGGCTCATTGGACGCGTCTTGAGAATCTATCATTTGAGCGATGTTGAATGCGATGCTTATGGCAATGAACGCGAAGATGGATTTTCGGAATGTCATGTTTAGTGTCTTCTGAGTCTTTAGTTTGTTTTGAGCATCCGGCTCCACTGATCTCTCATCTCACACCTATGCCATGATTGCCAAAGATAATCGTCTTCGGTGCGTTGGCGGTATGAGCGGGCCACGCGGGCAGCTGCTTGCCGCTCGGTTGCCCGTCACGCATGAACGAGATCCAATACTCGAGCATCGCCGCACTGATAGCTCGACCTTGCTCCGAGTCCTCCACCGGCTGGGAATCGTCTTCTCGCCCGCCACCCATCGCACCGCCAGCCCCGCTTCCGCGCCGCATTCGCGCGGCGTTCGCCGCCACTTGCTCATTGCGAAAACCATACTGCGCCGCCAGCGATTGGCCGATCGTTCCGAACGCATAGGCAACCGACTCACCATGCTTGGCCGCAAAACGAGCGTCGCGCGACTGCGGTGGCACGTAGGTCAATTGGAACATCCAGACCGGCTGTCCCACCCGCACCATCTGGTCCGCCAATTCCCGCTGAAAGCCAAACGCCCCGCCCGTAGCGACTTCGTCGCCCAGTTGCCGTGCTCCCGACTCGCCATTGGCCGCTCCAATCAACACCGGGACCTTGGCCTGCTGGCCCTGAGCAAACAGTTCGGCAGGCGTCGCTTTGACCAGTCGCCCATCGATGATCGGCTTGACGGGCAAGTCCAAATCGCGAATCACCCCCACGTTCGCCGCCATTTGGCTAGCCGCTGTACGCCGCAGTTCCGCGCTCGAAGCCCGCGCACCCAGTCCGAGCTGCTCCGCCAAACGCACGCCCGCTGCCTCGGCGTCAGCCAGTGTTTGAATATTCCTGATCCCGCCGCTGCTGTGGATGATCGCTTTATGGAACAGCCCGTTGGCTTCCGGAATTCCCATCAAGAACAGACAGCTCGTCCCGCCCGCCGAGGAACCGGAAATCGTGATATTCCCTGGGTCGCCCCCGAAAGCCCCAATGTTGTCGCGCGTCCAGCGTAGTGCCGCGATCATATCGAGCAGACAGTAGTTGCCGAGTGGCTCGTCGGGTTTGCTCTCGGCCGTCAACGACGGATGAGCAAACAGACCAAGCGGCCCGAGCCGATAGTTGATCGAAATCACGATCGCACCACGCTTAGCTAATTTCGATCCGTCATATCGCGGCTGTCCACCCGACCCTTGAATGAACGCACCGCCGTGAATCCAGAACAAGACAGGAAGATTCGAATCCGCGGTCGCACTTGCTGGCGTCCAGATATTGAGGAAGAGACAGTCCTCGCTTTGAGCACTCCGCGGGGCAAACGTCTCACCCTGCAGTGACAACGCCCCGAACTGAGTCGCCTCGCGTACGCCCTGCCAAGGCTCGATCGGACCAGCCGCCTGCCAGCGCCGCTCACCCACAGGAGCCGCCGCGTACGGGACGCCGCGGAAGATGCGCACATCACCTACCAGTTCACCGACCAACTCTCCAGTCGCGATCCGCAGCGGCGCAGTCTTGGCCCTGACTTGATTTGTGCCTCCACCGCCGCCCGCTGGACTGTTCGGGGTGGATGAGCCCCCCGCACCCGGCACGGCAGAACCAGGCAGATTTCCGCTGCCTCTCCCCGGTCGACTCGCGCCGCGACCGGGCTGGCCTATCTGCCCTGACTGCCCGCCTCGCCCGAACTGGCTCTTCAGGTCGCTCATTCCTTCGAACTCAGTTTTGTTCAGCGTCCCGTCACCATCGGCATCGAGCCGATCGAAGAGTCGATCAGCAAGTTCCGGCCGACTGGAGAACGCCGCCGAGCCGCTGAGTTGTTTCTTGAACGCATCTCGAGAAACGTTTCCGGAGTCACCGGCCAGCGATTGAAAGTCGGCACCGCCCAGCCCGCCGCTCATCGCCCCGCCCCGGCCCGCTCCTTGTCCGCCGCGTGCCATTCCCGCACCGCGTCCCGAGCCGGCACCGGCACCACGGCCCGGTTGAGCTTTATCGCCCGCCGGCTCTTCTTCCTGCATTGGCTCTTTAGCATCCGCAACTTTCCCGGCCGCTTCATCCGCGGCGGGTTCAACCAGTTGTTCCTCTGCCGATTGCTCTTTCGCCGTGCGGCTGGAACTCGCCGACGCGGCAGCCGTCGCTGGCGACTTTGAGGTCTGAGCGTCCTTCCGAGCAAACTGTTTCGTAAAAAATTCGATCATTGTTCGCCGCGCGGTCAATTCTTCTTCAGCTTCCTGCGGCGACTTCTCCCCTCGCAAGTCGCGCGCCGCACTGACGGTTCGGGCCCAGTAGAAGCCATGCGGGCTCTTCTCCGCGGTGTAAACCTGGACGTCCTTCTTCGCCGACTGCATCTTCTCGATCATCGGCTCGATCAACACGTGCGGCGCTTGATCGTCGCCGCGGCTGGTCAGAAACAGTGTCGGAATCACAATCTTCTTTGCGTTCGCCTCGATCGAATGTTGAGTGAGGAATTCCTTGATTTGCGGGTCCGACATCCGACGACCCTTTTGCATCCCGTTAAGCAATCTGCGACCATTGAGCATGAGGTCTTCTCTCGCTTTTGCGGGCACTTGAGACAGCGGTGGCTGGTTCGCGTCACCAAGCATGTAGACCAGCGGGTCGGTCATCCAGGGCGATCCGGCGGCGACACAGAGAAACTCCTGGCCCATCTTCTCCGCGGCGACCAGCGCGAGATGTCCGCCATGGCTCCCCCCGACAACGCCGACGCGATTGGAATCAATCCTGGAAAGCTGCTTTGCAAAACGAATTCCGGCGACCACGTCATCCTGCTCCATTCCGAACAGTGCTCCATTGCCCGCGCGATAGCTGATGGCGAGGATCGCCCAGGGTTGTTCATTGAAAGCGAAAATCGTCGGAGAAAGATTGTTGGGTGCAGCCATGGTCCGAATGTACCCAAGGTCGCGATTCCCTTGGCCTCCGTGGATGGTGACGAGCATCGGGAACGGGCCGTTTCCTTGTGGCATCGAGAGCACGCACGGGATCATTTTTCCATCGCTCGAAGCGTACTGCATTTCAGTAACGATGCGGTTGCCGATCGTCTCCGATTCGCCCGAGGGAGTCCTTGCCCCTGGCCTGTTCTGCATCTGCTTCATCTTTTCGCGCACAGCCCGACGCTCCGTATCATCGATCTGCCCGTCGCCATTGGTGTCAAAACGTTGAAGAAGCGATTTGTCAGAGGTGCCTCCGCGCGACGGTCGATCCTGCGAAAAACCTGAATTGGCCAAAAGACACGAACCGATCAGGCTTAGGCTCAATAGATAAAACGGTTTCATCGTGACTCCCCGGTGTATTGTTAATGATTACGGAGTTGCATTGGGAAATCGCAGCTTCTGCAAGAACTCCCTCAGCAGATCCGAGCGTCTACCGAACCCGGTCCCTCGTTCCAAAACGTCTGCATTCGGTTGAAGGTGCGTTCGCACCTCGTAGAACGAAACTTCGCGATTCTGTATCTCTTCTAAAGAAAAAGTGATAACAGCCAGGACGCGTTTGGCCCTGAGTCTTTCCAGGCTCACGCGACGGATGAGACCCGATCGTGTATCGATTTCGATTTCAACGGTGCCGTATTTCGAATTGCTCACTTCGGGACGCGGAGATGCGAGGATGGTTTGATTGCTGTCTTCCCGGTCGGTGTATTTGAGGTCGTAGTCTCGAAGGAGAGATTCAAGCAGTGTTGTGACATCCAGAGTTCGAAGATCACATACATCCTGCAGGACATCCGGAATCTCATTGGCTTCAAAAATTGCCGCGGATTTGCCGGAAAGGGTAAACCATACTGCTCCCTGAGAATCGCGCCCCCAAACCAATTGATCTCCAGATGAATCGAAGAACTGTACGAAAGTGTTTCCACGTACCCAAAGCTTCGAGTCCGCAGGGACCGCTTGCCCTGGTAAACGTTTTCGGAGTGGCCGGACTTCGGTTTCGACCTTTACGGCATAACAACGATCAATCGCCGTGCGGTATTCGGCAAGTGTCTTTTGCACCAACTCGGCCGGGCTCGCCACGACATTTGGCATCAAGAGCATCGAGATCAACAGCAGGCAAGCAACGGTTACTGAGGAAGCCCAAATCCAAGGTTGAGCAAGCAAGCGATAGGGTTGCAGAAGAGGCTTCTTTGAGGAATGACCGACCTCAGAGTAATCCAGCGCAGCGTTGAGTGGTAAGGAATCAACTGCCGCAGACTTGGCCAGCATCGTGTGCAGTAAAGCACGATCACTAAGGAACTCCAAGGCCTCTGGTGTCTGCTCAAGCGATTCCTTCAATCGAGCTCGTTCTCCCTCAGGCAAGTCACCATCAAGCCACTGGTCGATCTGTTGTCGAAACGTATCGGGGATCATTCGATGACCTCCGATGCTAGTCGGCGCTTGATGCAGTCGGCCAAGGCATCGCGAATACGAAAAAGAGTGACACGAACCGATGCAGGTGTCGATCGAATCGCCTCCGCGATTTGGTCGATCTTCAGTCCATCGTGATATTTCATACGGACCAAGGCTCGCGATCGATCTGGAAGTTCCTCCAGGCAACGTTCGAGCGCTTCGCGCTGGGCTGGGACCGCTTGCTGCCGTTCCACCAATGCCTCGGCGTATTTGTCTAACAAGTTATCATCGAGGAATTGTGGTTGTCGGCCCTGGCTTCGGTAGAAATCGATGATTCGGGATTTCGCGAGCCAGAGCGCCCATGCGAGAAAGGGACGGCCTTCTTCAAATTCTTCGAACCGACGGGCCATCGTCAGAGCGACTTGCTGTAGAAGGTCTTCACGGTCTGTGAAGGAATTTACCGCCCCCGCGATGTAGGCCCGAATCGCATTCTCCGATGCCAGCCAATGGCGGGTCATCCGTTCGCGTATTTCCGATTCTCGATCTGTGTTCATAGAGGTAATGCCGAGACAGAATGGAAAATGTTAGCAACAAAGTTGATTTTTTTCAGATTTCTTCTTCGGCTTGGAAAACCGCGATTTTTGGGTCAAAGATTTGACGAAGGAAGGATAACGCGCAAGTATCCATGGAATCGTGAGAACATGGAACCAGGAGCATTCGTGAAAAAGGTATCGTTACCTTTCAGGTGTTTTCTGATCCGAGAGCATTGGCGTCCCAAAGTGGTGGCCTCGCGCAACGGCCGGGAAGTCAGGCTTGTCGAAGTTTGCAGAACCTATCTTGATTCGGGAGACCATCGCAACACTCAAGAGATTTCTAACGCATGGTCGTTGAGCAACCGCAATTCATCCAACTTGCCGACGATCGCTGAGGCAAATCTATCGGTTGAGTATTCCTGAACCGTATGTTCACGAACCCTATCGCAATTTATTTCCATCGCTTGAGAGATCCGGTCGAGATAGGCGGTATCGCCGCAATGGCCTACAGATGATCTTGGCTGACAGCCATGAACCGGAATCGAAATCCACTGAAGTTGCGGTCCCGAACAATGTGCTGGTGACTGCCCCAGCCAAAGCGTACGCATGGCAGGAGCAACTGGAATCGGGGCAATTCGAAGACTTCGAGGACATCGCCACAGAGTAAGGCGTCGACCGCAGCTACGCTGGGCGTATGCTGCAACTGACCTCGCTTGCGCCAGATATCGTCGAATCGATCGTGGCAGGCCAGGCATTCGCAGACATCAGTCTGCAGCATTGCCGGAAGGGCGTTCCGGTCTTTTGGGAAGAGCAACGGCGAACATTGATCGCGGCGAATTGAATGCGAGTCCCCATCGCTGCAAGCCGCATTCTTCCGCTTCTTCACAACGAGCGACGCCTGTTGCAGTCGCCTCTGGTCCCGGATCTTTCCGTTTGAGAGCCGGTGAGACTTCCTCGGGACGCGACGGTCAGGTTTTTCATGTCACTGCCACTGGCGTTTTTCGCTAAAACCTCACGCCCGTTCGAAATCGCGAAAGTGCGGTGTTTTGTAGGGTTTCTGAGCACGGGACTCGTTTAGGGTGAGTCCCGTGGATTTGAGCCTTTGACCCCGATTTGAGCCTCTTGGGGTGGCGATGGGTGTCGAGCACGTCCCGTGGTTGAGAGACGCTCAGAGTTCGGCGACGCGAAAAAGCCCCGAATTTCCGCGCCTAAATGCAAAAACCCGCTGGGGTGAGCCAGCGGGTCTTTTTGCTTCGAGCCACCTTGCGGTGGCCGTGTTAGTGGAGGCGGGGGGAATTGAACCATCGATTTGCCCCAGCGAAATCTCTCGCAAAAAAACAGGCTTTTCAACTCACCAGCACTCGCCACAGATCTGAAAATCAACATTTGTCCCCTCAAAATCAACATTTCGAAACGACTCAATTATCTCTCCATTCAGTCATTTTGGAGACGTCAAAAGACATGTCATGTAAGCCGACGAACGGACCTTAACGCCGTCCGACCATCAGGTCTCTTGAGTGTCATCCACATGAGCTAGAAACAGCGTGCAAATTTCTTCGCAGACCACCAAAGATGACAGACACGCCCCCGCGATCGTTTTCACATCAGATCACGAAACGAACTTAACTTCACTCTGCGGTTCCCGATCAGTCCGCAACGCCTGGATGAAGCTGAACTGAGCATCATCGCTGATGTCAGTCACGTGAAAGCCCAGTTGATCGAGGCGGCTGCGGATTAAATCATCTTCAGGTAAACGGCTTAATGGCTCACAGATAATGAGCCGACCGTCAAATACCACGACCCGCGCCGCTTCTTTCAGGTAGTCAGTGGCATTCGCTCCCATCAGCGACAACGAGAATACAGCCACATCAACCGAATTGTCGGCAAGAGGAACACCTTCGCCCAGATCGCATCGTACGACATCATCAGAAATGGCGACATGGTCGAAGGAGTGAACAGTAAATCCCTTGGCACGCAGGTGCTGCCCTAAGAAATCTTCCCCACAGCCAAAATCTGCGACAATTCGATTTACAGGCAACTGACTAATCCAGTTGGCGATCTTTTCGAACGGAATCACAGTCCACGAAACACGCGCTGCACTGTAAAGAGTATGGTAGTTCTCCCACTCGGTTGCATCATGTTTGAGTCTTTTGTGGAGCTTCTCGGATGCCGTGGAATTCCAGCGGTTGTTCATGATTGAAAAATCGCCGTACTTCGCGAGGCGACGTTCCACGTCAACAGGCTTGTCGGAAAGCGGCACCACGATGCGGGTTCGCTTCACTTCTGTGATTTCACCAACTTCCAAACGCTTCAGCCAGCCGAGTGCATCCTGAAATGCCTGCTCGGGTGAACGAAGATGTCCTGTGGGAACAACTCCATCAACTGCAGCGTCCGCGATGCTCTTCTTGTACTGCAGTCGGTTCAACCGTGACTGGCACCATGACCATTCCTGTCCGTTCACATGGGCAAACGTGACTGGAAATATGACTTCCACCGGTTTCTGCTGACCCTGACGAACGAGTCGGCCAATCAACTGCTCATAAGCAGCGGCGGTCCATGGAGCGCAGGCGATGATCAGCTTGTTTGCCCGATGTTGTAGCCCATCCACTCCGGTCCCAATGGAACTTGACCCGATGAGTACGTTCAACTTGCCTTCAAGAAATGGAATCAGCCCGGTCTTGTCTTCACCTGTGAAACGACCGACTTTCCATCCCGCTTGACTGAGAGCCTTTGTCAGCGTCAAAACGATTTCGTCCACGTATTCTGTGTAGACCAGCGTTCCGTCTTCCATGTTTTCGAGGATGCAGCCGAGTTTTGCTTCCAGAAGGGTCTGCTCTAGTCGAAGAAGGCCGGAACTGCCTTTTGGCAAGGCTCGGATTTCATCCACCACATGCGTCACATCGACTCGTGGGTTTTGCTTGGCAAACTCTGGATAAGGCGGCATCCATCGCGTACCGAGGCGCACAAGTTTCTGATGAATCTTCATGCAGTTGTCAACGGTGGCGTTGGTCTTGAGATCGCTATGGTTGAGGCCAGAGACAAGCTCGATCATCGACACGCCTTCGCGGAGATTATTAATCACCGGCGTCGCCGACATTCCGAGAATGGACAACTCGGGATTTTCTTCCATTGCCGTTGCGCACAGCATCATTGTAAGGCGGCGGCGTTTCGATGCTTCATCAGTTCGCTGTTTTGTGTAGTGAATCTCATCGATCACGACAAAGTCGACTCGGTTTGATTTCAGGAATGCCGCCAACTGAGATTCGGCTGTGGGTTGCTGCAATGTTTCGTAGTTCAGAATCAGGAATCGAGGCCCGAGACCTGATGCCCAAATAGGCGATAGTGTCTTCGTTGCAATCTTCGCCTCCGGGAACGCATTCTTGATCGTGTCGGTCCAACCGTTGTAAATGACGGAGTTCGGACAAAGCACCACCGTCAATTCAGCATTAATGATGCGTGAGGCCAGTACCGCTGAAAGCGTTTTGCCTGCTCCAGTACCAGACCAATTGCCGACGCGGCGA
The DNA here is from genome assembly GCA_044235005.1 of Planctomycetaceae bacterium. Taxonomy (GTDB): domain Bacteria; phylum Planctomycetota; class Planctomycetia; order Planctomycetales; family Planctomycetaceae; genus SXXK01. The sequence continues at coordinate 6,546 of JBIIIF010000042.1, read as the reverse complement.
CGATCCCTGACCTGTGCCGCGACATGCCGTTGCATAAGGTTCGGGAGAATCAACTGTCCGTTGATGCGAAAGTCGTATCCGTCAGGAATGGTGAGAGATTCAGCAGTGTCCAACTCAGCAAGAAACTCTGAACGTACTCGCTCAGAGTATTCTCCATTCCGTATAGAGTCGATCTCGTGCCGCAAGTCAGCGATGTCAGTCAGGGAATAAGCGTTCTTCCACAACTTCGACATCCCGCTGGCGACGAGAAATTCAACGGCTTCTTCATCCGCTGTCGACCACAGATCGGAGTCCAGTGAATCAAGAATCTTCCCTGCGGACACTTGGGGCAGTTTTGTATCTGGCTCAGCATCAATCGCTGCATCAGCTATCTCACCATCGCTACCGTCGGCTGCATTGGCAATCAGATCATCTGCGGTCAGTTCCTCTGCGGATATGTCGCCAAAGAGTTGTTCGACTCGGGATCCGGCTTCTGCGCTGACAAACTCTTCAAGAGCATCCGAAGACAGTCGACCTGATGTCAGTGCTTTTACAAACTCTGTTCGTCGTGTACTGCTTGATGCGAGGCCGTTTTGCTGAGCAAGGAGGAATATTTCCGCTGGCGAAAGCGAATGCAGTAGGTCCTGATCGAGTAAGGACCGGACAAACAGTCGCACATTTTCGAGTGTCCAGCCAGAATTGCAGCAGGGACAACCTGTTTTCTCGTTCCCCGTACGATTGGCAATCGACGCCTCCCATTCGTGGTTTTCAGCCTTCGGGCACTTCCACCAGACTTTTGTATGTGTTCGTGCACCCACATCTGCCGGTCTCAATGTCCCGTTCTTAGTTGGGTGCCACTCCGCGGCAATCTCCGGAAAGCGTACGGCGAGTGAATTCGTGACGGAGACTTGATGCCCGCTGCAGAATGGACAGCCGTATTGGCGACTTGCCCCACGACTGTTCACAGCTGCCTCCCATTCGTGGTCCGCGCCGTTGGGACATTTCCACCATACTTTCTTTGTCGATCCAGCAACTACATCTGTAGGTGTCAATCCACCATTCTTTGCTGGATGCCATTCGGCGGCGATATCTGGGAACAGCGAAGCGAGTGAATTTGAAACGGAGACTTTTTGTCCTTGGCAGTGGGGGCAACCGGTTTTCCGACTACCGGTGCGACTGTTAGGGTTTGCTTCCCATTCATGATCTTCGGCCTTCGCGCACTTCCACCAGAATTTTGCGTTTGATCCTGCAACCACATCGGCTGCTGTCAATTCTCCGTTTTTGGTTGGATGCCACTCTGCGGCAATGTCTGGGAACGTCGAAGCCAAAGAATTCGTAACAGAGAGTTTTAGGCTGCGACAGTATGGGCAGCCACTGCCTTCTCTGCCAGTGCGACTCTTGAGCGTTGCTACCCACTCGTGGTCTTCGCCTTTGGGACACTTCCACCAGAATGCGCTGTGCGAACCAGCAACCACGTTTTCGGGCCGCAAATCTCCGTTCTTAGTTGGATGCCATTCCGTCGTAATTTCTGGAAACATGGCCGCGAGGGAATTTGTTTGTGAAACCTGAAGACCACGACAAAACGGACACCCCGTTTTCAGCCCCGTCCGATTGGTGAGCGACGCCTTCCATTCGTGATCGTCGCCTTTAGGACATTTCCACCAGAATGCGCTGTGTGAACCAGCAATTACATCTGCCGGAGTCAATCTACCATTCTTATTTGGATGCCACTCGCGGGCAATCTCAGGAAAACGTGAAGCGAGGGAGTTGGTACTCGAAAGTTGTTGGCCAGCACAGCATGGACAACCGGTTTTTCCGGCGCCTGTGCGACTCCTGATTTGTGCTTCCCACTCGTGATCGTCTCCTTCTGGGCATTTCCACCAAACCTGTTTGCTCGAACTCGCGACGATTGCTGTTGGCGTCAATGATCCGTTCTTAATTGGATGCCATTGCGCAGCGATTATCGGGAAGCAGGACACAAGCGAATTTGTAGACGAGACTTGATGATTGGAGCAACATGGACAGCCACTTTTCTTCTCGCTTGTTCGACTACTAATTGTGGCTTCCCATTCATGATCTGCCGCTTCCGGACACTTCCACCAGACTTTCTTATTTGATCCAGCAACGACATCTGCTGGCGTCAGATCGCTATTCTTGGTCGAATGCCACTGCGCAGCAATCTCGGGGAATAGTGAGACAAGAGAATTCGTGACAGAAGCTCTACGCCCGCTACAGAATGGACAGCCGCTTTTTGCACTACCGGTGCGGCTCGAAATCGATGTTTCCCATTCATGCATGTCTTGCTCGGAACACTTCCACCAGACTTTCCGTTCTGATCCAGCAACTACCGATGCCGGGATCAATTCCCCGTTCTTTGTGGGATGCCATTCGGTCGCAATCTCTGGGAAAAGAGAGCCAAGTGAGTTTGTGACGGATACTTTTCGTCCGCTGCAGCATGGACAGCCGCTCTTGCTACCAGTCCGGCTACTGATTGTCGCTTCCCATTCATGGTCTTCCGCCTTGGGGCATTTCCACCAGACTTTCTTATTTGATCCAGCAATGACATCCGCAGGTGTTAATACTTCCTCGTCAGTCTCAGACGATTTGTGCGACATCTCAGCGAACAATGCTCCAAGCGACGGTTCTCTACGAACTGCTCGTCGATTTTTCGTCGGATGCCACTCAAGTGCGAGTTCGGGGTGCGTGACTGAGAGGGGCTGTTTGCCGGAGGGTATCATCTTTGATGCCATACAAACGCCTTCGAGCCTTCAGGTCCTAATCAACCAAGCCAAAAATGACAATGAAAATACATGTTGCAGGTCCGCAGCACGCGATTGAGCAGACATGCCGTAACCGTTTGCTGTGAGCAGACAAGATTGGACAGTCTTGAGTTGCGATCATCAATGCTCCACGCAGAAACTCATTGTCACCAGAATTACTCATCCAGAAGTCCCGACGCAAAAATCTATCATTCTTCTGCCGTTTCAATCATCTCAAAATCATTCCAGTGGCCGCAGAGTTCGCAACTGCCGCCATGCCATGGAACTGCTTCTTCACCACATTTCGAGCATTCTACCGGGTCGTCACCTCGCGTACACATCATGGCTTCGAGTCTTTTTTGATACGACTCCGTAAACTGATAAAGCTCTTCCAGAAGAGAAGCCCAAGCGTCATCTGCCTGGAATTCCTTCGAGAGGTCAATCCCCAGTTCCGCTCTGCCAAAGCTGAAGACAAAACTCAATCCTTCGCCGACGATAACTTTTGCAGCTTTGGTAGTGATCGACCATTCGTAGTGAATGATTGCATTTCTTGCTGTGCAGAGATTCGTTATCACTTCCCCATCTGTGGCGGAAATCACGACACTCCCCTTCGTTCGAAGCCGATCGATGGCACCATCAACCGTCACTGTATACGCGGAAAGGCTCGGATACTTCCGAGGATCTTTCAGGACCTGCGTGGGATCCACACGTCTCAACCGTTCTTTGAGAAGCAATTCCACACAATGAGCCGTGTTGACGATGGCGTGCTTGAGCCGCGACTCCGAGGGACCAGCATCATCGAACGCCAGAAGATGAACCGCTTGGTGTAACGAATCTCGGGCATTGTTTAGTAAGTTGAACTCAATAGCTTTCACGGAACTCATTGCGGACCCTTCACATAGAATGTCTTCTCCGATCGCAAATTCAAGTTCTCGGACGATGGTCAAGCGAATGTGTTCTGCAAGCGATTCCCGCCGTACAAGGTTGAGCAACGTTCATTATAACAGGAGAATCGAAGCAACGAATTGTCGCGCAAACAGTCGTAGGCAAATCGTCTCGTTCTGTGCGGTGCCGGAACGCTGAGACTCAGTCTTCCGCAAGGGTGTGTGCGATTAAAACGCTGTGTTTCCAGTCATCTCCGAACACGTCGAGGGAGGGCTGGAGGAACATTCAACATCACTTGGCCAGACCTGCACGTCTTCTCCATCCTGAGTCGCGATTTCCCATTGAAATACCTTAGATTGCGTGGACACCGATGCGTCGAGACAATCGCTCGCCGGTAGATCGCTGAAACGGTAATGAGGTCTTTCTCGATTCGCGAATGGCAGTAGCAGATCGGCAGCGACTGCTTTGCAAAACCCAATCCGCCACCACTTTCTTGAACGAAATGTATTATGCACACGACTGCCAGATACCAGGAATTGCGAAAACAGATCGCCGAGCTTGGGCTCCGTTTTCATCGTGCTGCCACCCAATTCCCCTCTACATATTTCGAAATTGTCGAGTCAAATTCATCGCTCGCAACTGAGGTCTGGACGCTATGGATCTCGGAGAATCGCACTCCCGAAGAATTGCAGCACCAGCACTGGGACATTTATCCACCTGGCTGGGCAGTCGACGTTCAGAAGGTTTTGGAATGGGTGATCGATTGTGAACCCATTCTTCAAGACAGATCCGGGAACAGTCTGGAAACCACAAAGCATTGCGGAGTACTGCACGGTATCTCTTCCACAATTGGGGCGGCTCAACGGGAGCTTGAGAGTCTGTCGAAAACTGGGCTACAGATCCTGCTCGCAATCAGACAGGAGGTACGACAGAGTGAGTCGCTACAAGAATTTGCGACCCTATCAATCTTGGCCGATGGGCATCGTGGATGGCTTGACCTTGTGCGACAAACCGCTGAGGTCAATCGGGGTGCAAACCTGAAAGTGGAGTACGGAATTTTCAACATCGCAGTGGATCCACGTTCCCAGTTCTTCGCGATTCGAAAGTCGATGGCAGAAAAACGTGACAACACAATCAGAGGGAGAAATCCAGCCGATTCCCACGTTTGTCGCGTGTCGCCTGACATCTTTTCCGCATCGGCAAATGCGATCGGGATTTGGCTTCAGGGAATACAGGAAGAGCCGATTGTGTCTCTTGTTTGTCCCGGACTCACGATTCCGCGAATCCTGTCACCGGACGCCACTGACGAAGCTCTGGAGTTACTGCATGGCTTAAATCTCCGCCGTGATCAAAGTGTCCCGACGCCGCCAGTCCAGAAAGCAAAACGCAAAGTTGGTCGACCAAAGCTTGATAAAGCAACGCGAGAACTCGACCGTCGCATCTTTGATGCTTCCAAAAGTTGTAATGACCGACAGGAACTTTCTACGCGATTCAATCTGCCAGTTGAAGAAATAAACAAGCGAATCGATCGTGTGCGAAAGAGCATCAATCGGCGTAAAACCAAGTAGCGGTTCTCCGATGGACAAATTCGGCTCAAAACGTCGGTCAATAAAAAAATCAACAAAATAATCGCGAAAGAACCGTTGAAATTTGCAGCGGAAAAGCCTCTTCCTCAACAAATGCCGCTGGACAAATTCTCCTTGTCCAATGACTGTCCAAATCCACGAATACGATTTTCCTTGTCACGAAGCGAATCGGCCATGTAGGTCGATTCATGGTTTAAATGGTTCAAAAATGACTAAAGGAAAAGAACATGATCAGGATCAGCAACGTTAGTCCAGACAGCATTCTTGGTGTGCGGTACGCGGCAGGCGCAATTCGTCGAGAAGACGTCGGCCCTTATCTTATCAGTCAGCTGTCGCACAGACAAACTATTTCTGCGATTTGCATTTATGTTGACAGGTTGGGTATCGTCGGACAGTTCGGGGCCGACGCTGTGGCGTTCGCGGAAACCCAGAATGACGTTTCCACGGCAGAAGACAGCCTGGATTATAACGAGTTCATAGCCGAGCTTGCGGCGATCGATGAAAGCTGGGATCTTGAGGACATTTCCTCGCCTGCCAACAGCATCATACAGTCGCTAATTTCTGACGGATTAACGAGAAAAAAAGCCAGGCAGTTTGTGGAATCATTCCTCACGGAGCCGCAGCAGTTGGAGGCGGTGACACAATATATCGTCGCTAATGATTTGGAGGAGATATATGACGACGTAGAGACCATATACTGTTATCAGACAGGCACGTCACTGCTATTGCTGCGACGTGCAGGCGTAAGCATGGCCGAAATGCGCCTGATCACACTGGATTTTGTCAGCTCCGAATGCGACGACAGCGTATTGTTCGTGCTCTGTAATCAGATCGAGTCAGATGGCGACGCGGAGTCGATTCGCAGTGCTATGGAGCAGTATTTGGCGAATGGAATTAGCGTCGAAGCTCATGCATTCCTGGAGCAACGAGAGCGGATGACGTCTAAGGCATACTACTCTGCGTATGACACCGATCCTGATATTTCCCCATCACCGGAAATGCGGACTCCGAGTGTGTCTCTGCCGCAGAGCATTGGCGGACGTTCGGCCTTTGATTCGTTGCAGTTGATCGGAGGCACTGGCCTTCTCAGTGAAGCAGCACAACGTGGAGTTGCGGTTGGAGTGATCGATCACGGCTGGCGAGATCGATTGCCGGTTGTGCTGTGTATGTATATCGACCGAGTAGGGCGACAAACCGAATTCGGTAGATTTGTCTATGCGTGCATTGAGCACGAGGCAAGTTCCGGCGCCAATGGGGTGGGCATCGCAACTTAATTGTTGGCCACCCAGTCAACACACTGTCCTTCCTGGACGCTTGCGGCGGCAAATTTGTGTCGC
>JBIIIF010000456.1:0-3039 GCA_044235005.1 Planctomycetaceae bacterium | reverse complement strand
GGGTGCGGCCTCCAGATGTTCTGAACGGATCTCCGGAACCAACTGCTGCAACGCTGTGACGAAGGCGGCTTTCGAGAGTGACCGCCAGACTTCTCCGAGGCCGGTTCTCCAGTTCTTTGAGACCAAACGCCAGAAGCCGGGATAAGTTAAGGACTCCCAAAGATCTCGAGCGTTCACCGTCCGCCAGTCGTATCCTTCGCGAGCCAGCGCGAAGACGGCGTTGGGACCGCACTCCACGCCGCCATGAACCATTCGCGTAAAGTGGACGCCAAGAAACGGGAAACGAGGATCAGGGACCGGATAGATCAAGGTTCGGCAGAGATGCTGGGCGGCAGGCTTGAGTTCAAAGTATTCTCCACGAAACGGAACAATCATTTCCTTCATTGGGAGCCCGCTTTGACGAGCAACTCGGTCACTATGCAAACCGGCGCAGTTGACAACCTGCTTCGCTTCCACAATGCCGGTGGACGTCGTTACTTTCACGGAGTCGGCTCTTTGTTCCATCGACTCGACGCGAGCATTCAGATAAATCTCTGCTCCGGACGCTCTTAGTAGCTCGGCCAGCTTCTGACAGACTCCGGGATAATCCACGATGCCGGATTCCGGCACATGAATCGCTTGACTCCCGGCACAGTGCGGTTCCAGTTCCAGAAGCCGACTGCGATCAATAATCCGGCAATCGACACCGTTCTGCTGTCCACGTTCGTAAATCGTTTGCAACTGAGCCAGTTGGCTTTCCTGCGTGGCGACGATGACCTTGCCCGTTCGATTCCACGCGACCTGATGCTCCGTGCAGAACTGTTCGAGCAGTAATTTCCCCTCACGACAATTGCGTGCTCGCAGCGATCCCGGACGATAATAAATGCCCGAATGAATGACGCCCGAGTTTCGTCCGGTCTGATGAAACGCGAGAGTCGATTCTTTTTCGATGACCACCAGTTTCCAGTCGGGTTTCAGTCGCGACAACTGCCACGCGGTTGCAAGTCCAACAATGCCTCCGCCGATGATCGCTGCGTCAAACAATGCCATGAAGGCGTTTCCTGATAAATCGACGTTCCACAACCAAACGGCTACGTAAGCCAGATCGTCGTATTGTCGTTTGCGAAACAGTTCTCATACCGACCTATTTGGCCTCTGGTTCTCGATCCGCAGGATCTTCCCGCGATGCCAGTTGCTGAATCAGTTCTGTCTGAATCTGTTGAATCTCCAGCAGACGCTGCCACTGGTGAGTCAGCAACATATCAAGCTTGGAATGCAGTTGGCGAATCTCCAGCTCCGCTTTCAGGTTCACTCGATAATCATGCTCCGCGCGAACTCGGTCCTTGGCTTCCTGCCGGTTCTGACTCATCATGATGACCGGGGCCTGAACGGAGGCCAGACAGGACAGAATCAAATTCAACAGGATGAACGGAAACGGATCCACAGGTTTCCCTAAAGCCGACATACTATTGAAGGCAATCCAGAGGAACATGACGAATCCAAAGGTAATCAGGAACGACCAGCTCCCGCCAAAACTGGCGATACGATCCGCGAGGCGTTCCCCAAAACTCCGCGACGCTTCGATCTCCGCATTGGTGTTCTCCGAGATCAATTCCTGATCCGCCAGACTTTTCAGGACATCGTTTTCGAGTGAAGTCAGCTCCCCCTTCTCCGTTTCCAGGATCTGCGCGACGTATTGTGATCGAAACTGGTTCAAATCATTGAGACAAATGAAACTCTGATCGTTCCACTCAGGATGATTCGACTGAATCAGTTTCGCAATCGTGCTTCTCACCAGTTTTCCCGAAACCAGATGGCGCTTCGGCTGGCCGCAAATGAGGCAGCATTTCGGTTCAGTCATCACTAACGATCTCTGTAGTTCTCTGAGGATATTGGACCACCAGCAATCTGGTCACTGGAGAGTATACCGAATCTTCGGTTCGCAAGCGTGAAGGCTCGGGAATGTCCTTTTTTGGGGCAAATTGCGTCACGCCGACCGACCATTTCTCACTTCTCATTTGAGTCGCTGTAACTCTTTATGCCGCTGGTGGATTGTCGTTCGCACTTGGGCTATTCTGTGCCGGGCCAGGAATGAGGGTCTCCAATTCTTATGGGAATCCTTTGAGGAACTGGTTCGAAATAATATCCGTAAATGGTGTGCCTGCGGTCGCCAGCGCGACCTTGTCACACCCTACAAATTGCAACGTTTGCCTGTAGGGTGTGACAAGTGTGCTTTCGCGAACACCGGCTAACCGGTTGATTCTTTAGTGGTTTGAGAATTCATGCCTACGATCAAAAAGCTGCTGGTTGCAAATCGTTCTGAAATCGCCATTCGAGTTTTCCGCAGTGCGACGGAACTCGGTATTCGCACGGTCGCGATTTATTCTCACGAAGACCGTTACGCGTTGCATCGATTCAAAGCGGACGAAGCCTATCGCATCGGCAAACCGGGCGAGCCGATTCGCTCATACCTCGATATCCCGGCCATCGTTGCGCTGGCCAAAGAAATTGGCGTTGATGCGATCCATCCGGGCTACGGATTTCTGTCGGAACGTCCCGAGTTCGCTCGGGCCTGCGAAGAAGCCGGCATCAAGTTTGTGGGGCCGTCCGTGGATTGCCTCGAATCACTCGGGGACAAGACCGCCGCACGAAATATTGCGACCCAAGCCAATGTTCCCGTGCTGGGGGGAACCAAGGATTCCATAGAATCCGTCTCCGAAGCCCGGGCCAAAGCGACCGAAATCGGCTTCCCGGTCATGATCAAGGCTGCCAAAGGTGGTGGCGGTCGTGGCATGCGTGCCGTTAAGACAGTGGCCGATTTTGATCAGGCCTTTGAGTCCGCTCGCAACGAAGCTCGAACAGCCTTCGGTTGCGCGGATGTCTTTATTGAAAAATTCATCGCTCGTGCCAAGCACATTGAAGTGCAACTGCTGGGTGACGAACACGGCAATCTGGTGCATCTGTTTGAACGTGACTGCTCCGTGCAGCGTCGCCATCAGAAGGTGATTGAACTGGCCCCAGCCCCGAATCTGTCGGTGACTCTGCGAGACGGCATTCTGG
>JBIIIF010000488.1:0-2500 GCA_044235005.1 Planctomycetaceae bacterium | reverse complement strand
GATGCGGGAGACAAACTGTTCGGTTCGCCGCTCGATGGTTGGGTTTATCGTGCGATGGAACCTGTGGCGCCCGCTGTTGGCAAGTTATTGTCCGAATACGACATCGGCCTGAAGTTTGCGCCCGGGGAAATCCTGATCGCACCGGGGCCGGACCATGCGGTAGTTGTGGGGTGGCGAAGTCCAGTCGGCGGACAGTTGGAGATCGACGGGGCATTCGAGCACGGTCAAAACTGTTGCGGCGACAACTCGCGCGTCCGGTGGTTTGTGGATCATGGTCCCGCGCCGGACGAGATGCGAGGATTCACGCCAACAGTGTTGGCATCCGGCGAAGCGGATTTCGGAACTCCGACGCAGCGAGGTGTGTTCCACATTCGTGATCAGGTGGTGCGGCCGGATGACTACATCTATTTCATCGTCGATGCGTTTGCCGACGGCACCGCGACTCCGCACCATGGCGACGGAACCCGCCTGGAGGTCACCATCACAGTGCGCGATGCCGTGATGCCTCCTCCGCCATCGTTTGAAAAGGATGTTCTGCCGCTCCTCACCGCAAAGTGCCATGACTGTCACGGAGGGGATGTGCAGGAAGCGCGGCTTGATCTACGGTCGCTCTCGGAAATCTTGCGAGGTGGAGAGAACGGTCCCGCCATTGTTCGCGGCGAGCCTCACAGCAGCTTGCTCATCGACCTCGTGGCCAGCGGGCAGATGCCACCTGAAGAGAATGACAAACTGAATGCCGAGGAACTCGCTCTACTCCGTCGCTGGATCAAAGCGGGAGCGCCGGCCGATGAGAAAGTCGTCGCGTTGTCACCACACGCTCAAGTCACCGAGGCCGACCGGAGCTATTGGGCCTTTCAGCCGCCGCGCAAAGCCGCAGAGCCAACCGTTCTCAACGAGGCCCGCGTGCGGACTCCGATCGACCGGTTCCTGCTGGCCAGACTGGAGCAGAAAGGGCTGGACTTTTCAACCGATGCGGACAAAGCAACGCTCATCCGGCGAGCCTATCTGGATTTGATTGGACTTCCACCCGGACCGGCGGCGGTCGATGCGTTCCTGAAGGACGAGCGACCGAATGCTTATGAGCTCTTGATTGATGAATTGCTCAAGTCACCGCACTACGGTGAGCGTTGGGGGCGGCACTGGCTCGATGCGGCCGGATATGTCGATGGCAAGCTCGACAATGATCTCGGAACGATGTATCCGAACAACGGTATCTGGCGTTATCGAGACTATGTCATACAAGCTTTTAACGATGACATGCCATTTGATCAGTTTCTCACTGAGCAAATTGCGGGCGATGAACTGGTCGATTGGCGCGAGGCTGAGGCGTTTGATGCACGTACGAAGTCACTGCTGACCGCGACAGGTTTTCTTCGTAATGTCGACGATCACACCGACTTCGATCAGTATGGCATCGAGAAGCGGTACGAAGTGGTTAATGAAACGCTGGACATGTTTTCGACGGCAGTTCTCGGGCTGACCTTTGAATGTTGCCGCTGCCACAACCATAAATACGATCCACTGCCACAGCGCGACTATTACCGCCTGATGGCCTGCTTTGAGCCAGCCTTCAATCCGCACTCATGGAAAAAGCCAAAGGACCGTTACCTCGCCGATGTCTCTCCGAAGGAGCGGACTGCCATCGACCAGCGGAACACGGAGATCGATCAGCAGGTCGCGGAACTTTCGAAGAGCGAAGCGACGCTGCGGCAGCAGGTGCGGCAGCGCGTGCTGGAGACCCGAGTTAAATCGATTCCCGAAGCGATTCGAAGCGACGTTCAGCAGGCTGTGGAAACGAAAGCGGAACAACGCAGTGAAGTGCAGAAGTATCTCGCGGACAAATTTGCAGCGACACTGACGATCTCCGATGCAGACATTGATGCGGCATTCACCGACACCGAGAAGGCCTCTCTGAAGGCAAATGCCGATCAACGAGCGGCGTTGTCGGCGCAGAAGAAGAGTTACGGTGTGATCCAAGCGCTGTGGGATGTCGGCCCGCCGCCGGTGTCGCATGTGCATCGACGCGGCAACGTCAAGGCACATGGCGTATTGGTACAACCTGGGTTCCCGGAGATCCTGCAACTGGTCGCGACTTCGGCAAACGCCACCGCCGAGGGCACTCAGGGCGAAACCAGCGGCCGTCGTCTGGCACTGGCCCGCTGGCTGACTCAGCCCGACCATCCGCTCACCGCGCGAGTGTTCGTCAATCGCGTCTGGCACCATCATTTCGGCCGCGGAATTGTCGAGACGCTGGGCAACTTCGGCCACTCCGGGAGTCAGCCTTCGCATCCTGAACTGCTCGATTGGCTGGCTGTCGATTTCATCGAGCACGGCTGGAGCATCAAGCGGCTGCATCGGCAGATCATGTTGTCAACCGCGTACCGACAATCATCGCGTCGATCCGCTCGCGGTCTGGATGAACCGACCGGATCTGGCGAAAGTATCGACCCGGAGAATCGACTGCTGTGGCGGATGAATCTACGTCGGTTGGAGTCGGAGA
>JBIIIF010000239.1:0-10871 GCA_044235005.1 Planctomycetaceae bacterium | reverse complement strand
GCCGCCATCGATCAGAATCCCAATGCAGCAGACTGGAACGGAATTGCGCTGCTGTCGGGCGGAACCGATGGCGAAGACGGCCCCACCGACGCAGCCGGGGCCGTAGCCGACGAGGAACTCGTCCGCCGGATGGCTGTCCAGAAAATCGATCACTCAGCCAGCCTTGCCGCTCATGACTCCTATCATTTCTTTGAGGCACTCGGGGGATTGCTGAAAACCGGCCCCACTCACACTAACGTGATGGATCTTCGAGTCGGTCTTGTAACTTTCTGAGCGAGCGTTGCAACCCCGATAGGGTGTAGTCGCGGATGGTGGTCAAAGTAGGTCCTTTCTGCCGGAAAAGACTTTCGCCGCAAGGCGAACTAAGTCTGCAATTCGGTCAGGATTGCAGGCTAAATCGTATTATCGCATGCACAGAAGTCGCGGCACGCCGCGAAGTCCTGCCCGGCAGGCAGGACCTACCGAAATCCGCGACTATGCCCTCCCCAATATCACCGGATTCTGCCATTTGCGGTTCGGCGATTTCACCTTTATCATCCCGCGCATGTCAGAGACTTCTCCACAATTTCAGGAACGCAGCATCGTCATTGTCGGCGTTGGGCTGATCGGCGGTTCGATCGCCGCCGCCATGCGAAAACGATTTCCGGAATGCCGGGTCGTTGGAGTCGGTCGCAACGAAGAGAGGCTGGAACAAGCCCGACGAGCCGGACTTCTGACCTCATGGACGGTTGATCTCAACAAGTCCACCGTTCCCGCCGGCAGCCTCGGTGTCGTTTGTCTGCCTGTGCACCAGATACCAAACGCGGTCACCGCACTCCTGAACGCCGATTGTGATCTCGTTACCGACGCTGGCAGCGTGAAGGCATCGGTTTACGAAGCCCTCGGACCTAATCCGGACGAACGTTTTGTTGGCTCACACCCCATCGCCGGAAGTGAGCAAAGCGGCTTTGAACATGCCGACGCTGACCTTTTCAAAAATCGTCTCTGCGTGGTGACGACATCAAGCCCCGAAGATTCTGCACGGAATCGCGTCCAGCGCGTGATCGCATTCTGGAAATCGCTGGGCTCTTCCGTTTATCTGATGTCCCCGGATGAGCATGATCGAGTTCTCGCGCTGACCAGTCATCTTCCGCATATTCTGGCATCCGTCGCAGCCAGTTGCGTGAATCAGGGCCTGCTGACATTCACAGGCACCGGATATCGCGACACGACACGGATCGCCGCTGGTTCAGCAAAGTTGTGGGCGTCAATCCTGATGGGCAACTCGAAGCACTGTGTTGAGTCGATCGAACAAGCCGAAGAGCAGCTTCGGAAGTTTCGTGAGTTCTTGACATCCGGCAATACCGAAGCACTGGAACAACTCTGGGAAGCCGCCGCAGAAAACCGCAGAAAACTCAACGGCAATCATTCAGAGCCGTTGTGAATTGAGTTCTTTTGCGATTCCTCTAGGTGACCTCTTTACTCTCCGGGACCTCTGTGACCTATCAGGCCTCGGTGACCCATTTGTTCTCCGTGACCTCTGTGGTGAAACTGACTCGTGCGATTCCTGTCAGTCACTCAAGGATCCCGAGGAGAACTTTCTCGGATGCTGAATCGCTGCAGATCAAACTGCTGCAGCAAGGCAATCAGATGACTCACACGCTCGTCCAGTGAAGTGCCGGCTCGAATGCCCACAGCGATCACACCGGCCGTCAGCGCGGCCACGCGAGCAACACTGATGGGAAGACCAAACGGCTTCAGATCTGCAAAGAATTCTTCATCACTGCAGACTTCACCAAACTTTTGCCCCTGATAATTGAATTCAATCCCATACAGATCACCGCTCCACTGGTAATCGAACGGACCAAATAAAGCGTGGCGACTGACAATCCAGAACTTGTCATCGTTCAGTATGATTTCATTGGGAACTGAACGTGACACCAAAGCACACTCCCGAGCCGAAAAAATCCCGTGCGCGGCCGGGATTGAGGATATCCTCCAAATCAAGGTCACCCACGAATACCTGGTCTCAATTCACACCGTGCAGAGAATAACGATTTTTAAGAAGCCTGAACAAAAACATCGCTGCGATTTGATGAACGGCTGCAGTACGATCGCGTTTCGTCCGAAAAGAGGACAGTCCATTTCCGACCCCTGGAAAGCCGGGGATTTTATTGAAGGCAGGGGATTATACGGGGTTGACAAGGGATTCCCTGTCTGATTATCAAACGCGTGAAATGGGCGTCAGAAATACGTAAACGTTAAAGACACGGGACTTACACGAGGTTACTGGTCATGGTTTTGACTCTGGAAGCAGGCGAAGTCGCAGAGAAAGACACTCTTTCGGTCTTCGCCGGGATCGAACAATTTGATTCGGTTGTAAGTCCTCGCCTCCGTGGTGATGACGACGATGACTTCGCCGACGAAGGCTTCGCCGACGAAGAAGTCGAAGACGACGATGATGATGATTTCGACGACGAAGGTGAAGACGACTTCGACGACGATGAAGATTTCGAAGACGACGACTTCGATGATGACGACGACGATGACTTCGATGACGATGATGAAGAAGAGGCTGAAGAAGAAGAGGCTGAAGAAGACTTCTAACAGAGGCCGTTTGCTGAGCCTGTGTCTTCAATCGCTTTCGTCAGAGTGATGAAGGATACACCTGCTTAACCCGATGCCGCCGGCAAGGCTGCCAATGTGCAGTGCCCCGCCGATGGTCTCGGGTTAATTTGCTTTCCGGGTTGAATTGCTTGCAGGATAATGCGGCTCTGACGTCAGCAACAGTTTCCTGCCACATCATGTTTATCGTGCATCATTCTTCAGAATTCTGCTGATTTTCAATACCCTGCGACGGGAGAGAACGTGTGGACGGTTTATGGGAAGAGATTCAGGAAGCCAAATCATGGCTGACAGCTCGATGGAACAAAACACTTCGCGCCGGCCTGATTCTGGGGACCGGTCTTGGTGGACTGGCCACTCGAATTCAGACAGATGCGGAGATCCCGTATTCTGAGATCCCGCATTTCCCTCGTTCCACAGCGCCGTCTCACGCGGGCAAACTACTCTGCGGGACGCTCGAGGGAATCCCGGTCATGGCGATGGAAGGTCGCTTCCATTACTACGAAGGCTACTCGCTTCGGCAGGTCACCTTCCCCATTCGAGTGATGAAGGCTCTTGGTGCTGACACATTGGTGCTGACCAGTGCCGTCGGTGGAATGAATCCTCAGTATGCCCTCGGCGATATTGTCGTTCTGGAAGACCACATCAACCTGATGCCCGATAATCCTTTGCGCGGCGTCAATGATGACCGACTGGGCCCACGCTTTCCCGATATGAGTCAGCCCTACGACCGAAAACTGGTCGAACAGGCCCGCCTGATTGCTTTGAAACTTGGAATTTCCGCCCACAAGGGCGTCCTGGTGGCAGTCCCCGGTCCTAATCTCGAAACACGCGCCGAGTATCGAATGCTCCGGACAATCGGCGCGGATATCGTTGGCATGTCGACCGTTCCGGAATGCATCACCGCAACGCATGCAGGCCTGAGAACTGTCGCGTTTTCAATCGTCACCGACATGTGCCTGCCGGATGCTCTTGAGCCTGCCGATATCGAAAAGATCGTGCGTGTCGCAGGAGAAGGTGGCAAGCGACTCGAACAAATCCTGCTCGAACTCTTTCGCCAGCTCTAAAGAAAAAGTGGGCCTGACGATGGTCTTGGGGGGGGAATCAGCAAAGTACCTGACCGCCTCTTCAGGCCCGACGTTTTGAGAAAAAATGATGATTACAAAATCATGAAGATTTCATCGCTGACGTAACATGCACCTCTGTCACACGCCATCATTTTGTAAACATGATTTTGTCTTCTCGTTAAAAGAGAACGGTGTTATTCGGCGGGTGGTACCGGAGCAGGAATGAATTCCTCAGCAGGCTCCAGATTTGCACTTCCGGAAGTCTCCTCCTCGCCAAAAATCTGCTCCTCTCCAAAAATCTGCTCCTCAAAAGATGGCTGCTGCTCAGCAGAGCTATCCGTTGGAACCGTATCGGGGCTGACAGGGGGCAATTCTACGGTCCCTTTTTCGTGAGAAACCTGATTGACTGTCTTCTGCTGCTGACCTTCAATCTCTCTTGCGTCGGCCAACTGCTTCTCAAGCACAGCCGGATGCACATAACTGTGACGGTCGCCCATCGATAATGGCTTGATTTGTCGAGCAACCTTCTTCTCAAACGGCGGGTTGACTCGATTGCCGGCCAGAGTCACGCCATTGTAGACACTGCCACGAGTCAATGGTCCAACACCCATGAACCACGAGTCCTTGGCGTCGCTCCGCGCGACAGCCGCCCCGGATTGCCAGACAGGAATTCCTGTGTCTCGGTGATAGGCAAACACCACAATCTTCGAAACGCCCAACAGATTATTGCGTTTGCCCACAGAGATCTCCGGTATCGCAGGAACAGCCGGCACACCGCTTAACGCCGATGCGGCAACGCCCAGCCCGTTACTCGAAGGTATCCCATAGGTGACTTCCATCGTGTCTGTTCCCAGAGCTCCCACACGGGCCTCCAGAATGTAATCCGCGTCTGTTCGATTGATTTCCATGCGGCAGCCAGTTGTCGTCAGCTTCTGCCGCAATGCACTCGCGATGTAGTCAGAACTCACATACACGTTCGGACCCTTGTAGGTCTGCATGTACGTCGTATCCAGAAACACTTTTCGCCCAGCCAATGGAGCCAGATCCAACTGATCAATCGCGCGGTCGACTGAATCGGAGAGCACGAGCTGCTCCGTTCCGGTTTTCTGCACAGCCGCACCGCAACCTGCTGCAAGAAGCAGGATGCTGAAAACGACGATGAATTTTATGATCATGAACTGACGCACGACGAAAATCCTGCCTCCAGCGTTGTTATGTCTGATTGAATGACCTGTTCACACCCCGTCCCTGCGAGGTGAGGAATTCATAGTTATCACAACCCGAAACGTCAGTGAGGGATGCAACGAACATCGGTCTCGTCTCAACATCCCTCGCTGACGCTTCGGGAAAAAGAGGCCCTCAACCAGAGCCGTAGTTTACGGCAAGCAGCCCGGATCGTTCCCTCCGGTCGCCACAAAAGCCTGCCATGGTCAAGACTGAACTCCATCCGGTCGCCCGCTTTCGGCAATTTCTGCGGCCAGCGTCTGAATTCAACCAGGCCCCACGATCGATGCAGTCTCCCCCGCTTACAGCCCCAATGGTGTACAAGCCCTCAAAACCGAACCGCCGGCAGGCCAGCTCTCCAACCACTGACACTCAAACGCTTTAGGGCTTTCCCGGGCTCTTGAGCCGATCGACTCAGACGCGATCAATGTCCGTAAACCGTTGGCATCAAATCACTTGAGATGTTCATCTGGATTCGTGTCTCGACCATGATAGGATCGTGGCAACTCGCTGAGCACCGTCTGCAGTCCCGCTCAACGGCGAGTCGTCTGATCTGCCCAGAGGAGTACGACGGGCAGATTTCCCCTCCTGAACGGATGCCCGTTTCTGTTGAGCGATCTCCCCGGAGATTTCTCGACGCTTACCACGAGGTATTGAACGGATCTTTCCTGATTCGCCAAGCCTCATGTTCGCGGGTGATGCCATGACCAACCAAAGATCCCACCAAAGAACAACCACAAGATCTAATCTCCGATCCGCGCGCCGTCACAAAGCTGCTGGCGTTCGTCAGTCGGTCCGCCCGGCTTCCGCACATCAGCATCGCGGCAATGGACTGGCCATTGGTCGCGCGTTTGATGCTCCGGAAGTGTGGCATGAACCGCAGGCCTCAGACGACTCTTCAGCACGTCGCGAATTGCAGGTCGTGGTGCAACCAGCCGGAGAAGGTTATCTCCATCCGGTGACGCCTGATGATGTGCGTGAACGAGTTCTCCAGTTGCCGGAACAGTTTCAGGAGAAGCTCGAGGTCGTGCAGTTCAGTCGCATGACACGCAAACGTCGCTTGTTCCCCTGCTACGGACTTCAGTGGGGCAGCTCGGTTTATCTTTATCCAATCGAAGCGTCTCTGGAAGAACTTTATGTCCGCGCCCCCCGCCCTGCTCAGCGAATCGAAAGCGAAATGTACGGCGGCCGCTGGGTGCAGGATGGAAATATGTGGCGTCTGATCTGGACAGAAAACACGATCCGCGATTTCTATCTGAACAATGTGCTGATTCACGAGATTGGTCATATCAACGACGACCGCAACACCAGCTTCAAAAAGCGTGAACAATACGCCGACTGGTTCGCCATCGAATACGGCTATCGAGCCTCCCGCAGAAAGCGAAACGCAACTCCGATTCGATAGCCCACATCATTCTGTCGCCATCAGCTTCTTCAGGCATTCCGTTGCAAAGGCGCCATTCTCCGGCGCCAGAGGTGGTTCGATCGCATCTCGCTGATAATCGATCTCACGTGAATACGGCCCGGCCTCATACGTCTTGTTGAAGACAGCCTGCAGATCCAGTTTCACATCGCCGTCACCCGGCAACAGCGGAACCGCGACAATCGGAAGTCGCTGAGGCAGACAGAACGGATAAACAAAGAAATCTTCCACGTTGTCAAAGCGATGCAGACACACGTGATAATCAAGATAAGCCACTTTACGATCCATCCGCGCACGCGGCACCGACGTCGTATGCAATCCCGCGCGGAGCAGGTCAATTTCCAACAGGTGAGTTTTGCTCTGCAGCAACTCCCGCTGTTTTCGTAGATACAAATCTCTTCCCTGTTCACCTGCTGTTTTGTTCGAAGGACTCAGAACTTCAATCACCGTCACCAGCCGACGATCGGCTCCTCGCCCGGAATAGATCTCCACAAAAGTCTCGACTCGCTCATCGTGAGGAACATGGATGACGACTGGCTCAGTCAGCACTTCCTCGAAAACAGCAACAGAACCTGCAGGCGTTCGAAAAGGACGCTCATCATGTAGCACGGAGACATCTGGCCCAATGTATCGATCCGTGATCTCAACCCACGCACGACGCCCCAAAGCCGCATAGTAGGGCTGCGGCATGTGTGGCTGCAGCAACTCTCGACAAGCAGCAACAAACCCATCGTGAAAGTCAGGGAAAATACTTGGATGTTCCAGAAACGGATCCATCCCGGGAAATGGTGACGGCATCTCAGATCTCCTCGAAAGTGACACCAGTATGAATCACCACCGTTCGCAAGTCCAGAGGCGGTCTGCCTTCTGGTGAAACGTTCTTTCACACTCCATCATTCTGTAAACATCATTTTGTCCCTGCAACAAACACGAACCTCTCACAGACGCACGCACCAGCCAGCACAGCAGGAGGCACCAAACAAAAACAACGCCCCGCTGCCGGGCTAAGATTGATCATCGAACGAAAGCATTACGGGCAAAAAAATGATTACTTCGCAAACGCGCCACAGACGTTACGCTCGCCAGGATTTCTGGACTTAGCTTTCCAGTGGGCGGTTGTGAGCGGGAAAAGAGATCCCATTTTTTAGAGCCAACGAGAAGACAAAATCATGTTTACAAAATGATGGCGAGCGACAGTGGGGCGTGTTTCGTCAGCGATGAAATCCACATTATTTTGTCATCATTCTTCTGTCTCAAAACGTCGGGCTTCCGAAACAGGTTTCTGTTCTGCTTCCCCGAAAAGAGACCTGACCCCTTTTTTAGATCCAGTTCTTCATCGCCTTCTCCAGCGCTTCTTCGATGGGGCTGAGCGGCAAGCCGGCGGCGATGGCTTTGGTGCTGTCGAGCACACAGTTGGAACGAGGCGTCTTCGCGGCGAGCTTCATGAACTGGTCGTCAGACTCAAAGAACTGGAAGTCCCGATTCGACAATCCATGCTGCTGAATCAGTCGCACGACATCGCGCGTCGTCACGCTGCCGGGATTCGTCAGGTTGTAAATTCCGAACGGAACTCGCTGAGTCCAACTGGCCACGCAGGCGTCGGCAAACTCGTCCAGTTGCGAAAGACTGTTGGTCGCCATCAGCAGTCGATCGTAACGCATCATTTTGCTGATGTAATTACGTTCGCTGTTGATGTTGTTGAACGGAATCCTTAGTCGCCAGATGAAACAGTTTTCGGCACCATCCAGCACCTCTTCCCCGAGAGCTTTGCACCCTGAATAGAAGCTGCAATTGTTCTGGCGAAAGGAAAAGTTGGGAGCATCATTTTCCGTAAAGCCACTGCCGTCCGCTTTCGCTCCCGTGAAAATGCACCCGGAAGACACATGCCCCCAGGGAGTTTGAGTTTTCTCGCATGCCTCCCGAATCACGCCCGGCAGAACCGCGTTTCCGTCCAAACATTCGGTACGGTGAATCTCACAGGCATCGACGTTCGGTTTGCCCGTGTAGCCAGCCGCGTTGATCAGGAACTCCGGTCGCAGCTCACGCAACATCTTGACCAGAATGACAGGATTGGAATAATCAGAAGAAGCTCTCGAGGCCACGACAAACGGCAAGCCTCGCCCAGTCAGATTTTTCTGAATGGCACTTCCGACGTAGCCGTTACCTCCAAGAAGCAGAATCATTCGACACCAGCAAAAAGGACCGAATCAAAAAGGAAGATGACCGCACACAGTCTTTCGTGTTCAGCCAATTTCGTCTGTCAGCCGATGAGCGTAACAGTTCGTTTCAAAGGACGCGAGAACTTATCGGAAACCATCCTGCACTCAGTATGGTCGACATGTCTGTTTAATCGTCAGAGCCGCAATCTTCATCTTTTTCGGAGCATTCAGAGCCCCCTTGAATAGGAGAACTCAGAAAGAATCTTTGACACCCGATATTCTTTTGTGGAGACCCTTCACACGAATTTCAAATCCCGAGTCTTAAATTTCCGATCGCAACTCCGAGGCCACTCTCAACCAGCCACGCGGATTGTTGATCTCATGCTCTTTGATAACCCGAAACGTCAGTGAGAGCTCAATTTGCCTGTGGAAGGCAAATCACATCCCTCACTGACGCGTTTTGAAGTTGCGAGATTTCAGGCCCTTCTCCCCCGCATCGGGGGAGAAGGTGGCCGTCAGGCCGGATGAGGGGGTTTACGGAAAGTTGAAGTACGAGAAAAAGCCCCCTCACCCTACCCTCTCCCCCAATTCATTTGCAACCAAATGCAACCTTTTAACGACGAACCATATTCGCAAATGAATTGGGGGAGAGGGGACATCATGAACAAAATGCGTAACTTCAAAACTGACGCATCGGGTTAAGATTCAGTCATCACCAAGAACCAAGAACTTAACACCAAGAACCAAGCACCCCGAACCAAGAACTGACTACCGAAAACCCTGCAATGCCCATTCTTGCCAAAGAACCCGATATGTTCCCGGAATCGCTGCTGGATGATCCAGCAGCGGGGATCGATGAATCGTGGTTTGCCATGTACACCCTGGCACGCCGTGAGAAGGAGTTTATGCGAAAACTCCGACCATTGGAGATAGCTCATTACGGGCCCATGGTCCGGCAAAGAAAGCGATCACCGCAAGGCAGAATTCGCACCAGCTACGTCCCCCTGTTCACAGGCTATGTGTTTATTCGCGGTGATGAGGTGGCTCGACATGAAGCCGTTTCCACGGGGTGCATTTCTCGCTGTCTTCCGGTCACGGAGTCTGAACAACTGCTGCAGGACCTGCAGCGAATCCGGTTGATTATTGAAAAAGGCAACGATGTCCAGCCGGAACCGAAACCACTTATCGGCCGGGCCGCGATTGTCAAAACCGGCGCTATGACAGGCCTGCGCGGCACCATCTCCAAAGTCCACTCCCAGCACCGCCTGACCGTCATCGTCAACTTCATGCAACAAGGTGCCTCCATCCTCGTCGACGAAGCAGATGTGGAGTTGTTGTAGTACGCTGTCAAACGTTGAAACCGGGATCCACGCAAATTCGCCGCCGAGCGCCAGCGAAATGGGCCTCCGCGTTAGAGCGTAACCGCGCAAGCTGTCCGGTGCGTGTCTGAAGAATTCGACGCGGACCACACGTGCATAAACGGACCCCAAAATCGCACTCGGAGGGCTGACGCCATGCCGCTCGCCGTTTTTTTCGGCGATTGCTCTCTGTGGTGCGATGATCTCGGGTTGTCGGCAGATGGACTCAAAACTAGCCCTAAAGACTTGACATGGAGCCCGCCCATAAGTGACTATCACCCTCAGGGTATATATCACCATCACAACGGGGTGAATAATGAAGTCATACTTGGCTGCCACCTTAACGAGCTTTTTCACATTCGCCCCGGCGGACGCCGGGATAATTCTCTACAACCCGGCTACCTACACCCAGAATTTCGATTCGCTGGCAAACGCAGGTACAAGCAGTGTGATGCCGTCCGAGTGGGAATTTCTGGAAACCGGCACTGCGGCCAATTCTGTCTATAACACAGGCACGGGCAGTGACAACACTGGTGACACCTACAGCTTCGGAAGAGCCGGCAGTACAGATCGAGCCTTCGGAGGTCTTCGAAGTGGCAGCCTCATTCCGACCATTGGAGCCTCGTTTACCAACGGAGCTGCAACTTCGATCCAATCTCTGCAGATTAGCTATGAGGGGGAACAATGGCGACTCGGAACCACCGGAAGAGCTGATCGGCTGGATTTTCAGTACAGCCTCAACGCCACGGCCCTCAACAATGGTCTCTGGTTGGATCACAATGCATTGGATTTTCTCACGCCATTCACGACCACAGCGGGTTCCAGAGATGGCAACTTGACCGCAAATCGAACACCACTGAGCAGCACGATCACTGGCTTGAACCTCAGTGCCGGTCAAACCCTCTGGATTCGCTGGAATGATTTCGACGCGTCAGGCTCCGACGACGGCCTCGCCATTGACAACTTCTCGCTGACGGCCCAATTCGCCGCCGTGCCGGAACCATCGTCCATCGCCTTTATCATCGCCAGTGGCTTT
>JBIIIF010000455.1:0-3066 GCA_044235005.1 Planctomycetaceae bacterium | reverse complement strand
GGGACCGGCAAGATTTGCTGGTAACCTTTCAGATGGCTCGCATGCTTGATGGAGATTCCTGCCCGGAAAAAAACATGGAGATGCGGGATGTCAGTTAATCAGAATTCAATGGGGCATAAGATCTCCCGACGTGGCTTCTCCGCGATGGTGTCCGTGGCTGGTGCTTCGTTCGCTGCAAATCAGATTGTGTCAGCAGATGAACGAACATCGAATGCCGAGCACCCGTTAATGCCTGCACTGCGGCATGCAAAAACCTGTCTCGGAAAAGCACAGGAAATGAGTGGCTATGAGTGTACGTTTTCCAAGAAGGAAGTTGTGGGAAACGAATTGATTTCTCAGACGATGAAGATGAAGGTTCGGCATCAGCCCTTCAGCGTCTACATGTTCTTCATGGAGCCCTCAAAAGGCCGCGAGGTCATCTTTGTTGAAGGGAAGAACGACAATAAACTGCAGGTTCACGAAACGGGTTTGGCTGCTTTGATTGGAACTCTGTCTTTGGCGCCTGAAGATTCCCGCGTGATGGCCGAGAATCGCTATCCGATCACCAGAGCAGGGCTCAAGAAGATGCTGGAGTCTGTTGTTCAGCAGTGGGAAGAAGAAACGAAGTATGGGGAAACGGAAGTCAAGTACTTTCAGGATGCTAAGGTTGGCGACTACAAATGCCGCGTAATCGAAAGCAGCCATCCGCAGCCTCGGAAACAGTTTAAATTTCACATGACTCGTCTTTGGATCGACGAGAAATCAGGGCTGGCCGTTCGAGTTCAGCAGTTTGGCTTTCCGAAGAAGAAGGACGCAAAGCCACCGATGCTGGAAGACTATGCATTCACGTCAATCAAACCGGAAGTGCGTCTCTCTGATCGCGACTTCGATGTGAATAACCCGAGCTATAACTATTAACGCAATGGAGCAGATTTGTTGGCTTGCCAATGAATCAACAGCATCAGGCATGGCACGGAGCATCCGACTACGGATGTAAAGGCAATGCGGGCAAGATCGGATTCCCGCGGGAACAATTTCCAGACGTTCAGCTTGCGAATCATCTGTCCGAGAATCAGAACATGGCTCCCGGGGATCAATTAGATTGCCGATCGTGTTAGTTTGCCATCGCGAATGCGAAGGCGGTGGCTTCAAAGGTGATGTCAATCAGAAATCGACATCGCCAGAGTCGTGCAACAAACGATTGGCTGTTTGATATTGCCATGGCGGTGAGCGCCAGAAAGACATTGAACGCGCCCAACATTCCGAACCCAAAGATCAGCCCCATCGCTTTGTCCCTGGTCGTCGCGGCATGCAATGCCTGGTACTTGCACATCACAATTATCGCGCTTGTCCAGAGCATGTGATACAGGTACCACAGAAATGACAAAAGTCGCAGAACGAGGTTTGAAGACGGCTTGTAACATAATGCAGCCGAGGGGCCGGGCGGTGATTCTGGATCAAAGTATGCTGTGAGAATTCGCCAGATATTCACGCCTTCGAGTGCCACGCACGCCAGCAGCAGAATGAAGACGCTTTCGTGACCAGCTGGCATCCACGGAAGCTGCTGCTCCAGAGAGAGTAATGGCAGCAGGCCAATCATCACGCACAACAGAATGCCAAATATCCCGTTAATGATGGCTTCGAACGCCGAGAACCCTCGCTTGAGAAGCGTCACGGCGATGGCTCAGCAACGACGTCGTGCTGTTGTCGTGACGAAGGCTCGCTTTGACGCACTGGCCGCTGGCCGGTCTGAAGGAACCGGCAAAGATCATTGAGCTGGCCCACTAACTGCAGTCGCTGCATGATGGCAGCGGGCGACATGTCGACCGGTTCTGTTTCCTGCCGTCTGCCTTCTTCAGGGCTCATCACCAGCTCCCGTGAGGCTCTCAATGTCCGCCAGATCCCGAAGCCGACCAGCGATTGTCTTCATGCGGATCAACCCTTCTTTGGAAACAACGGGACAATGGATTGTCCCGAGTGGCAATTCCATGCGACTGTCCCAAACCTGCTGCAACGCCGGCGATACAATAATCATATCCAGCGGTATCAGGATCGAACCGACAGCTTTGGAGACACGATAAATATCCATCGCAAGCGGCGTCTTGGCCTTAAATGGCATCCGACCACTCGGGATCCAGAATCCTGCAGTCTCAGCAACCTGCTGAATCTTTGCCAGCTCTTCTTCGGGAATCAGCAGGTCAATATCCTGAGTGGCTCGCGGGTGCCCATGCACCGCCATCGCTAAACCTCCGCAAAGAGCATAGCGAACACCCGCGTCGTTCAGTGCTTTGATCAGTCCAGCCAGTTCATCGATAAGATCCATGCTGAGGCTCCATCAGGAATTCATCACAATCCAGATGTTCACAACTGATTCTCCAACGTTCACCGATTTCGTTTCCACGCCGGGAGACATGGAGAAGTCGATCGCATCTGCCAGCGTTTCACCACGGATGTAATCGCCCCATTCGGCGACCATGGCGTGGACGGTTTTGTCCGGCGAGTGATACTCGACCTTGATGCGATCCTGGATGTTCAGGTTGGCGTCTTTGCGAAGCTGCTGGACCTGACGCACGAAGTCACGCGACATGCCTTCTCGGATGAGTTCGGGTGTCAGAATCGTACTAATGGCAACCTGGATGCCCGAGTCGTCCGAGCAGACCCATTCGGCGGCCTGTTCTGTGCTGACCAGAACATCATCTGGTGTCAGATCGGCCGACTGACCTTCCAGTTCAACCGTCAGATTCTGGCCGCGACGCAGCGGAGCAAGCACGGCGTCACCAAGTTCCGGCAGTTTTGTTCGCAGGGCGTTGAGCAACTTCCCGTACTTTGGACCAAGCGTTTTCAGGTTCGGCTTGTAGGCGTACTTCACAAGCGAATCCAGGTTGTCCTGACGAATCACTTTTTGAATGTTCAGCTCTTCGCCAATCACATCACCCAGCTTTGCAATCGCGTCCGCTGTTTCTGCATTGGACGATGCAAATCGCAGCTCAGCGAGGGGCTGGCGAACTCGCAGATTGGATTCTTCTCGCAGCTTATGTCCCAGTCGCACAACTTTTTGAGCCGATGCCATACGCAGGTTGAGGTCGG
>JBIIIF010000454.1:0-3075 GCA_044235005.1 Planctomycetaceae bacterium | reverse complement strand
AGACTTCTCTGGTAAGTCGCCGAGTTACAAATCGTGCGAATCAGTTTCTTCAGGTCGTACCCGCTGTCCACAAAGTCTTTTGTCAGTGCATCCAGAAGCTCCGGATTCGAGGCGGGATTGCCAGCACGGATGTCATCGACGGGGTCGATGATTCCGCGACCGAAGAAGTAGCTCCAGTAGCGATTCACGATGCTGCGAGCAAAGTAAGGATTCTCTTTCGCCGTCAGCCATTGAGCTAGTTGCTCACGGCGAGTTGAGGCCGCGTCAATTGCACCGGCATGAGCGAACGGAAACTTCGGATCCGCCGGCTGATTGGTGTCCGGATTCACAACGGCCGTGGGTGATGCCATGGTGAAGATGAACTCATCACCTTCCGGCAGCGGTCGTCGCCCAACGTCAGCGAAGTAGGCGGACAGCTCATAGTACTGCCGCTGGGTCCAGCGTTCAAAAGGATGGTCATGGCACTGATTGCAGTTGAAGCGAGTTCCCAGAAACACCTGTGTCATGTTCTCCATGACGAGTTTCGGCTCGCGAGCAATTCGGAAATAATTAGCCGCCGGATTTTCATAAGCGCTGCCGTTGGCCGTGATCAGCTCTTTCGCGAACTGATCGAATGGCTTATTGGCGGCAACTGATTGACGAATCCAGTTGCGGAACGCCCAGACTCCTCGCTCGGTCACCGTTTTGCGGCGATTCAGCAGAAGGTCGCTCCACTTGAGTGTCCAGTGTTCGACATACATCGGGCTGGACAACAGCTTTTCAATCATCGCAGTTCGCTTCGCCACGGGATCAGTCGTATCCGCGACGAACGCCAAAACCTCTTCGCTGGTCGGCGGAACTCCGGCGATGTCCAGAGAAATTCTGCGAAGAAATTCCGCGTCATCCGCAGTGGCTGACGGCAGGATTTTCATCCGCTGCAGTTTCCCATTCACCAGCGAATCGATGTAATTGTATTCCGGCTGTGGAGCCCATTCGTAACCATCACGGTTGCCCAGAATAGAAATCGGTGCCGCCGCATAATTGCCCTCGAAGCGTACCAGAGCTGCCGCTTCGCCTCGCTGAACGGCGGTGATCAGCCCCTGTTTGGAGACCGTCGCGACTTCGAAGTTGCTCGCATCAAAGACGGCTTCGCGAGTCACATCGCGAGTCGTGCCGTCGGCATACTTTGCAATCACAATCAACTGTTGCTGATCATGACGAAGCTGTAGCAGTGGTGTCGGCGGGTAGACCTCAATTCCGGTAACGCGAGCCGCGTCCGGTTTGTATTGGCACCCTTCAGCAATCCACTGTTCGAGAACTTTGTAGTATCGCGATTCTTCGTCGAATAGAAATCCGCCCTCATGAGGCACGCCCTGAGTAGGCTTCAGCAACATCAGGCTCTGAGAAGGCTCCGAACGATTAAACCTTCGTCCGGAAATGTCATCCACGAGTACTCGATAGTCATAGACCGAATCATATCCGCGAAGCGACAACTTAAAGCCATTCTTGCCAGCCTGCGATCCATGGCAGGTTCCCTGGTTGCATCCAACTTTGCTCAGGATCGGATTTACTTCCCTGATGAAGTCGACATTCATCGGATCGGCCGACGTCACATGAACTTTGACTTCTGCCTTCTGTCCTTCCGCTTCAACTGTAATCATCCCTTCACCAGCAGCCACAGGAGCCACAAAGCCAGCGGCATCAACCTGACAAACTGGGGACTGAGTCGAAACCGTGGCCCTGGAGCTGAGATCGATCCGCTGCCCGTCGCTCATCACGCCCGTCACGAGAACTCGGCGAGAATCGCGGATTGATGAAAGCGTCAACTCCGACGGATAGACTTCAATCGCGGTAAACGTCCGAGCAGGCCCGGTGGATTCCGGCGATGGCTGCTCCTGTGCCAGCACAGACGACGCCAGCAGAAGTCCGATCCCGCAGGCCGATGTGACCGAGCGAAGTGCTTTTGATATCTTAATCATGAGTATGGTCTCTTTTTAATCAGCCACAAATACTTCTGCCGACCGACGCAAGTCCGTTACGAAGAAGGCACAGTCTCAAATCACCTTCGATTGTTTCCCTGACTTAGAATCTCAACCCGAAACGTCAGTGAAAGATTTTGTACAGAAACTCTGATCCCTCGCTAACGCTTCGGGTTGTGATCAAGGGAACCTAATTTCTGCACTATCCTTAACCACCGGCCGCAGGAGTTGCGGCAGGAGGAGTGGCCGGGGTCACCGGCGCGGCTGGGAACGTATTTTCAACGGCCCCCGTTTCTGCATTGCACAGGCGGATCATGCCGTCGAAACCGGAAACTGCAACCTGAAGTTCATCAGGCCGGAAACTTACCGCAAACACCGGGGATGTCAGGCCCGGAATATCCACAATCTTTGCGGGATCCTCAGTCAAATAAACTCGAGCCGCCCCGCCAACCGCGGTGCTGGAACCCACGATAAACTTGTTTCCGGACGTTGAAATATCCACGTCACACAATCGCCCCGGAAGCTTTTGAAAGGCTCGGACAAGGTTGAAGTCGTCGCCAATCTGGCGAGCCTGCTCACGAAAGATCTTGTACATGCGAGGTTCGCCATCGGCACCAATGGAGATCAGCATTTCCTGAGTCGGATGACGCTGCACATCCACCAATCCGCCCTTGAGCGCTCCCGGGGTAATGCTGGTGATGTTGTCCACAAACTGACCACTGGCCACGATCGCCAGTTTCATCGAACGATCGCGACTGACACTGATCAAGTGATCGTTCTTCAGAGAAAACGTGGTACCCTGAACCCAATCCGAGTGAGCATCCATTCGCATCACGATCTCAGCAGTCTCCACCCTGGCGACTCGCACTCGATTATCCGCGCCACCGAAGGCAACCAGCGTCCCATCATTATTGAAAGACAACCCGAACATGGTGTCATAGGAAAGAATGATCGAATGCAGAAGCTTGCCTTCGGCCACGTTCCAGAGTTGCACTTCGCCAAAAAGTGATGGCGTGCCACCGGCTACAGCCAGAACTTGCCCGTTGGGGGAAAAGACGACGGACTCAATTCGCTGAGATCGCCCGACCAGTCGTTTCGGCGGCGCACTTCCATCAAG
>JBIIIF010000453.1:0-3083 GCA_044235005.1 Planctomycetaceae bacterium | reverse complement strand
AATATCAAGAAGTGTCTTTGCATTTGCGGAACGCTGAACACCGTCAACGGAGCACTCTGCCGCTGCTTGCTGGAACTTCTCATGTGCAACTTCATGCTTGCCGGGGTGACGGCAATTGCGTTTGGTCGTTGCTGCAGCCACACTTTCCGGGAACGCCGTTTGCGGTAGTCTGAGGCGGATGACTTTGATCAGTAAGCCGTCCATGATCACATGGATCTGAAAGAGTGAGGCAATGCCGGTGAGCTTACCAGAGAATCAGAAACAGGACGTTATTCGTGCGGAACACGTCTCGAAGTTCTTTGTTCAGGAAGGTGTGAATGTTCAGGCGGTCAACGACATCACGCTGCAGATTCCACGCGGACAAATGCTTGCAATTATGGGGCCCAGTGGTTCCGGGAAAAGTACTTTGCTGCATGTCCTGGGAGGCATTGAATTGCCGTCATCCGGGCAGATTTGGATTAACGGTCAGAATCTGGCAGACCTGAATGATCGGGAACTGACTCTTCTGCGACGACGGCGAATAGGCTTTGTTTTTCAGTCGTTCAACCTCGTACCGACATTGAACGTTGTCGAGAACGTGACACTTCCTTTGGTTCTCGACGGAGTCTCTGCAAAGGACGCGAAACCGCGAGCGATTGCATGTCTGCAACGTGTCGATATGTTACATCGAACTGGTCACCTGCCTTCACAATTATCCGGAGGTGAACAACAACGCGTGGCAATCGCTCGTGCGTTAGTCATAAACCCGTCTGTGGTTCTGGCCGATGAACCCACTGGCAATCTGGATTCTGTTCGCGGCCGAGACATCACGCGGTTGTTACAGGAACTGGCCCACGAGAGCCAGCAGACGGTGATCATTGTCACTCATGACATTCGGGTTGCATCCCATGCGGATCGTCTGATTGTCCTGCTGGATGGCTGCGTTAGTTTTGACGGTCGCCCTGACGCAGATCAGGATTGGCTGTCGGTACTCAAGCAGGAAATCGACAAATGATTCCTTGGAGATTCTCGTGGAACAATTTCCGTCTCAGGCCAGTTCGAAACCTGCTGACGATACTGAGCATCGCTGGTGGGGTCGCCGCCGTAGTCGCGGTATTGCAGTCAACGGCCGCAACTCGCCTGCAGCTTGATTCGCTGCATCAGAGATTGGCATCACGCGTGGCGATGGAGATCCAGGCGAAGGATGCTTCTGCTTTCCCGATGGATGATGCTCCGTCGACCGCAGCAGTGCCGGAGATTCAGGCCGTCATTCCGATCTATCGAGTCTTCGCCAAGGTTGTTGCAGGTCGCGAAGAAGCCCGAGGCGTTGCGATTGGAGTCGAGGCGGAGCAGTACCGCCTCACCCGGGACTTTACGATTGTATCCGGGCGAATGTACCGCGATCGCAATGAAGTCTGTCTGGAGTCAAGTGTGGCGGAACGACTGGGAGTCGTTGTGGGAGATGAGGTACGTGTTGGTGCGCGCGGTCTGCCATGGCTGCTCTCCAGGAAAGTCACAGGGATTCTGAAACCCTCCGGGATCGGGGCCATTAAGGAGACGGCGTCAATCTTTATGCCATTGGAGGATGGCGCAAAGCTGGGCAAATCACCGAAAAAGGTGACTGCTCTTCAGATCGTGCTTGAGCCACAGACAAAACCAGACAAAGTCGCCGCCGCAATCAAGGGTCGACTTCCAGAAAACTTAATTGTGACGAACGCTGCGTCGGCGGCAGACATGAGTCAATCAACGGAGGCGTTGATTCGAATGGGGCTTAATGCTGCGGCGACGTTGTCGGTTGTCGCAGCGATCTTCATCGTGATTAACACGTTTCAGATTTCTGTCGCTGAAAGGCAGCGTCAATTCGCTTTGCTTCGCATTGTAGGAGCAACGACCGAACAGGTCGGAGCCCTGATCCATCGCGAGGCATTCGTCCTCGGAGCGATTGGAACATTGGCCGGAATTTTTGCCGGAGTGCTCGGAAGCACAGCGCTTTCTCAGGGGATGCAGGACGTTTTCGGATTCACCAACATGGTCCGCGTTGCGATCCGCCCGGAGGCAATTCTGGGAGGTCTGATTTTTGGGCCGCTCGTCGTGATGGTCTCCGTCTGGCAGCCTGCCCGCACAGCCTGTGAGGCTCCGATGTTGCGCACGCTGAAAGCGGGATTTAGTTCTGCGAGCGGAAAATCGTGGAGAAATACGAGCGGCTATGGATTCGGCGCCCTGGTGGCTGCCGCGTTGATGTTTGTGTGCTCTTTCCAGGGCATTTTTGCACAGTGGACTTCCATTGGCGGAATTGCGTTGGTTTTGATGGCAGGGCTGGCGTTTCTGCCGATCCTCATTGAACGGGCGTCGAACGCTTTGTATCGCGTCATCGGTCTCTGGTTTGGGGTCGAAGCCCTGCTCGGCCAGCGGCAGTTGCTGGATCATTTCGGACGTACGTCACTCACGGCCGCGGTGTTGTTTGTTGTCTCAGCCACCAGCATCAGCATCGGCAGCACAACGCTCGCTGTCACCAGAGACATCGAATCCTGGCTGGACCGTACACTGACAGCCGATTTCCTGCTGCGAGCGAGTCGCCCTCGGGTCGACATGTCCGAATCAGAGGCGTTGCCGGCGGACATTGCAGAGAAGCTCAAGGCAATTCCCGGTATTATCTTCGTGGATCAGATGTCGTTCTCGCTGGTTTCCGCCGATGGTGTCTCTGCCACATTGATGGTCCGACAGCTTCCCGAATACAAGACACTGCCGCTCGATCTGGTTCAGGGAGAACCCACGGAAGTG
Organism: Planctomycetaceae bacterium; assembly: GCA_044235005.1. Lineage (GTDB taxonomy): Bacteria > Planctomycetota > Planctomycetia > Planctomycetales > Planctomycetaceae > SXXK01. The sequence continues at coordinate 323 of JBIIIF010000453.1, read as the reverse complement.
AGACGGCAGCTGCTGAGTGGCGGAGCAGTGGTTGGTGCTGTCCTTGCGAATCGCATTGGATGCACGCCGGGGGATGTGATCCGAATTGAACTGGGCAGAATCAGTCATACCGTGCAGGTTGCCGGAGTTGCTCGAGAATACACGGCTGGCGGACTGATGATCATTATGGACCGCGCAGCCGCTCAGCAACTTTTCCCGCTTCAGGCGGCACAGGTGTATGGAGTCCGTTCAGACAAGTCTGCTGTTGAGAACGTCGGAGTCGAACTGCGGCGTCTGTCTCGTGAACATGGATTGATTTATCAGTCGCTGTCGGATCTTCGCAA
>JBIIIF010000472.1:0-2660 GCA_044235005.1 Planctomycetaceae bacterium | reverse complement strand
GATTGGTTCGGCTGAGTGAAAGAGATTTTCTCCTTCCGCCTGCAACGCCAACTTTCCGTCCACAATGATGGTCAGGCGTCCGGACACCATCGCGTGGAAGGTGTGCTTTCCGGGCTGACGAACCAGAACATGTCCCTGCCACTTTGCCTGATAGTCGTCACCGAGCCGACCGTCAGGAGAAGTGTCCGTCCAGTCAAACGCAATCCGATCATCCACTTTCTGCACGATGGATGTTGAGTCGGAAAAGACACCGGCCAAACCGGGGCGAGTGGTCTCTTCGTCTGACAGTGCCGACTGATCAATACAACAGAGCAGAATCAGCACCGTCACGACTGGCGTTGCAGGCAGACATCTTCGACTTCGCATGGTTTCAGGCTCCGGTATGCTCAGAATCGGTCAACCCGGATTCTAGCACAGACAGCGGCCGTCCTGAATCGGGGAGCAGAGCCGAAGTCAGGTTAGACATCAGAATTACGGGCGAACCGTCATGGGGCTGTCGGCTGACGGTTTCGGCGGAAGCCGACGGTTGCCGATGTTTGTCGCGAGCAGGCACGTGGCACTCAGCGTCGATGCTGAATTTGCGACTGATTCGCAAGCTGATCAGCAGGCTGTCCTGAAGTTCTGCGGCCGCGGACAAAGCCATCCGGCCCACTTTGTGTCACGCCGCCTGAGCTTTCGCTTCGGATGCATAATCCGTAACGTTGTCTGTGTTGCGGAGATCATCAGCAAAGCACAGCGATTTTCTGGCTACGCATTCCTTGCCGAGGTTACTGAGCTGATACTGGAGCCCCACACTACGGCCCGTGAATTCGAACTTGATGAGTCCCTGAGCAATCAAAAAGCCATGAATCGAAGTCAATGATGAGGACTCAAGTCCTGGCACTTCGAGAATTCTGTCCAGCCAGCCAGCATAGTCTGTGTTTGTCGCTTTGGCAGCCACGTCTCGCACAGCATAACACTCAAGAACTGTAAGACAGTTCTGATCAAAGGTGTTTGGCTGTGTCTGCGTTGTGCTCATGCGAACTGTATCGGCTGGATTCGTCATCGCTTTCAGCAGACGAAGTCTTCGTGGCATGATCGTTACGTTCGTCAAGTACTCTTTGATCGGAAAACGGCATTTTTCGAACGCTCCCACGGCGGATCTTTCAGGCATCTGCGGAACCTGCAGGCGACCTTTCCTGATCGCGGTGAAAATCTCCTGAGAAACAGAGAAGTCGGTGACACAATTATTCAAGCGGGAGCTCAAGAAGTTGAATGCCGGCCGCTGCCTGATCCACCTCAAAAAACTGAACGCGATCGGTCGCACCCGTGAAAGCATCGGGAGGAATCAGGATCGACCATTCACCAATGCTCCCAGGGGCAGTGGAGACTCTTGTTGTCGCTCGAATTCTGCCATTGACCGCGACGGCAAGAATGGCCGGTTTGTCAGCCTGCATCCTGCCGTTCACATGGCCATAATAGTAACAGGGAACAAGATTCTGCCTGGCAGCTTCACGAGGCAGATACCCTTCACTTAATGTGAGCGTAAGTTTCGCTGGTGCCGAACTCAGAAGTGGCAAAGACTCCTGACCGCACAAATCGGGAAGAAACTGCAGATCGATAAATGCCCCTTTATCACCTTTGCCAAAAACCTGATGCAGTCGATCAACGTATTCGAATCGACCGGGGAAAGCGGCTTCAAGGATGATGGCCGGGTTTGCGACGACCGTTTTTCTTGGTCGCTCCGAAACTTCCGACAGAAGCGATGTGCCATCCCAATTCGAGTCCTGCGGCAGCCCCAGAACATCTGCAATCGTCGGCATGATATCGATGGTCTCAACATTTCGATCAGAGATCACCGATTCTGCCTGATGCGGATACTTGATAAACAGCGGGACAGGAATCAGGTCAGAAAGAGTTGCTCCCTGAGGATCGCGTCGACTGCATCGAGCCCGAAATGCGAAGCCATGATCAGCCGTGACAACGATCATGGATTCGTCGAAAAGTCCTGTTTCTTCCAGCCGATCAAGAATTCTGCCCAGACAAACGTCAGCATAGCGTACCTGAAGCAGGTATCGCTGCCAGCCCTGATTCACCAGCCATTCATCGTCGTCCCATATGCCCTCAATGTCTCCAGGTATCGCATCCAGGCCGATCAGCGAGCTTCTGTACTGCTTTCCGGAATCAAGTCGTGTCCACGGGTCATGAGGCAAAGAAAGATGCAGGAATCGTAATGCTGGCTGGGCAACCGGCCTCAGGCATCTGACGAAATGATCCACTTGCAGATCCTGACCGTCATCCCAGTGGTAGACAATCTTCCCATCCAGAATTTCGGGATCGGCCGGAGCCGGCGGCAGCATACGAAACCATTCTCGAGGAACATCAAGGGCGAGTGGTTCCATCAATTGCGGCAGGCACATCCTCTCGTAGACTCGAAGAACCGTATCCAGTAAACCGACAGTCTGACGAATAATCCCCGCCCGACTCTTCATCCGCTGAAAATGCTCCGGAGCAATCTGAGTGTAGGGTTCAAAGATGGTCTGCTGAAATTGCCCCGAGTTATCAAGCAGCCGAAACAGATTCAGAGGATACTCACTTTCCACAGGACGTTGCATTCCGGTGGGCAAACTCCCCGAGAGTATGGCGGGCAACGCATGATCCGTGCGTGTATGCACTGTCGA
>JBIIIF010000290.1:0-8361 GCA_044235005.1 Planctomycetaceae bacterium | reverse complement strand
GCTGCAGCGATCGCTCAGCCTTGCAAATGATGGATATCGGGCTCGATCCACCTCACGATTCTCGTCCAGCAATGCCATCCCGCTCAGCCCGTCGAAAACCACAAAAATGACAGGGGCCGGGGATTGTGCGGTGACAGGCTGAATGTAGGCTCGCACCGGAATTCGAAGCACTTGATCCTTGATCGCCGGGTTCAGAAAAAACACCGCAGGAAACAACAGCACTCCAACAGCACTGGTCGCCAGCAGTTGGCGAAACATCTCCGCCCGAAAGTAAAGCCACGTCAGCCAGCCAGCGATACCAATCGCCGGCACAAACAACAACTCCTCCGGCAGACTATAACGAATTCTCCAATGCGTCGCGGAAGTCCATCGCGCCGCATACAGCATCGCAAGCAGGAAAAACACGAACAGCAAGACAGTTCGAATCAAGTCAGCGAACTTCGGATAGCCAAGCCGATCAAGGGCAATACGCATCACAATTACCGAAGCGGGAATCCCCAGTGTCAGCAGTCCGATCGCCAGCACGACTGCGACTGGTGAGTAATCGTAGTAACGCAGAAATGCCACATTATTGATCAGGCTGTTGAGAATCGGCTGCACGACCGCAAACGCATTTAACGCGGACAGGTGCAGAAACTCCTGAACCATGGTGGGCCGATAACTCGGGGCTTGACGAACACCTGCTGATTCCATCAATTCCATAATCAGTGTCCGCAACGTTTATGATTTCAGCGGCCTCAACCGGAACAGAGTACGAGTGCCCGACGGCAAACCGAATTGCTCCTGCACGACAAAGTGTTTCTCAATGAGTCTGAGAAACTCTTCCCTGCTGTAGTCAGTAAAGACATCAGTGCGGTTTCGCAGTAACCTCTGAACCTGCTCATCGTCCCGATCGATAAACTCAATGACGACTGTCGCCTGCAGCGATGCCAGCCAGCAGACAACGTCACTCAAAAGCAGATTGCGTCCAATCACCAGATGATGAATCAGTGCAAGACACAGCACAAGATCCGGGCGAGAACGATGCTGCAGTGGTGATCGCTCCTGTCCTCGCCAGCCCAGACCCGGAGACGGATCACTCAGGTCTGTCACAAGTGGCACGATGATTCGATTCTTCTCTTCCCGCAAAGCCCGATAGAGTCGATCAATCGTCAAATGGTCCGCATCCATCGCCACAACGACATCAGCATGCTTCGCCGCAATCCGTGAATAGCGTCCCTGATTGCATCCAAGATCCCAGACGGTCCTCCAATGCCCCGACGCGCAGACCCTGTCAACGAACTGTTCCTTGTGATGTCCGTCTCGACTGACAGGCCCTTCGACGTTGTCATAGTCGGACCAGACCGACCTGGCCGCTTTCCACTGCAGATGCGTTACAAGCCGTGTCAGGCGTGCAATGTTGTTCTGTATCATCTGCTTGTTGAAGCCGTGAGCCTGCAACGATGAGGCTGTCGAAACCGGCGTCTCTGCAACAGCCTGCAGTCGAGCATGCAGCCAGACATGAGTGATTGCGCCAGAACGAAACAGGTCAAGCCACGACAACATTCTCGCAAATTGTTCGGGCAGAATTCCTTCCAGACTACCTCGCAACCACGGCTGAAAATGAACACCCTTCCAGGCCTGCAACATCAGTGGATAAAGAAACATCTGACAGAACTGGCGATAGCCTTCCCATGGCGTGCCCGGATTCAGACGGACGATTGACGGCGTGTCGATAAATACGGGCTGAGTTCCCAGAAACTGAAAGTTGTATGCTGAAGCATCTTTCAGGATACAATCTTCCTGCAGACTCCGCTCCATCAGTTCAAGCTGCAGCAGCGCAGCGTCGCGCAGCATTGAAAAGCACCACTCATAAGGCCACGTGATCAGAGGTACTCGTTTATGCTGGAGTGTGGCAATGTAGCCAGAGTCCGGCAGCAGGCTCTTCTCCGTCGTCACCAGAGTGGTCGGAATGATCCGTTGCGCACTCATCGCCTCTTTGAAAAATGGTCGGGATGAAACCCAGACCCACTCTTCAAGTGCAGAGGCATCAATGGCTCGATAGATCAAACCACCGCAGTAATACACACGCGCCGACCGATCCCGAAAAGAACCGGACTCCAGTTTCTGTTCCGCAATCATGGATGTCAGGCGTCAACGCCTGAGGCATTTGGCTCAAGTGGCTTTCGCGAAACCCGCATCGTTCGCCAGAAATGCCTGACCAAAACCACGATTCCCGCACCGCCCCCGACAATCGCCTGCAGCAACATGCTGCCGGTGCCGGGGTCGAGATAGCCAAATATCACTATTGTCGTCATCATAAATCCCCTGCAATTGACAGGTGTTTATTTCGGTCTTCCTAAGATACTCAGTTGCAGGCTTATGAACGCAAACACTGTTCCACCGTCCGAGAGTCGCCCAATCTTTCAGATTCTCGTGACTCTGGAATTCCTGTGATTACAATCCCGTTGTCAAACTAATCCCCATGCCGGAGAAAACTGCCCTGAACCAATCAACTGAACGTGCGATCAGACCTGAAGAGGCCTTTATTCAGGCAGAATGTGCGGAGAACGAGCATTGCGACCATCACCATGATGGCGAGGCGAGCGACGACTGCGAATCCGGTTCCTGTGCATCGACGGCAGGTTCTGCCATTCCTGAACTCAGCGCTGCACTGCCGCGGCAGACCAGGATCCGTGCCTGGGAAGGTCCGCTCGAAGCCGGCTCACGACCAAATCGTGAAGACTTACCGGCCCCCCCCGAACGCGTTCACCGTCGCTGGGATCGCCTGATTCGTCTCGTTGGGAACGATGGCATTCGAAAACTGCTGGACGCTCACGTCACCATCTTTGGATTGGGCGGCGTTGGCAGCTATGCAGCCGAGGCACTGGCGCGTTCCGCCGTTGGAAGAATGACGCTCGTAGATTTTGATGATGTCTGCCTCACGAACGTCAACCGGCAACTTCAGGCTTTCCCTGCGACCGTTGGTCAGTCGAAAGCACAGTTACTTGCGGAACGAGTACGAGCCATTCATCCGGAAGCGTGGGTCGACCCGATTCAGGCGTTTTATGATGCGTCAACTTCTGATGCTCTGCTGACACCTCGCCCTGATTTTGTCGTTGACGCCATCGACAACGTTACGTCGAAGGTACTCCTTCTGGAAACGTGTCTCAAGCAGGGCATTCCTGTCATCAGTATCACCGGGGCCGGTGCGCGAATGGATCCCACGCAGATTCGCATCGACGATCTCAGCCGCACCAAAGTCGATCCTTTGGCACGAGTGCTCAGAAAGGAACTGGCTCGACGAGGGTTCGCAGCCGAGGGCGATGTGGGTCTTCCTGTTGTGTTCTCCGAGGAAGAAGTTCGAGCACCGGAGGTTCCTGAATGGGACGTGGAGAAAGGCTTCCAATGCATTTGTCCTCACCGAGCTGACTCGCCGCATGCCTGCGAAAAACGCCGAGTTATCTATGGGACGTCAACCTTTATGACCGCCGCTTTCGCAATGGCTGCTGTTTCTGTGGTCGTTCGGCATCTGACAGGCAATCCCTGGCAAGCCAAAGCGTGAAGTCGGCCGAGTTGTCTTTTCAGATTCCAGCGGGCGACTTTCAGCAGGAGACTCGAAAAGACGATCAGCTTGTCAATGCCATGAATGGTCTGCTCGAGTTGAGCGCTTAACAGGCATCAGTCTCTGGCATCCCTCCGGGATGCGATCATCGTGGTCCAATTCATTCCGGTGATGGCGCTGCGCTGATCAACCGGCTAATCTCTCAAACCGCTCCGCGGTGAATCGCACGATTCCTGTCCATCACTCCGCGATTGGATTCATTCAATCCGTTGTCCGCGATTCAGCTCATGTTTGCGATTCAATCCGTTGTCTGCGATTCAGCCCGGAGGGCTTCCAGAGATTAGCCGGTGGTCGAGCGCAGCGAACACCACCGGTACGCCGAACAACAACATTGCATCCCGAAGGGATGCCAGAAAACCAAGGCAGACGTCTCTGGCATCCCTCCGGGATGCGATCATCTTGGTCCAATTCATTCCGGTGATGGCGCTGCGCTGATCAACCGGCTAATCTCTCATACCGCTCCGCGGCGAAACCCAGGATTCCTGTCCATCGCTCCACGATTTGATTCGGTCAACCCATTGTCCGCGATTCAGCCCGGAGGGCTTCCAGAGATTAGCCGGTGGTCGAGCGCAGCGAACACCACCGGAACACCGGCTATTTCTTTGGAACGGGCATCCCGATCGCCAGCATGTCTTCGTGGGGTTCGATATCCGCTTCATGGGCTTTCATCAGTGACAGAAGTCGCTCAACAATCTCCGGATGCTGATCGGCCACGTTCTGCAGTTCAGACAGATCTCTTTCGACTTGGTACAGTTCCGGCTTTTCGGGAATGACCTGTCGAGCATACTGAACCGGTTCTCGCATTTTCACATGCAGCTTCCAGGGACCTGATCGAACCGCATGCAGTTCTGCGTTGGTCCAGTAGTAAAATTCTTTGCGAGCACTGGCAGCGTTGTGCAGCAGGACGGGAGACAAATCAAAGGAGTCCATCCTGCGATCTGTGGGCGGAGTAGTCTTCGTGAGGGCTACGAACGTGGCAAACAGGTCGAGCGTTGAACCGAGTTCAGTGACCACTTTCGGCGGAATCGTTTCGGGCCACCAGAAAATCGTGGGGACTCGCTGACCGCCCTCGAAAGTCGTCCCCTTGCCGGCTCGCAGCGGACCGGCGGAACCGCCATGAGTCCCGAAGGTCAGCCAGGGGCCATTGTCTGATGAAAAGACAACCAGAGTATTCTTCTGCAGCTCCAGTTCGCGAAGCGTGTCGAGAATCTGACCGACGCTCCAGTCAATCTCCTCGACGACATCCCCGTAGAGGCCTCGTATCGATTTGCCGCGAAACTTCTCCGAGGCAAACAAGGGAATGTGAGGCATCGAATGAGGCACATAGGCAAAGAACGGACGATCCTTGTTCGTTCGGATGAACTGAACTGTTTCTTCGGTATAACGTCGTGTAATCGTGTTCTGGTCGGCCGGGCGTTCGAGCACTTCCTGATCGCGCATCAGCGGCACGTTGTAATGAGCGATCTCGGGATAGTAGTCGGCATCTTTGATCGTCTCAGCTCGGTAGTTGACGTCGCCGATTTTGTCCATATCGTTCGAATAAGGGATGCCGTACCACGTGTCGAAACCCTGCGTGGTGGGCAAGTATTCCGGCCGATGCCCCAGATGCCATTTGCCGAACATCCCGGTCGCATAGTTCTTCTGCTTCAGCAGCTCCGCGAGCGTGATTTCGTCCGACGGAAGGCCTCCCTGAGAATCCGGAAACAGCACCGCTCGCTTAGCACTGGTCATGCCATTACGAATCGGATACCGCCCCGTCAGCAGCCCTGCGCGACTGGGTGAGCAGACGGGAGCCGCCACGTAAAATTGAGTCCACTTTTGTCCCTCGGCCGCCATGCGATCAAGATTTGGAGTTCGAATCGTGGGATTGCCGAAGCATCCAAGATCGCCCCAGCCCAGATCATCGCAGAAAATGACAACGATGTTGGGCAATCGCTCGGACGCATGGCAGAACGACGTCGAGAACATTATGAGAAGGGACACCAGAAGAAGTCGACGAGTCATAAATTTCCTGCGGGCTGGCGGAAGGTCAAGAAACACCTTCGGAAAGTTTGATGTCTTTCGGGTCTGACGACAAGGACTGACCAGGTCGCGGCAGGACAATTTGAGTCTTCTGCATCAGTACAGAATACGCGAGCGTCTGCTTTTTGTTCGACGTTTGAATACTCGAATCCTGAGTCCTCGAATGCGTCTCATGCCTCCGGCGACAGGGTTACTTATCACTGCGGCTCGCCGAGATTGGACTTCCTGTCAACCACAGAGCATCATCCACAGAGCATCATCAATTCACAAGGACTGGACGTGGACATTACGGACTCAAAAGCTGCGACTCCGAATCCAGTGACGGCCCGGACTTCGGAAGGATCAGGCTGACAACCAGTTGACCGGCTCGGGGGTTTATTTTCGAATCGGCGGCGAGAACCTGAATGCGGGAACCATCGATTAAAAACAGTGGATGAACACGGTCGCCTTAGTGTGAGTGAAATGCTTCCAGAGTGAAGACTTCACTGAATCGCGTGGCTTTGATGACTGCTCCCTGATCAAGTGCGGTATCCATAAACTCATAGGTCAGACGCGAATTAAAAAGTGTTCGACCGGTCAGCCGATTCTGCCAGGTTGTTTCCATGCGTGAACTCGCTTCGCCGCGCGAAAGCTGCAGCACGTTGCGAGCTCCAAAGATTTCTCGAAATCTCGCGGCGGCCAGCGTATTGATCTGGTCGTTGGATGTCATCGCCAGAAATCTTCCCAGCCCGCTGAAGTCAACGGCATCCATCACGTATTCGGAAAGAATGCTGGCAAAGCAGACGTTCAGTCCTGCTTCACGAGCTTTCGCGACTCGCTGGTAGCGGGTGTCCACAAGCACCACGCGAATTCCTTCTTCGCTGATGACTTTCGCAACGGCTCGCGCGGTCTGATTGCCACCAGCGATCAGCAGTCCCTGAGCATCCGGTGTGGATAGCCCCAGTTTCCGAGCCAATGGCGCGGCTGTGAGGCCATACACAGCAACCGTCATCATGATCACAATCAATGTTGCAGGAGCGATGATCGCACCGGACTCCCCCATCCGGAGTGCGAAGACGGACGAAACGGCCGCCGCAACGATTCCTCGAGGTGCGAACCATCCGAGGAACAAGCGTTCTCGGCGAGACAAGCCGCTTCCGATAGTGGCCAGCCAGACGGAAACCGGTCGCACGATGACAATTAACGTCGCGGCAAAGGCAACGCCTCTCCAGCCCAACTGCTGAACATCCTGCAAAGGCACTCGTGCCGCCAGAACAATAAACAACGTTGCAATCAGCAGGATGGTCAGGCTTTCTTTGAACTCAATCACTCGATGAACATCGACGTGCTTCTGGTTAGCCAGAAGAACTCCCATGATCGTCACGGCAACAAGACCAGCCTCATGGTGCAGCAGCTCGGCCCCTGCGAAAGTGGCCACAACGTACAGCAGCGTCATCGGATTCTGCAGATAATCAGGAATCCAGAATCGTCGAAAAGACTCGACCAGAAATCGCGATGCGAGCAATCCCACGGGCCAGTCCGGCCACCGCAGTACTCGCAAATCCCTGGACCGCATTGATCGTCGCGGAACCATATTCCGCAGCGCGGATGGAAGAAATGGCTTCGAACACAAGAACCGCCAGCGTGGCTCCGATGGGATCAATGGCGATCCCTTCCCATTTGGCAATGGTTCCCACTTTTCCGGTCGGCCGAATCTCACGCAACAGCGGACCAATCACGGTCGGGCCTGTCACGGTCAGAACGGCACCAAGGACCATCGAGACGGAGGCGGGGATACCAAGAATCCATCGCGCCGCAAGTGATGCACCGCACCACGTCACCAGCACGCCAACCGTAAGCAGTCCGAGCAGAGATCTCCAGGTCGCCTTGAGTTCACGAAGACGAAGGTTCAGACCTCCTTCAAAGAGAATCAGTCCCACCGACAGTGACACAATCGGCTGCAGGAGTTCCCCAAACATTTCATCCGGGTTGATGAATCCTGACACCGATCCCGCCAGACATCCAATGGTCAGCAACAGCAAAATTGCCGGAATTCGCAGTCGCCATGCCAGCCATTGGCCGCCGACACCCAACACAATGATTGATGCCAGCATTCGCATCAATTGATCAGAATGTTCCATTGATCCGCTTCCGCCACATGAAGGAAATGACGCCGGTAGAATGGAAATCGTCCTGATCTCACGGGGTTCTCCGGCCGGCCATCAGGAATGCGTATCCCGTGCCAAACCCGATGAAGTCTTTCCGCTCCGATTCAGGTTTGCCTCAACTGCCTGTCTTCAGGAATGTCCGCTGAACAAACATTGGCAAATGGAAAATGCCTTTCCTTCTTCGGCAAGTCCTTTTGTGCTGAGACGACAGTCAGAAAAATCCACGAACGCCTAAACGTCGGTCAGGTAACGACGTACGTCAATAAGTGCGGCTTCTGAATCTTCAGAGGAACAGCAGTTGCGTGAGAGCACTGCACGAAGGAAGAGTGCAATCGTTTCACGGGAGGATAAGGAACATGCGACAGAGAGCTTTTCTGCTGTCGCGTGCAATTTTGGAGTAACCAACTGAAAGGAGGACTCCATGATTCAGTCCACTGAGAATCCGCAGGATTTCGAAGCGGAAGCCAGCCGTTTTACCGTGGTTCGTAATGGACAACGAGTGAAGCTGAGTTTTGCTCAATTGTTTGCCGCCGGTCATCGCGTATGGATCAAGGGAGATTACCAGACGGCAAAGCAGATCTTTCGGCA
>JBIIIF010000452.1:0-3097 GCA_044235005.1 Planctomycetaceae bacterium | reverse complement strand
TTCCGGAATCCAGTCGAGTACTCGTGACGTCGCACGATGCGTTCAACTATTTCGGCCGTGCTTATAACCTGGAGGTACTTGGTGTTCAGGGGCTGTCGACAGAATCCGAAGCCGGGTTGCAGCGGATCAATGAGCTGGTTGATCTGCTGGTCGAGCGAAAAGTTCCAGCCGTCTTCGTGGAAAGCAGCGTGCCTCAAAAGAACATTCTGGCCCTGATCGATGGTGCGAAGTCTCGCGGACATGACGTGAAAATTGGCGGTGAGCTGTTCTCTGATGCGATGGGAGCTGCAGGCACCTATGAGGGTACTTACCTCGGAATGCTCGACCACAATATTACGATGGTCGCCAGAGCTCTCGGCGGAACCGCCCCGGAACGCGGCCTTTCCGGCAAACTGGCGTTGCCAAAGGATCAGCCATGAGCGGATCGATCACCCAGCCGCCCAATAATTCGTTGCCACTTTCCGTCAGAGATCTCACAGTCGCCTGGTACCGCAAGCCGGTGATCTGGGACGTTGGTCTCAATGTCTCACCTGGGCAACTGGTCGGCGTGATCGGCCCCAACGGAGCCGGGAAAAGCACATTTCTGAAGGCCATTATGGATCTCGTCCCGCGGGCTTCTGGGCGAATTGAGATTTTTGGCCAGTCTTATAAACGCAGCCGTCATCGAGTTGGCTACGTTCCCCAGCGCGAAAGTGTGGACTGGGATTTTCCCGTCAGCGTGCTGGATGTCGTGACCATGGGGCTTTACGGGAAAATCGGCTGGTGCATGCCGGTCCGTCGACATCATCGTGAGGCTGCTCTGAGAGCACTCGAACGCGTCGGAATCGGCGAGTTTGCCAATCGACAGATCAGCCAGTTATCCGGTGGCCAGCAGCAACGCACATTCCTCGCCCGCGCGCTAGTGCAGGATGCGGACCTGTATCTGATGGATGAACCATTCGCGGCCGTTGATGCCGCGACCGAAAAAGCGATCGTCCAGATTCTCCGCGAGATGAAGCAGGCTGGTAAAACCGCGATTGTGATTCATCATGATCTGCACACAGTCCCGGAATATTTCGATTCGGTGGTGCTGTTGAACATGCGAGTTGTCGCGAGTGGTCCGACTGACGTCGTGTTTACTCGGGATAACCTTGAGAAAACCTATGGCGGCCGTCTGACGCTTCTGGACGAAGCCACGGAAGCGATGCGACGTCGGGAGCGGACGCTGTGAGAAATCTCGCTGCTCTCCAAAGCTTTCTCACATTCGCATCATCATCGTTGACGGATCTCTCCATTCGCTGGCCCACGTGGCCGGAGTGGAAACGAGTGTTGTTCCTGCAGGACTACAACACGCGAGTCGTCATGCTCGGCACGATGTTGCTGGGCCTCGCTGCTGGCATGGTTGGCAGCTTCACCCTGCTCCGCCGCCGCGCGTTAATGGGTGATGCGCTCAGTCATGCAACGTTGCCCGGGGTTGGCCTGGCGTTTCTGATTGCTCCCAGTCTGGGATTGGCCGAAAAATCTTTGCCGGTTCTTCTCACTGGTGCGGCTCTGAGCGGTATTGCCGGAGTCGTTGCGATTCTCTACGTTCGCAACCTGACGCGACTGAAAGAAGATGCAGCTCTGGGAATTGTTCTGAGCGTCTTTTTCGGTGCCGGGATAGCCATCCTGTCGATCGCTCAACAGTCCGTGGGACATTCGGCCGGGCTGGAGTCTTTTATCTATGGTAAGCCCGCGTCGATGATTGAATCGGACCGGCGTCTGATCGGCTGCTCCGGAGTTCTGACGCTGCTCATCATGGGCGTGCTGTTTAAAGAGCTCACGCTGCTTTGTTTCGATGAAGGTTTCGCGGCGTCTCGCGGATACCCCGTGCTGCTGCTGGACCTTGTGCTCATGGGTCTGGTCGTGATCGTCACGATCATCGGACTACAGGCCGTCGGTCTGGTGCTGATGATTGCTCTTCTGGTGATCCCGGCCGCGGCTTCGCGATTCTGGACGCGGAGCCTCAAGCAGATGATCTTGATCTCAGCCGCCATCGGTGGCGCCGGTGGATTTGTCGGAGCCGCCATGAGTGCGTTATTCAGAAATCTGCCGGCCGGTGCGATGATTGTTCTGGTCTGCAGCTCGCTGTTTTTCATCAGCATGATGTTTGGGACGGAGCGTGGTCTCGTTGTGAGATCTTTGCGGCGTCGAGATCTGAATCGCAGTGTTGATCACCAGCATCTTCTGCGTGGGCTGTTCGAGCTGCAGGAAATACGCGGACCCAAAGCTGGAATCCCCTTTTCTGAATTGCAGACCCTGCGAAGCTGGTCGTCATACCGTCTTCTAAAAGAGATCGAACGATGTCGGCGACGAGGTCTGGTCTTTCGAGACAGTGATCAGAATCTTTCGCTCACCAGTTCCGGCGTCGTTGAGGCTTCACGGCTGGTTCACGAACATCGGCTCTGGGAACTGTATCTGATCACTCATGCGGACGTCGCACCGGGACGAGTCGACCAAAGTGCGGATGCGATCGAGCATGTGCTCGAACCTGAATTGATCGCGCAACTGGAAGAGCTGTTGTTGCAAAAGCGTCGAGTTCAGGGCATCGCGCCCAGCCCGCACCCCGTTGATGCGGAGCATGCCTCATGAGCGCGCTCAGCAGTTGGTCGTGGGACTACGATGGCTGGATCGTGCTGGCCGGAATTCTCTGTGCCGTTGCAGCATCGCTGCCGGGAAATTTTCTGCTGCTCCGCCGCATGAGTCTGCTGGGCGATGCAATCAGTCACGCGATTCTCCCCGGTCTGGCGGTCGCTTTCTTGATCACTGGCAGCCGCTCAAGCCTTCCGATGTTTCTCGGAGCCGTGGTGGTTGGGCTGTTGACCGCCGTCTTCACCGAATGGATTCGCAACTTCGGAGAAGTCGACGAAGGCGCATCGATGGGCGTCGTGTTTACCACGCTCTTCGCTTTGGGATTGGTGATGATTGTTCAGGCGGCCGATCATGTGGATCTCGATCCGGGCTGTGTGCTTTACGGATCGCTGGAGACCACCACCTTCGACATGGTAAACGTTGGCGGAACGGAGATTCCTCGTGTTGTGTTAGTGTTGTCGGCAGTAACTGCGATGAATCTGCTGGT
>JBIIIF010000041.1:0-36213 GCA_044235005.1 Planctomycetaceae bacterium | reverse complement strand
ATTGCCCCGCCACCGACCCTGCGTCGGTGGTTTAACGGCTTTTGCACCAGTAGGATTTTGTCATCGCCAGTGGTGCAGGAAGCCCGCTGCTCACTTTCGTTTACCGCCCAGCCGAAGGCGCCGGCTTTCTTACTGGCCGGCGCCTCCGGCTGGGCGGTAAACGGTTCAATGAACCCTCGCATTGAACGCCAAACTTCGTCGTTCCCCGGTCCCGCGAAACGGCTCCGCGCCGTGCAACAGCCATCCGGGGAAGACATAGAGATCTCCGATCACAGGTTTGAAACTAATCAGTGACCTCGCAAATCTCTGTTTGCCGCCGATCAGAAAGTTGATGTATCCCGCCTGACGACCCGCGATGTAGTTTCTTTGTTCCGCATCGGGTGAAATCGTGGGGACCTTCAGGTACAGCACACCAGACAAATCGCCGGAATGAAAATGCACCGGGCTGGGAGTTCCTGCGAACTGGCTGACAACCCAGAAATTATCCAGTTGGACAAGTCCCGGTAGCTCATGTTCGACACTTTCGACATAAGTTCGGATCGCGTTTTCTACACAGCTCTGCAGAGAATCCTCGCCACCCCACAAACAATCCGCTTCTGACAGCTCGAATTCAGCTCCTTGCCTCGGAGTCAACACCGCGTCAGAAACCGCATTGAGATGATCAATCAGATCCACAGAGATCCGTGTCCGTCCAATCAGGGGACCAAACGGCGACAGGAAGTCCATTCCCGGTGAGCCTTCAGAACGGAACGCCATCGCCTCAGAGGCTTCATACTTTTTCAGGCGGCGAGTTTTCTCAACGATATCCATAAACAGGCTCTTCCGTAGTGCCGACTTCAGTCGGCATTTGCGATTATGTTTTCTTAGCCCCGACTTTTGTTGTCTTCCGTACTTATGTTTGCAATGATTTCGTTGGCTGAAGCCAACGCTACATTAGGATAGACGACGAAAGCAACTGGCCAAAAGGCCGCATCCTCACTCAATCATCCTCTCCGCCATCTCCTGATGACGATGCAACATCACGGCCTCCAGCGTTCTCGTTAGCGACGCTTCATACAAAACCGGCGGCTCAGCCATCAGAGGATCAACGATACGCATGCGAGGATAGTCGTAATCGCGACAACGAGTCGTCGGCAGGATCGCCCCTTTGCGTTCGATCCCGGATGCCGGTAAAAACGCATCCGGCTTCGGCACATTCGTCAACACACCGCATGTCTGTTTGCTTTGTGAAAACGTAAAGCGATGCAATCCATCCTCATGAACAAATCGCTGAAAGACACGCGAACCCCGAAACTCAAGATACAGCCCCAGAACTCCGTCCAGACTGTCATTCAGAAACTTTCGAGCATCCGTCGGACGTTGCCGGAGCAGCCACGGACGAGGTGTTCCGTCTGACACAGATTGTCGCTGAATCAACTGCCACGTTTCAGGCTGGATTGGATCTTTCGATCGCGGCATCTCGTCCCATTTGAGTTTCTCCAGAGTCCATTCTTCGTCCGGGATCGGCTCGCGCTTCAAACCCGTAGAAGCATAGATCCACAGATCTCCTGCAGCTCCCATGTTGGCCGCGATCGTCCAGTAAGCAAGAGCCAGTTGTTTCAGCACTCCCGCATCGTCGGCAACGAGCAGCATCCTGATCACATCCGGCTGCTCAGTCTGCAGATCGAGCAAGTCCAAGAGTTGCTCCGAGAAATCTGTAACACCCTTCGCGACAGATTTACGCAGCGCATCACTTTCAGGCATCTCCGGGCGATCTTCCGCATAGAAGAACATCAGAGCCAGATCTTCCTGAGCAATGATCTGGTTCAGGAATTGTTCGAACTTCATCATCCATTCGCGGCGGCGATCCAGTTCATGACGCTGCTTCAGTACGACCGCTGACTGCTGTGTCAACTTGTTCCACCCTCGCTCCTGCCGCTCCAGTTGAAACACGGTGTTCTGCATGTCCAGCAACACAGAGCTGGCCTGAAGTCGCTGCGATCGAGACCTCAGTTCCTGCAGTCGCGTCACGACCTCCATTTGTCCCGCATCAGCTCCGACCGCCGTCAATAATCTTCCGGACGCATCGGCCTGAGCCCGCACCGAGTGCTTCAGAACAGGCTTCCTTTCCGGCCCGTCCGTCGCCACGGAACAGTCGGCATGCAGTACTGTGTCTCCGGCATAACGGTTGAACTTTTCCGCCATCGGTGCCAACAAATCGCGTTCCATCACACGCTTCAATGACCGCGCGCCGTAACGCGGTTCGAAACCGTGTTCAAGCAGATAATCGATCACTTGATTACTCACCGCAAACGTAACACGACGATACTTCAGCCCGTCTCGCTGTCGAATCAGTTCCAACTGCCGCTCCACAACCTTTCGCGCCGTGGCTCGATCCAGCGGCGAGAATGGGACGATGCGATCAATTCGATTGAAGAGTTCCGGACGTACAAATTCCTTGACGGCTTTCTCGAAATGATCGCGGGAATGCCGGACATCCGATTCACTCAAACCGAAACCCACAGAACCGCGAGCATACGTCGCAGCTCCCAGATTCGACGTCATGATGACAACGCAGTTGCGAAAGTCTGCAACACGTCCGGCCGCATCAGTGAGTCGGCCTTCTCCCAGAATCTGAAGCAACAGATCAAATAACGAATGATGAGCCTTCTCGAACTCGTCAAGCAACACCACCGCAAACGGCTGCTCACGAACTCGCGCTGTCAGGACTCCTTCGGCTACCGTTGTTCCGCCGATCAAACGCTGCACGGCCATGGGATCGGCATATTCGCTCATGTCGATGCGAATCATGCGGGAGTCACCTGCGCCGGCTGATCCAAACAGATACTCGGCCAGCGTGCGAGCCATCTCCGTCTTGCCCACACCGGTCGGCCCGATAAACAAGAAGCTGGCCAACGGCCGATGATCTCGATTCAACTGGGCTTTGAGCGTGGCCAGCAGATTGACGATCAGGGCCACCGATTCCGGCTGCCCGATGACTCGCGCTGCAAACCAGGCTTCTGCGGCGTTGAGATCCAGGCGAACGCTGTCATCCAGGAGCCACATCGGCAATCCGGTTTCGCGAGAAAACGCCTGCGTCACATCCGCGCCGCTGATCAGAAACTCAGCGCTGGATTCTGTGCCTGCTGTCGAACCTTCTGTCACCAGTTTTCGTGCCGCGACATCACGTCGCAGATTCTGCAGAAATCTCACCGGCCGCGCGGGGAAAGCGGAGTATGTCGCAAAGCGACGATGCAATCGCTCGATCTCTTCAATCGCCGCCGTAGAGAATAGTTCTGCCGTCGTTGTCCATCCAGCCCGAGCAACCTGTGACAGGATACTCAAACGCTTTTCCTGAGGCGGCTCATGAACTGGCATCTGCAGGAATGCACGCAGCAACGCGACATCCTGACGTTCAATCAACGACAGTTGCTCGGGCGTACATTCGGCCACGACCAGAATTTCACCGCGAGCGATTGCCGGCCGAAGAAACGAGGCAATCCCTTGTGTCTGGCATTCACTGCGACCAACTTCCATCAGCTCCAGCAATGAACCCACATGCAGAATCACATGCTCCTTGACCATTTCCTTTCGCAGCAGTTCCAGTCTTTCCTGCCACATTCCGAAACCCGTCATTCCGGAGACCAGACGCGAACCACTGGTCGCCCAGAATTTCCAGGACCCAAGTCCGAATTCCGAACTGCGTCGAACAACTTCTTTAAAAATCGAAGTTTTACCAACTCCTGACGCTCCAATCAGCAGCACACTGCGAGCAATCAAGCCTGTCAGCGCATCGCTGAGCTGCTGCACGGATTCTTCGCGATCATAAGCCTGCGGCATCGTCAGGCCCGAGATCAGATTGCCAATCTTCGTCAGAACTTTACCGTCGTCCGAACTGGGCTTTTGCTCAGCCTGTGTTTGCTGTTTGGGAGTTTCGGCGAAGTGTTCAATGGCGACGGTGTCCAGTTCCAGACTTTTGCATCGAGCCTGCTGGACCATCGTCTTCAGCGAACGCGTTGCCTTCAGTCGAAATAGAGCGAGGCGGACCTGATCCTCAATCAACTGCGGCAGTTCTTCCTGCTTGTTGGCGAGAACCTCAATGCCCAGCGACGGCAGATAAACGATGAACACATCACGGCTCTGCTGCCAGCGAATCGCCGGGATTTTCAGAGTCACCTCCTCCCGCCAGATTCGATTTTGCTCGGCCGGTGCAACAGTCACTTCGACGGGAATCAGCTCTGGATCAAACGCAACCAAACGTCTCGCCAGCTCCAGATTCGGTACCTTTGCCAACAGCGCAAGGCTATTCTCGGTGACAAGATTGCGGAGATCCTGTGCACTGTCCGACAGGCAGGTCACCTCGGGAAAGAACAAAGCTTCCCCGAGACGACATTCCTGCGTTTTTTCATAGTTCTGAGTGATCAGATAAAGTTGTACAGTCAGTGTTGGCATACGCAGAATGTCGCTGAATCCCCTGCGTGTGGCAACTATCAGGGACAGGGAAGTCGTGGACTGAACGTCCCTGGAATCAAAATTGTAAGCATTCGAAGAGGGCAAGCTTGACGCTGAAGCTGTCCGCACCGGCGTTCAATGGCAGTTCGACTCCAAAGGTTTCAGCCATCGCGGCAATCGTGTCGGCCTGATGCACAAGGAGCCGGAATGCAGGTTCACACAAGATGATAGAGAACGAGCATGTGTTGACGGATCTGAATGCCTCAGACGCATAAAAGAATCACGTTAAGATGTCTGTCACAACACGGCTCGGCTCAACACCTGTCAGGCGGAAATCAAGACCCTGAGCACGATAAGTGAACCGCTCGTGATCGATGCCCAGCAAGTGAAGGACGGTGGCATGGAGATCGCGCACGTGGACAGGATTCTCAGCCGTGTTGAAACTGAAGTCATCAGTCGATCCGTAACTGATGCCCGACTTGACGCCACCTCCGGCCATCCATGTCGTGAAGCAGCGAGGATGATGATCGCGACCAGCTTCGGGACTATCCCACTGGCCCTGCCCCGCGACTCCGCGTCCGAACTCACCACCCCAGATAACGAGCGTCTCATCGAGCATGCCGCGCCGCTTGAGGTCCGTGATCAGTGCAGCGCTGGGCTGGTCCGTATCGCGACATCGCGCGGTACACCACGAAGTCAGTCGGCTGTGATGATCCCAGTCCGGATGGAACAACTGGATGAAGCGTACGCCTCGCTCAGCCAGCCGCCGAGCAAGAATGCAGTTCGCGGCGTAACTGCCGGGGCGTCGCGAGTCGGGACCGTACAGTTCAAAGACTTCCTCCGGTTCGTCGCTGAGGTCGGTCAGCTCCGGCACGCTGGTTTGCATGCGATAAGCCATCTCGTACTGCTGGATTCGCGTGACAATCTCCGGATCGCCCGTCTCGGCCGATCGTTGCTGATTCAGTTGGCTCAAGCCATCCAGCATGCCACGGCGAAGATGCTTGGGTAAGCCATCCGGATCGCGCAGATAGAGAACAGGATCCTTTGAATTTCGAAGTTTCACGCCCTGATAGCTGGAAGGCAAAAAACCACTGCCCCAGTAATGATCGTACAGAGGCTGATCGCTGGGCCGCTGCATCCTGGAAATCATCACCAGGTAATCAGGCAAATCCTGATTCTCGCTGCCAAGACCATAACTGACCCAGGCTCCCATGCTGGGACGTCCAGGCAACTGATTGCCCGTCAAAAACTTTGTCATCGCTGGCGCATGATTGATTTCGTCGGTGTGCATCGATTTGATAAAGCATAAGTCGTCCGCGACGCGTTGCAGATGCGGTAGCCATTCACCGATCGTAGCACCGCTGGAGCCGCAGCGCGTGAACCTGACGCGCGTGGGCATAATGAGTTGCTTTTGATTCGCGGTCATTGTTGTGAATCGCTGACCCTGTCGCACCGAGTCTGGCAACTCCACTCCAGCCCACTTGATGAGATCGGGCTTTTGATCAAAGAGTTCCAGTTGCGATGGCCCGCCTGACTGAGTCAGAAAGATCACGCGTTTGGCTTTAGGAGCCGCGTGCGGCAGATTCGTCAGCCCGCCAATCCCGTTGCGTGTCGATTCAGAGTCGTTTGCGGACGCTCGCTCAGCCATTTGCGAAAGCGCAATGGCTCCAACCGACAGGCCGGTACACTGTCCAAGAAAATAACGACGAGTCGAATCCAGTTCCGCGGCATCACTCATGTGTCATGGCCTCGTCAAGGTTGAAGAGCAGACTGGCGACAATCGTGTGCGCTGCAAGCTCGGACGCGGGCAGCGAAAGGTCAGGCTCGAACTGACCTCGGGCGAGAAATGTAACCGCGTCGTCTGGATGGTTGCGATAATAATCCAGAGCTCGATCGCGTTCTCGAGTCAGGACGGTCATTTCAGCATCGCGAAGTTCTCGCGACAGAACACGCAGCGACATTTCCTGAATTGGCTGAGGTTTTCCGAGTGCCAACGCAGCCAGAGCACGAGATGCTTCAAGGTAGTTTTCGTCATTCAGCAGTGTCAGCGCCTGCAGCGGTGTATTGGTGCGCGAGGTGCGGACTTCACACGAACGGCGCTGGGCCGAGTCGAAGAGAAAGGTCGGGGCAATGCTGCGTCGCCAGAAGGCATACAGAGTTCTTCGATACTGGGCAGATCCTTCGCTGGGTTCGTAAGTGAAGCGGCCCATGAAGTTTTCCTCCCAGACACCGGCTGGCTGATAGGGTCTCACCGGTGGGCCACCAATTGTTGGATGGAAAAGCTCAGACGCCCTCAACGCGTTGTCACGCAACATCCATGCTGGCAGTCGGAAACGAGCCCCACGAGCCAGAAGTCGATTCTCCGGATCTCGCGCCATTAGCGATTCGTCGGCCTTTGAGCTCTGCCGATAGGTCGAACTCATCACGATCAGCTTGAGCAGGTGTTTCACATCCCAGCCGCTTTCAACACACTCCACGGCGAGCCAGTCAAGCAATTCGGGATGAGAAGGTCGCTCACCCTGCAAACCAAAGTCCTCGGTCGTCTTCACCAATCCTGTGCCAAAGCAGAGTTGCCACAAGTGGTTGACCAGCACCCGAGCCGTCAACGGATTTTCTGAAGAAGTGAGCCATCGCGCCAGATCCGCACGAGTTGGATTCTCCGTTGCCAGTGGCGCGATCGATGTCAGACCGCCACGCAGCACCTTGTCTCCATGCTTGTCCCAGACACCGCGAACAAGGATGTGAGTCTCACGTGGCTCCGGCTTCTCTGCGAGCACCATCACTTGGGTCTTCTTCGCGGCTTTCGCCTCGTTCAACTGTGCCACCGCACGGTCTAGTACACGCTTGCAAACCTGATACGCCTCATGATCCGCAAGGAACTGTTCAAACAAGCGGGCTCTGAGTTTTTCATCAATCGCTGAAGCCTGAGAGAGTTGCTCCAAAGGTGCCCGACCAATTTCTGTCACGGCTGGTCCACGCTGATCCGTGGCTGAAATGCGAAAGCGACCGAGATTTGCATCGCCCAGTGTTGAACGTTGCCGCAGTTCAATGATGAGCTCTTCGTCGCTTGCCAGCACAAGCGGTTCTGCCAAAGCAAAGACTGCGTAATGCGGCCCAATTTCTGGCGCGTCCCTGGTGGTCCATCCATTGCGAGGATCGTCATCCAGCAGGCCCTTGACATCACCATAACCGCCATTGCCCGGTGGGATGAAGTCGGCCACAACACTTTTCACCAGGATGTCACGGATCTGACTACTGCCGGTCTTGCGAACCTGCACTTTGACATCGGTCAGAATAAACGCACCTGATTTGCCGCGTGAAAAAGCCGATCGAGTGTGCGAAGCATGCGGCATCACTTCAAGTCGCAGACCTGTGACTCTGGACAGCTTGACTGGAGCGATGAGTCGATAGTCGTCCTGATTAGGATTGGGACCGTCTGCCTGAACAATGGCGTCGTCCGACTGCGTCAATAGAGTCCCTTCGCTGCTCTCGAGGGCTCCGAGAAGCGGAGTCCACGCATTGTAGCCCTGCTGAACCTCCTGCTTTCGTGCGGCAAGCCATTCCTTGAATGGCACTTCGGCGGCAGCTCGCGCGGCGACTTCCGGCCCCTGACGACTGTCGACCAGTTGCTGCGCTTCCTGAATCGCACGGTCAACATGTTTCGATTCGTACGTGAGATAAGGCCTGGCACCTTTGCCAGCCTTTCCATCCTCGTCGATACTGTTAAAGAATGCCGTGAGCCCGTAATAGTCTGCCTGAGTAATCGGATCGAACTTATGAGAATGGCACTGCGTGCAGCCCAGCGTCAAGCCAAGCCACACACTGCCTGTTGTGTTCACTCGGTCAAGCACATAATCCACACGTGACTCTTCGGGATCTCGTCCACCTTCACCATTGGTCATGTGGTTACGATGAAAGGCGGTCGCCAGTTTTTGCTCGGCGGTTGCATTGGGCAACAGATCACCGGCAAATTGTTCCAGCGTAAACTGATCAAACTTCATGTTGGAATTAAACGCTTCGATAACCCAGTCGCGCCACGGCCAGTTCTCGCGATTCGCGTCGGACTGAAATCCATCCGTGTCGGCGTAACGAGCCGCATCGAGCCACCACATGGCCATCCGCTCGCCAAAATGCGGTGACGCAACAAGTCGATCCACGGCCGCTTCGTAACTTGCGTCCGATCCATCGAATGCATTCAGCTCTTCGATCGTGGGAGGAAGTCCGGTCAAATCAAATGACACTCGTCGCAGGAGCGTATGACGTTCAGCTTGCGGTGCTGGTGTGAGCTCTTCTTTTCGCAGGCGAGCCCAGATGAACTGGTCGATGGGTGATCGAAGTGGAAAATGAGCAGGGCAATCGGCCTCAGGTTGCTTGTCGATTGTCACAGGTTCAGGACTGCGTTGTGGTTTTTCGTAAGCCCAGTGTTTGCCCCAGAATGCCCCGGACTTGATCCATGTCCTGAGAGTCTCAACTTGCGCGGGTTTGAGTCGCGTCTTGTGAGAAGACGGCGGAGGCATGAGTGCTTCTGTATCCTCGGTGATAACTCGTGCGATTAGTTCGCTGGAATCCGGTTTGCCCACTGTAACAGCTTGAAGTGCTCCGTCGTACAGGTCGAGTCGCAGGTCTGCCTTGCGATGGCTTTCATCCGGCCCATGACAGGAGAAACAATTCTCCGAAAGAATAGGCAGGACTTCTCGACTAAAGAAAGCGGGATCCTCCGCGCGAAGGGCCGCATCAACCGCGAAAACGATGAAGAAGAGCGGAGCGTTGAAAAAGGATCGGGCTCTCATTGAATGATTCAATCGATGACGACGCTGATGATCCGGCCGCGGTTGTGGGAGGGATAAAATCTGCGGTCGTTAAGAACAGGATGGTAAGTTTAATGTAATCGATAATCGAGAGTCTATCTGTTGTGCTACCGGTCGTATATGCGGCAGGAGCCCATGATAGATGCAGACGAAGTCCGGAGAGGGGCGTCAGCATGAGAGGCGCCTGCTGCTGGTTCGCTGGGCTCGGAGGCCGCACGCGAGGCAAATGGAGTTTGTGGCAGACGCAGTGAGCTTTCTCAGGCGACTGGCACTATGGGGCTGGCACTGCGTTGGATGGCTCTGACGCTGGTGGCTCTGATGGGCTGTCGTCATCAGTTGCAGCCACGACCTGTTCTTTGATGACGGGAACGACGCCGTCAAGAATGTGCAGTTCTGTGTAACCCATCAGGCTACCTTTTTCGAGATGCACATTCTTCAGCGCGACGGCGTACTCAGCTTTCGCCTGATAATAGCGTATCTCCGCCTCGACGACTCGCCGCTGAGCGTCCAACTGGCGGTCGATATCGACATCCATATCGTTCTGTTCCTGTGTTTCGTAGGCTGTCAGAACATTGCTCGCGGCATTGAGTCGGTTCTCGGCGTTTCGGACAGCTTCATAAGCTCGTGCAGCATCTGCGATGGCGTTGCTGAGGTCGTGAACAACTTCGCGTTCCTGTGCCTGCAGGATTGCACGATCTCGCGTCAGCAGCATTTCGGCATTTGAGACCGCCAGGTGTCCTTTGCGATATCCCAGTGGCACGGTGTATTCAAGCCCGACATACCATTCCTGATTGTCACCGGCCGCCAGGTTACCGACGGAGGAAGACTGTCCGGACTGAGCCAGCAGGTCATCTCCAAAGCCTCGAAACCGATAACGGCCGACGGTATCGAGACGAGGATTCAGAAAGTTTCGAGCGGCCAGGAGTTCCATCTGACGCTTATGAATTGTCAACTGCTGGCGACGGAGTTCTGGCCGCCGCATCAGCGCTTCCTGCATCACGGTATCCCAGTAGAAAATGACCTCCGCTTCAGAAGGGTCTTCCGCCGGGCGAATCAGTTCATCATCGTTAATCTGCATTCCGACCAGCAGCCTGAGCCGACGTTCCGCCACCTGCACGCCGCTGGAACCGCGCAGAGTTCCTCCGGTACTGCCGTTTCGATTCTGGGTTCCCTGAACGACGCGTCCCGTTAAAGCATCATCCACTTCGGCCTTGAAGCGAAAGTACTGTTCACTGGCCAGAGCAACTCGGGCTTCAGACTCCAGATCGTTTTCCGCTTTGGCCTGAAGCTGATTCCACGCAATCAATGATCGCTTCATCGCTTCACTGCGGGCATCGAGATCGCGATAGGCGAAGTAGAGATCCCAGTAGGCGTTGACCACGTTGCTGACATAGTCACGCACCGAGACTTCAAAATCGGTCTGTGAGATATCGTTGTTAACGCGAGCAATCAAGAGACCGTTATAAACACCGGGAGTTGCACCGGGGCCGGCAATTCGATTGAACTCCATGCCACCACCCTGAAGGAGTGGTTGCCGAATTTCGCCTTCCACGTAACTATCCCAGGCGCTGCGGAAGGTATTGCTGGGAGCGTTGTTGGCGTCGTAGCTGCTGATACCTCGCAGAGCCAGACGGGAACCTGTCACCGTCCGCTTACTCAGTTCCATCGAGTAGTCGTTCAGGTCCTGCTGGAATGTATTTGTTCCGCCGGAGAAGAACGGGTTGTTGAATGTCTGATCTTTATTGTTGAAGTACGCCGTCGCCGCAAGCTGCGCATCGAACGCACTGAGCGCGGCCTCCATACCATAGCGAGGATCGGTTTCGCGGAGAGCACTGTTGTACTGTGTCGAGATTGTATCAGGGTTCTTCAGGGCAACGCCGCCGAGCTCGCGGAGTACCTGTGAGTTCTGCATCGCGATTTCCAGAGTCTGCCGAAGTGTCAGATCCAGATAGGTCAGCGACTCCAGGCGATCGCGATCACGCATGGTGATGGGAGCCGAAGTCAGAGCCGCCTGCATAATCTCTACTTGCGGTTCGTCGACCTTCCGCGAGATGGAATTAACCACTGAAGTATCATTGGCCACCGTCTTTCGCCAGTGATAGTTTGACGAGCAACCAGGGGTCAACATCAGCACGGCAAGCATCACGACCAGCTTTGCTCGGTGTGGGCAAGGCGCGCAGACCGCCGCTCGGCGATCAGGTCGCCTGATGAAGCGTGGTGTAAAGTTGATGTTGAGCGACATCCGTGTGCTCTGAATCGGAGTGGGCTATGAACCTTGATCTGTCGCGTACCTTCCTTGAGCTGACGGCATGAGAGACAGACCTCCGTAGTGTCTTCGGCGATTGAGTCTCACGAGACGTCGCCTGCTGCTGAGTCGACGACAAAAAGAGAATCATTCGGAGACGCCTTGCGGATTAACGAACAGAATTCGAATTCGCCGCTCAACCAGTAGATCCATTCCAGGTGTCGTCTGTGAATTTGCAGATCGGCATAATCTGCCGAGGGCTGGACGTTGATGCTTCCAGAGTGCAGAATTCGTGTACACTCTGCGGCATGATCACACCAAAATCTTCTCTGCGACCAACAATGATGAAGGCAGCGACAGCCTGATCTTTCAGAGATGCTGGCTCTCTTTTTGTGGACGTGAGCCATGTCATGAATTCTTTTGGTCTGTTGTGATTGGTGCGCGGCCTGATGTCTATGTTTCCAATCAATCCGGACAGCGATGACGAAGTAGAACCCGGGGCTTCGACTTTCGAAGAGAACCCGTCAGCTAGACGCAATATCATGCTGACCCTTGCCTACGACGGTACGGCCTATCGCGGCTGGCAGGTTCAGCCCAATGGTCTTTCAGTTCAGGAGTGCGTAGAACGAGCTGTCCAGCGTCTGACCGGCGAGTCGCCACGGGTCTATTGTGCCGGACGAACGGATGCCGGGGTCCATGCGATTGGACAGGTCGCTAATTTTCATTCGGACTGCAGTATTCCGGTAGAGAATCTGCGACGAGGCCTGCAATGTTATCTTCCAGAAGACATCACTGTCGTCAGTGCGGCAGATGTGGCCTCAGGGTTTCATGCAACATATTCAGCGGTAAAGAAACGCTATCGTTACGTCATTTGCGACAGCGATGTTGTGCCCCCGTTTCTCAATCGCTTTGTCCATCGCTGCCGATTTCATCTGGACGTGGATCTGATGGCCGAGGCAACTCCATACCTTTTGGGAACTCATGATTTCCGCTGCTTCGAAACTCAGTATCCGAACAAGTCGAGCAGTGTACGAAACATCATGGAGGCGACGATCCGGCGAATCGAAGGCTGGCAACCATGGTCATCACCTCATGACTGGAACCCTGTCCACGGTCGCCCTTATCAGAACTTTGATCGCCCGTTAATCGTGTTCGAAGTCATTGCGGATGGATTCCTGTACAACATGGTTCGAGCCATCGTGGGCACGCTGATGGAAGTCGGCCGACGCAAGTATGAGCCGCAGTTTGTCGGGCAAATCATTCAGTCACAGAACCGTGCTCAGGCTGGAATCACGGCGCCAGCTGAAGGGCTGTATCTGGTCAAAGTGGATTACCCGGAATTGCTGCTACGGCGGGGGCTTTCGCCAGGCAAATGATGGAGAGCGTGTAGTTCCGCGGAGAAAGGACTGGTTCGCCCATCAAATTATCGCCCCATGGCCCGGGAATGCCCTGTGTCGGTTGAACCAGGTCGCCTGATTTGACAGAGTGCGGAGCGTTCGGCATTCCTTTCGAGGAAGATCGAGCATCCTCTGCCCTGATTTCTGCGACCCCTGCACAAGCAGATGGCCTCCGGCCGTCTTCGGGAGACCTATCCTTGCACGCCGACATTCCTCCATCCAATGATGAGCCCTCCTCAAAAGCCACTGGACCCTGGTACAGGGAACTGAACAGTTATCACTGGTTCGTTTTTGTCGTCGCCGCCCTGGGGTGGCTGTTTGACACGATGGACCAGCAACTTTTCACGCTGGCTCGACCGCTGGCGATGATTGACTTGATTCAGCTTGAACCAGCCGACCCGCCAGCGGCTGAGCCCGGAGAAGCTGAAGACAAGCACAAAGAACGAATTGCGGCCTGGGATAAGGCACGAAATGATGAACTCAGTGCGACTCGCAAAGAACACGGCGGTTATGCGACCTCAATCTTTCTGATTGGATGGGCCACCGGTGGTTTGATTTTCGGTGTGCTTGGTGACCGCTGGGGACGTGTGAAAACGATGCTCCTTACGATCATCGTGTATTCCGTGTTTACCGGGATCAGTGCATTTTCGAGGGGCTTCTGGGACTTTTGCTTATGGAGATTTCTGACAGGACTCGGTGTGGGAGGTGAGTTCGCAGTCGGTGTTTCGCTGGTGGCTGAAGTCATGCCGTCGCGAGCCAGACCTCATGCCCTGGGATTGCTGCAGGCTCTTTCCGCCGTGGGTAATATCACGGCCGCTTTGATTGGAATGGCCGGTACGACCTGGCAAACGATGTTCCTGATCGGCACCGCACCGGCATTGTTATCTCTGGTTGTTCGTCGTCGTCTGAAAGAACCAGAACGATGGCAGTCGGCATCAACAACGGATGGCGTCAAGAAACAACTGGGTTCGTACAGTGAACTGTTCGGTGATCCGGAGCTGCGTTACCGAGCACTCATTGGACTGCTGCTGGCCAGTGCGGGTGTGATTGGCTTGTGGGGCATCGGATTCTTTACGCCGGACCTGCAGCGAGAAGTCTTCAAGCCCGTGTTTGAAGCAGAAGGTCTCAAAGGACCGGAACTTGAGGCCTCTCTCAAAAAGTGGTCCGGTATTACATCGCTGGTCCTGAACTGCGGCGCGTTTTTCGGCATTTACATGTTCAGCCACGTGAGCCAGTATCTGGGACGTCGCCCGACGTTTGCGATCTGTCTGATCGGAGCCATGTTCGCCACGATGAATGTGTTCTGGAATCTGGGCAAGTTCAACGGTGTTTACGACATCTTCTGGATGGTTCCCCTGATGGGCTTTTTCCAGTTGTCGATCTTCGGAGGTTATGCGGTTTACTTCCCGGAATTGTTCCCGACGCGACTTCGCAGTACCGGAACCTCGTTCTGCTATAACGTCGGGCGTTTCGTCGCTGCTCTCGGCCCGTTTACACTGGGCAAGCTGATTCGGAATGTGTACTCCGGTCCGGGCTTTGAAGGAGCCACCTCATTCCGTTATGCCGGTGTCACAATGTGTGCGATTTTTCTGATTGGCCTCATTGCTTTGCCGTTTGCACCGGAGACCAAGGATAAACCGCTGCCAGAGTAACCATCACGGGAACGGTTATGTCGCCACGATTCGACTACCCTGCCGATTGGCTTTGCAGCACACTCCGTGCAGTTCGAGACAGCGCCAGAATTCTGGCGCTGTTTCTCTTTGCGCTGATGCTTGACCCCGGGGTCGTCTGTTGCGGGATGATCTTCGCTGACGAATTCCGGCTGCCGGATGATCGTCCCGTGCTGGATCGAGACAAACTGGAATCCTGTGGACTCAGGGTGCTCGAATCGAAACATCTGGTTCTGGTCACGGACGCTCCGTTGGCTGAGGTTCAGGATCTGCCTGTATTGGCCGACGCTCTTTATGTTGAACTCCAGCGACAGCTTGGTTCACTGAAACCGGCTTTGAATGGCAGCGACTTTCAGCTTACGGGCTACGTAATTGGTGCCAAAGAACGATTCGAAGAAGCAGACTTGCTGCCTCCGGAAAGCGTCGTCATCCGACATGGTCGCCATATTGGTTATCAGTTCTGGATGAACAATCAGTCGTCACCTTACTATCGCAGGCATTTGCTGCTGCATGAGTTCATCCATTGCTTCATGATGTGTGAGCATGGTATGGCCGACATCCCTCCTCTGTGGTACACTGAAGGAATTGCGGAATGCTTTGCGACGCATGAGCTTTCGGAGGACATCAGGTCCACTCGCTTTGGAATTCTCCCGGCAACACTCAACGGCTTTGAGGGCTGGGGAAGAATCACCGAGATTCGAAAGAACATGACAGAGTTGTCCGGCAATCCATCTCGATGGCAGTCGCAGATGTCGCTCGAAAGTGTTCGCCACCCCAAAGACCCGAACTTTGTCAGTGATCTGCAGTACGCTCAGGCGTGGGCTCTGGTCTGGTTGATTCGAAATCATCCGGAACTGAAGCCGCACTTTTCTCCCATGAGCAAGACACGCACACGCGGGGAATTCCGGGACGTTGAAAAGTCCGTTCCTGCCGAAGTCTGGCAGAAAATGGCGGTCCTCTGGCCACTGTTCCTTGCCAGCCTGACAGAAGGGTTTGAGGTCGATCATTCATTTCCGCCGGTCAACGTGGCCGTTTCCCGATCATCAGCGTCCGAAAAGCTGGAGGTGAAGGCCGGGAAAGAATGGCAGGCGGCTGGAATTACGATCAAACGTGGCGCAACGGTAAACTTGAATTGTAAAGGTCGATATTCGGTCCACGATGAACCTCGCCCGTGGATCTCCGAACCGCAGGGAATCACAATCGATTATGTCTACGGTCGACCACTTGGCGAAATCACCGCGATGCTTGTCGCACCGGATGGCAGTGTTTGCTCCGGACGGATCCCGGTTGGCCGGGAAAATTCCATGACAGCCACTGTCGACTCGGAGTTGTGGCTGCAGATTAACGATTTTGCAAACAGCCGAAGCGATAACTCGGGGTCTGCGAGCGTTGAGATTCAGGTGCAGTAATCCCATCGACGGAGCGACGGGTGTACGGTACGCCCGTCGCTCCGCCGACGGGAATTCTTATCTTCATGCACTCACCGGACGGCTCGCGCCGCTCCGCTTCAATCGGGGTAGCAATCCGTCGTCACAACGCTGCCTCAATCGCATCCGCAAAGCGTTTGGGTGATTCATCGTCGTACGACAGATAAAGCGACGGCTCGATCAACTCCAGTTCCATGATCGCGGGCTGCTGATTCTGAAGGAACA
Organism: Planctomycetaceae bacterium; assembly: GCA_044235005.1. Taxonomy (GTDB): domain Bacteria; phylum Planctomycetota; class Planctomycetia; order Planctomycetales; family Planctomycetaceae; genus SXXK01. The sequence goes on along the minus strand of JBIIIF010000041.1, from coordinate 20,010 downwards.
CCAGATCCACTCGAGCATACAACAGGTCTGACTGAACAGCCGCGAGACTTCGTCGTGCAAATGCAATGATCTCGGGATCAGGATCGATGCGCTGAATGATCCCGCCGTGCTCCTCCTGAACTCGGAAGTCGCCGGTCTTCGGAGTTTTCAAAACCGTGTGACTATACTTACCGCCAAAAAATGTCAGCGAAATCTCGCCATAGGAAAGCACGCTTTCGATAAACGGCTGAGCGAGTGCCAGACGTCCCTGATAAAGCGTTTCGATTGACTGCAATAATTCGGGTGAGCTATCTGAATTTAACCAGAAGGTATCTGTCGCCCCCGCGCCGATGAATGGCTTGACCACGACCTGATCAGCCTTCAGTTGTTGAAAGAGATTCGTCAGATCAGCAACTCTGGGACTCTGCAGCCAGGCCGTTGGAACGATGGTCACACCGGAGTCCTGCAGGTCTCGCAGGTATGTCTTCTCCACATTCCAACGCACAACCTTGAGCGAATTTTGAAGGTTCGCGCGGGACGCATCGATCAGGGCCAGCACATCAAGGAACTGAGAACACGACTGCTGATAGTCCCACGGAGATCGAATGACGACAAGATCGTATGCATCCCAATTGGCGTTCGGATCTCGCCATGAGACTTCATCCACATGGACACCTCGCTGGCGCAAAATGTCGCGCACGAGATAATCGTAGGAGAAGAAGCCGTCGAGGTTGTCCATGGTTAGAAATGCAATACGTGACATGTTGTTCTTCTTCAAAGCGGCATGGCGCAAGCCATCCGGTGAGTTAATCGCAATTCAGTCCGTAGTGCTGGCTTTAGCCGGCAACCCATTGGAGTGTCGAGCCCCAATGCCGACTGAAGTCGGCACTACGGGATGCACGAGAGACTCGAGCCCCCCGTGAAACCTGGCAAGCCCCCGGATTTTCCCGGATCAGATAAGCGGCGGCAGGTTATAGAGTCCGGAAAAGCGTTTCCATTCTCAATTCGCTGATCCGCCGATCATCCAAGGTTGAAACAGCGGCAGAAGGGTTTACCCTGTGCGCCTTCAAGATTTGTAGCGCTCTTCAGAAAATTGTGCTGAAGAGCCGAAAACTGATTTTTGCGGCAGCCTCGGCTGCGGAGTTTTTCTGATGCATGCGACGATTGTTCTGCTTCCGGGTGACGGTATTGGGCCCGAAATTGTGGCTCAGGGCAAGCGAGTTCTTGAAGTCATTGCGAAGCGATTCGGCCATACATTCGACATGCCGGAACACGCGATCGGTGGCAATGCGATCGACTCATGCGGCAATCCTTTGCCGGATGAGACTTTAAACGCCTGCAAAAAATCGAACGCTGTTCTGCTGGGTGCGGTCGGCGGACCGAAATGGGATGACCCGAAGGCGAAAACTCGCCCGGAAGCTGGCTTGTTGCGTATTCGCAAAGAGCTGGGACTGTTTGCCAATCTGCGACCAACCAAGACGTGGGACGAACTGCTGGATGCGTCCCCGTTGAAGCGCGAGATCGTAGCTGGCACTGACATTCTCTTCGTTCGCGAACTCACGGGCGGGATTTATTTCGGTGAATCAGGCCGCAAACCTCATCCATCCGGCGAAGAAGCCTGGAACGTGATGATTTACTCCACTGGAGAAATTGAGCGTGTTGTTCGAGTTGCGGCAGATGCGGCTCGCAAGCGTCGCGGCAAGCTGACGATGGTTGATAAGGCGAACGTTCTGGAGGCATCACGACTGTGGCGTCAGGTGTCAGAGCGAGTCGTCAAGACAGAGTATCCGGATCTCGAGTACAACGTAGTGCTTGTTGATTCGATGGCGATGCATCTGATTTCGAAGCCGCGCGAGTTTGACGTGGTTGTCACAGAGAATCTCTTCGGCGACATCCTGACCGACGAAGCGTCGATGCTGCCGGGTTCACTCGGTCTGCTGCCTTCTGCATCGATTGGTTCCAGCGGCCCGGGGTTGTTTGAGCCAATCCATGGGTCTGCTCCGGATATTGCCGGGAAGAACATCGCGAACCCACTGGCTACGATTCTGGCCGCGGCCATGATGCTGCGGTATTCCATGAGCATGAACGCTGAAGCCGATGCTATCGAAGAAGCCGTCAGCAAAGTTCTGAAGGCCGGTCATCGCACCAAAGATATCGCTGGCACTGGCCCATCCATCAGCACGACGGAAATGGGCGATCTGGTTGTAGGGATGCTGCAGGACGGCAATCCGGTTCTACTGTAACTGTTTTCGTGACTACACAATAAACGAGGGGCAACACCCCTCGTTTATTTATTGGTCCCTTTGAGATTAGCCGCTGCCATGGCCGACACAGTCGCCTTCGGCTTGTCGTTAAACGATTCGAGTACGCCTCAGAAATGGCAGCAAGAAAAACGGCGCTGCCAGTATCTATTGTTCTCGGCTGGCCAGAAAGAACTCCAGAGCTTTGCGATTGGATTCGAACGCCATGCGGTTGAGTTCTCGGCGAGTCGGATGGCAGAAGTGCCAGTCATCGATCTCGCCATCCATCAATGAGATACTGTTGAACGACTCAACTTCGATCACGAAAAACATATCCGTGACTGGAAGAATAAAGCCCTTAAAGTTGTACTCGTTGGGATACGACACCAGATAGCGATAAGAGGTCACGTTCAACTGTACTTCCTCAAGCACCTCGCGCTGTAACGCTTCTTCGGCAGTTTCTCCGGCGTCAACAAAGCCACCGGGTAGCCCGTACATTCCTTTGCCCGGATCTTTGGCTCGCACAAGCAGCAGCACCTGTCCATCGGGATCAGTGGCGATGGCTCCGACAGCCGAAACCGGCGCGAAGTAGTGAGTGAACCCACAAGACGAACATGAGAACGGATTGCGCCCGGTCTTTGTCGCGGCGACTCCACAGCGAGGGCAGAACTTCCAGGCTTTTCGAATAGGTTTTCCGGAAGCCGTTCGACTGGCTGATTTTTCTTTACGTTTTGCCATAGGAATTTTTAGTGGGTCCTACGGAGTTGACGTACCCAACTGCACCAGTTGAATTGTTCGAGCTGTTTCGGCTTCCGCGAGATCACTGTGACATTCGGCCTTCGCGCCTTCAGCGCCCATGGTGCGGCGAGTCTTACTCGCCAGACGATGAATCTCAGCCGGTGACAAGACGCCGCGTTTTTCCAGGATCTCACGCTGTTCCGGCGTCAGAGCTTCTGTGACCTTGGCCTTGTCCCATTGGAAAGCGTCAGCCTTGCCGCTGGCGAATTCCTGGATCTCCTTGCTGATGCGAACGCTGCACCAGTCGTGGCCGCACATGGCACAGAAGTCTGTGTCAACGTCAAGGTCTTCGTCGTGATAAGCACGAGCCGTATCCGGGTCGAAGCTCAGTTCAAAGTGCTTCGGCCAGTTCAACGCTGCACGAGCTTTCGTGAGTTCATCGTCACGATCGCGAGTCCCCGGAATGCCCAAAGCAACGTCTGCCGCATGGGCTGCGATCTTGTAGGCCACGCAGCCCTGCTTAACGTCATCCTTCTTGGGAAGTCCCAGATGTTCTTTCGGTGTGACATAACACAGCATGCTGGCGCCGTGCCAAGCCGCGTTCGTTGCACCAATGCAACTGGTGATATGGTCATAACCAGGGAACATATCCGTTACGAGCGGACCGAGCACATAGAACGGAGCTCCGTGGCACAGTGTTCGCTGGAGCTTCATATTGAACTCGATCTGATCCAAAGGCACATGCCCCGGACCTTCGATCATGACCTGCACACCTTTGCGCCAGGCTCGTTCGGTCAGTTCGCCAAGCGTTGACAGTTCAGACAACTGAGCGATATCGGTTGCGTCAGCCAGGCCACCAGGACGCAGTCCGTCGCCGATGCTGAAAGTCACGTCATGACGGCGAAGCACGTCGCAGATCGCTTCCCAGTTTGTATACATCAGGTTCTGCTGGCGATGATGAATCATCCACTTGGCCAGCAACGAACCACCGCGGCTTACGATGCCGATCAGACGGTCGCGAACGTAGTTCAAATGTTCGCTCAAAACTCCTGCATGGATTGTGAAGTAATCCACGCCCTGTTGAGCCTGATGTTCCAGAGATTCTAAAACATGTTCAATGTTCAAAGATTCGATTCGACGACCGATGATCATCGAATAGATGGGCACGGTTCCGATTGGTACGGTGCTGTTGCGAATGATGGCGTCGCGACACGCATCCAGATCTCCTCCGGTGGAAAGATCCATCACGGTGTCAGCACCCCAGCGTTCAGCCCAGCGAAGCTTTTCGACTTCTTCATCGGTTCCTGAAGAAACCGGTGAAGCTCCCATGTTGGCATTGATCTTGGTGCGTGACGCGCGACCGATGCACATTGGCTCCAGTTGATATTTCAAATGCTGCTTGTTCGCCGGGATCACCATACGGCCGGCGGCGACTTCATCACGAATCTGCTCGGCCGTCAGGTGCTGTTCAGCTTCCGCGACGCGATGCATCTCCGGAGTGATGTTACCAAGACGAGCAAACTCCAGTTGTGTGCTCGGCTCAAACCCGGCTGGCGTCTGCCAGGCAGCGGCTTGTTCGTAGTTGCTTTCGAAGCCCGGTCGGAGCGTCCAATCCGGCGGCATAAAGTCCCAGGCCGTCTTTTCGGAAGGCTGAGGCATCCCCGGGGTATCAGGCGACGAAAACGTCAACGCACCTTTACGCCCCGGAGCGATTCTGGGGGCTCGGGCAAAGCTTCCGGGAGTTGTTCCGGCATGAATGCTGCTGGGGTCTGACGCTTCAATTTTCGGCAGAAACTCGGCAACTCGCTCGGCGTGATTCAGGCTCATTAGTCTTCCCTGGAGAGGCGCAGCGGGCCTCGTGCAAATGGTTATTTCCATGCGCGGCCGGGATTGAAGCAATCGTCTGAAAGATAAACAGCGAATCCGGCTTCAATTCACCCCGCGCAGAGAATTGATGTTCCGGCGCAAATCGTAGTGGAGCACGGAGGATTTGCAACGGGCTGTTTCCGGATGAGCGAATTCTCAGGAGACATCGGGCTTCATGATCCTCGCGGGCTCTGATTGTGATATGCTATTCGACTGTTTGCGATCTCACCCCATTGTTCTTGCTCACGATTTTACCAATGAAATATGACGTTTACGGCGTAGGCAACGCACTGGTCGACATTCAGGCTCGAGTTTCCGACAACTGGCTGGCCAGCACCGGATTTGACAAGGGCATCATGACCCTGGTCGATGATGCTCAGCAAAAGACCGTCCTGGATCGTCTGGCTGGAACAAACCTGAACCGCTGTGCGGGTGGCTCTGCGGCCAACACGATCGTTGGAGTCGCGGATTTTGGTGGCAAAGCTGCTTATGTTGGCAAAGTTGCGAACGACGAAGTCGGCGAGTTTTTCCTGCACGATATGCGAAAGATGGGCGTCACCATCGAAGTCGCTCCAGCCACCAGCGGACAGTCTGGAACTTGTGCCGTTCTGATCACCGAAGACGCACAGCGAACAATGCTGACAAATCTCGGTGTTTCTGCGACTCTGACAGAGGACGACATCAACGAAGAAGAAATCAAGCGAGCCAAATACGTCTATGTCGAAGGCTATCTGCTGACGAGCCCAAATCAGCGAGCCGCCGCATACAAAGCGATGAACGTGGCCAAGCAGTATGGTTCCAAAGTGGCGTTTACAGCCTCTGACCCGTTCCTTTGCAACATGTGCCGAGACGAAATCTGGGAACTGCTGAGAGGACCTGTGGATCTCTTTTTCTGCAACGAGGAAGAAGCCAAGAGCCTGACCGGAAAATCTGACCCGATTGAGTGTGCGGCTGAGCTGCATCGTCACTGCGAAAACGTCGCAATGACACTCGGAGCCAACGGATCGCTGTTGATGCATGAAGGCACCGCAATTCCGATTGAAGGCGTCACCATAGACGCTGTCGACACCACCGGTGCTGGTGATATGTATGCCGGAGCATTGCTGTACGGCATTACGAACGGAATGGGCTGGAAGCAGGCCGGACATCTGGCCTCTCACGCCGCCGCGCGAATTGTGAGTCAGTTGGGAGCTCGCATGAAGAACCGCTTCAGCGCCAAAGAAGTTGCCGCACTGATGAAATAGAGGAGCTGGCAGTCGGGTAACAGGCAATTCCAGCCTGTCGCCGGGCGAGATCGGCGAAGCGATCAGGTTCCCGAGTTCCATGATCCGGGAACGTGTGAGAGTCATTCAAAACTGAGGAAAAACTCGTTGTCCGGGATTGGCCGTTCGGGTACCAATTTCCCTGCGGGGCAATAGCCGGAGAGATCCGAGCCAGAAGAGTCTTCTTCTGGTTCGCCCTCATAATCCGGCCGCTGCAGAATGATGTCAGCGAAATCCTGATGGTGAGAGTCAGAACCCAGGCGAATCGAATGGTGTCCGTTCGATGACGAATTGCCCGCCCGTATCTGTGAAAACGAATTGTTGATTGAGTTGTAGTGCCGACTTCAGTCGGGATTGTCGTTCACTTTTCAAAAGAATGCCGGCTGAAGCCAGCACTACGAAAAGCCGAACAGCCACTCAATCATCAAAGCGGAAGCAGATACCGGAAACGGATTGTCGCTGACTCACCTCTCTGGACTTCTGTCGCTTCCATGATCATGCAGGCTCGAACCGTTCCTCGCCGGAAAACGCTGAGGCGCAATCTCCGGGCGATGAACGCGGACGGTTTCTCGTTCAGTGTTATGGTAGGGATTGCGGAATCCTACCTGCCCGCCTTTGTGCTGGCGCGCGGACTTGGCGATCTGACCGCCGCAATGGTGGCCACGGTGCCTGTTCTGCTGGGCAGCATCCTGCAACTGTTCGCGCCGTTCCTGTTGCAAAAGCTGGGCTCGTATCGACGCTTCGTCGTCACCACAGCCACGATTCAGGCCTGCAGCATGTTAATGCTGATGGGCATGTCATTCATGCAACACTTGCCAGCATGGCTGGTTTTCGTTCCGGCCACGTTGTATTGGGCGGCGGGACTTGCCACGGGGCCCGCCTGGAATACGTGGGTTGAGCAACTCGTTCCTCAGCGAATTCGCAGCGGCTTCTTTGCTCGCCGAAGTCGTATGTGTCATATTGGCGTTCTGCTCGGACTGATCTCAGGAGGTCTCCTGCTTCGCTGGTCGGTTGCTCATGATCTGACCGTCGCGGTCTTCGCGATTCTCTTTGGAGTCGGAGCGATCGGACGCTTTGTGTCGGCCGCCATGCTGTCGCGTCAAACAGAAGTTTTGCACTCTGTTCGGACCGCCGGCGCTAATGCTGATGATGTAAGACCTGACCGAGTCACTGCGTGGCAAAAGTTTGTCGCTGCTCTCAACGTTGTCCGCCGCCCGGGAACTGCCGGGCGCCTTGTCTTGTTTCTGATGGCTGTCCAGACAGCTGTCCATGTTTCAGGCCCTTACTTCAATCCTTTCATGCTGAAGGTCCTGAAGATGTCATGGGTTGACTACATGGGCCTGCTGTCGCTGGGATTCATCGGTAAGATGATGTCGCTGGCGTGGGCTGGACGCTTTGCCAATCGCTGGGGCGCTGACCGTTTGCTGTGGGTTGGCAGCGCGGGGATTGTTCCGATCAGTGCGCTGTGGTTCTTTTCTCAGAACTTCTGGTTTCTGGCTGGTGTTCAGATCCTGAGCGGTCTCGTCTGGGGCTGCTATGAACTGGCTATGCTCTTGCAATTCTTCCGCCAGATTCCCGGTGAGAAACGCGTGGCTGTGCTCACGATGTATAACCTTGGAAACTCCGCCGCGATGGTTGCCGGAACGTTTATTGGCGCATGGTTTCTGAATTCATTGGGGCGAGATCATCACGCCTACGTTACGGTCTTTGTCGCCTCCGGATTCTTTCGTTTCGCCGCGCTGCTGGCTTTGCCGGGTCGCCGCAATGCGGTCCGGACAACTCACAGCGCTGTGCGTGGCTGGATCAGGACGTCGGCCGTGGAAGTTGTCAGGTCAAAGCCGGCAGCTGTTGTGGCTGGTGTAACACGAGCTGCTGTTGTTGCAAACAATTCAGGAACAACTCACGATGAATCCGTGCTGCTTGTTTCCGGACTCGTAAAAGAAGAATCCTCCGTGTCGTCTCGAATCATCGAAGGCGGCAGTGGTGGCAGTCGTCGTCGAGAAGGCCAGTCGACAGCTCGATTGCCCGCACGAGTTGACTCTGCCGGTATGGAAGAACTAAGGCCACGCGAATAACGAAGTCCATTTGTATGATGGGCATTCCTGCCCGTTGAATCGCCGTCAGATCATCATGTCCGGCCTGCGTTTCGAGGTCTGTCACATCACACGTACTGAAGGAATCATCTGCCGATGGACACGCGACTGCAGTTTGAGTTTCTTCAGCAACCGGATAACACAACCTGCGGGCCGACCTGTCTGCATGCGGTCTATAGTTATTACGGTGATGAACTGCCGCTGCAGGAAGTAATCGATGAGGTTCCGGTCTTTGCGGACGGTGGAACTTTGGCGGTGATGCTGGGATGTCATGCTTTGCGACGAGGCTACGACGCGCGTATCTTCACGTTCAATCTGCAGGTCTTCGATCCTACCTGGTTTAATGCCGATGGACATCTTCTGGAAGGCTTGAGTGTCGACGACAAGCTGCGGGCTCAGATGGAGGCCAAGCCGAAGGAAAAGCTGCGAGTCGCCTGTGAGACTTATATCGAATTCATGAAGCTGGGCGGCAAGATCCGCATGGAAGATCTCACCGGAAATCTGATTCGACGCTACCTGAAGCAGTCGATCCCGGTTCTCACCGGGTTGAGCGCTACTTATCTCTATCGCGAACGAAGAGAACTCCCGGCGACCAGCACGCCCGATGATATTGCTGGTCTTCCCAGTGGGCACTTTGCGGTCCTATGCGGATATGATTCAATCGAACGATCTGTGCTTGTGGCCGACCCGTTTCACCCCAATCCGATTTCGACAAACTATAAGTACGAAGTGTCACTCGACCGAGTTGTGTGTTCGATCCTGTTGGGAATTTTGACTTACGACGCCAATCTGCTGATTGTTCGGCCGCGGGAAAGATAAATCCACCGGACAAGGAGAAGAATCCCGTCGGCGGAGCGACGGGTGTACGGTACGCCCGTCGTTCCATCGACAGGACTCATGACTCGTTGTTTTCTTCTGTTTTATTCGCCGCAAACAGCTCGTTCTGCATCGGAATCAGGCAGTCCAGAATCGACCGCAGCACCTCAGCCGGAGATCCATTCGCATCCACTTCGTGAATGATGGCCGGATCATACTGTTGCAGCACGGGTGCTGTAACTTCGCGGTAAATATCGAATCGCCTCCGAATGATGTCGTCGTTGGCATCATCAGTGCGGTTTTCTCGAATTGCCCGGCGACGGATTCGATGCACCATATCTTCCTCATCCGAACACTTAAGATAGATCACGCGATCGATCTTCAGGTATTCCTGAATCAGTTGAACCTGATTTACGTTGCGAGGCATCCCGTCCAGAATCAGCAGGTCTTCGCGTGGCTTAAACCGCGACAGAGCCACGTAAGCTTCGACGGTCTTTCGCCAGATGCGAATGGTCAATTCATCCGGAACAAGTTCACCGCGAGAAATATGTTTGTAGACTTCGCGGCCGTTGGCTGAACCGATATCGATCGATCGAAAGACATCGCCCACGGACAAATGAAAGAAGCCGGGGATATGCGCCAGGATTCCTCCTTGTGTGCCTTTACCGACACCCGGAGGACCAAACAGGGGCACGCAACGGTATCTTGTCCTCGAAGTCATCAAAATTCCTCGCACCGTCAAACAAAAATTTGCAGGCTTTGACCTGGCCTCTTCGCAGGAAGGGCCGATCGACTCAACGAAACAGCAGTTAAAAAACTGGCCGCTTTGGTCCCGAAGTATGACGGTCAGGCTTGAACGTGACCAGTGGGATCGGACGCAGAAATGGATTTCCACTAACGCTTCTCAGGCTCGCAAATCTCATGCATTTGAAACCCGTCGTCGAAATCATCAGAGGCAAATCGCAGTTCATTTCTTTCGGAATGTAATGGCATAGACAGCATACGTTCGCGGCCCCATCTGCCAGCGCCACGGTGACATCATGACGGGGGATTCAACGGACGGCGATATGTCAGGGGCCGTTGTCAGATCCTGCAGCATCACGCCCGGATGCAGTCCCGAGAAAAAGTTGCCCGTCGCGAGTGCCTGAGCCAGCAGATTGGGAAGACCGGCATTATCGATCGAAGTCAGCTCGGGAGTTGTTTCGGAAGAAACCAGGTCGCTGATGAGGATGCCTCGCCCGCCGGGCTTCAGCAATTGCAGCATTCGCACCAGATGACCTCGACGCAACGCCTGAATCAGCGGAAGGAACTGCGGATGATTTTCTGTAACAAGATGACTCAGGGCACTCAGTATCTGACTTAGAAGACATGTGGAAACAACAACATCTGCCGGGACAACAGGCAGAGTTGCGAGCGGACTTGCAAGCTGCTGGCAGAGCTGAGTAATCGAACCAGCCTCCGACAAAGAGGCTGCTGTCGTGGTGACCAGTGGCGTCGAGAGATCAACCGGGGCAACAATCTGCACGCGAGAAGTCTGCAGACCTTTCACAGCGTTGACTCCGGATTCCACGGCATCACAGTCAATGTCCAGCAGGCTGACGTTGTGGAATAGAGTCGCCAGTTGCTGCAGATCCAGATCCATACAGTTTCCGGCTCCCAGAATGGACACGGTTCGTTCCGGGAGTGATCCGAATTCACCAGCCGCCAACGAAATCAGCTCCATGGTCCTCTGGCGATGTTGCCCATACGTCTGCAGAACTCTGGTCTGCGCGTTGAGCATGGCCGCTCGTTTTGCAGCCGGCGATTCAGGCAATGAAGCACAGGCCCCGGACGCGATTTTGTCCGGCGAGTGTTCAAATTTGGACATCGTTGAGAGCCTTTGCTGGGGTCGGTCGACCTTCGCTGCTAGAATTTGCTAACGCTGTCCCGGATCATGACAATCGGAGCCTTCTCTTGTCCACACTGCTCGAGCATGCAACCGCCGAACTGGAATCTATTCGCAGCCAGGGACTATTTAAGTCGGAGCGAACGATCGATTCGCCTCAGCAGGCCGACATCCGTCTGCTTGATCAGCGTTCGATGCTGAATCTTTGTGCGAACAATTATCTGGGGCTGGCCGATCATCCGGAGATTGTCCGTGCCGCCCACGAAGGTCTGGACCGCTGGGGCTACGGTATGGCTTCGGTTCGTTTTATCTGTGGCACTCAGACAATCCATCGCACACTCGAAACGAAACTCAGTGAGTTCCTTGGGACCGAAGAAACTATTCTCTACGGATCCTGCTTCGATGCGAACGGTGGCCTCTTCGAGACATTGCTCAGCGATCAGGATGCGATTATTTCAGACTCATTGAATCACGCCAGCATTATCGACGGCGTCAGACTCTGCAAAGCGCAGCGGTTTCGGTATCGCAATAACGATATGGCTCATCTGAAGGAACAACTTCAGGCCGCGGCGTCCTGTCGCTTCCGCATGATTGCAACCGACGGCGTGTTTTCGATGGACGGCTATCTCGCCAACCTTCCGGAGATCTGTGCACTGGCCGACAAATATAAAGCGATCGTGATGGTTGATGATTCACACGCAGTCGGGTTTATGGGATCGACGGGGCGAGGTACGCCCGAACATTTTGGGGTCGCTGATCGCATCGATATTCTCACCGGGACTTTGGGAAAAGCTCTGGGCGGAGCGAGCGGTGGTTACACCAGTGGCCGTAAACCGCTGATCGACCTGCTGCGTCAGCGATCTCGCCCGTATCTGTTTTCGAATACTCTTGCACCACCTATTGCTGCCGCATCGGTCAGAACATTGGAACTGCTGAATGAGTCGCAAAGCCTGAGAACTCAGCTTCAGGAGAACTCACGCTACTTCCGCAACGGCATGACAGCCGCGGGCTTTCGGCTTCTGCCGGGCGAGCACCCAATCATCCCGGTCATGATCGGAGACGCCGCGCTGGCTGCTCGCCTTGCCGATGAACTGCTGCAGGAGGGCATCTATGTCGTCGGATTTTCGTTTCCCGTCGTTCCCAAAGGTGAAGCTCGCATCAGAACTCAGATGTCCGCTGCACATACTCGCGAGCAACTGAAATTTGCCGTCAATGCCTTCCAGAACGCAGGACGCAAAGTGGGAGTCATTTCGTAACAGTGGCCCAACAGCGACTGCGTAATTGCTCGGAAGTTTAGTGAGCCGTGATTTCCCCTGTCGCCAGCCATTGAGCGCATTCCCGGCCCAACTGACTGACGGCGATTTGTTCGTACTCGGCGGCTTCTTCTGCCGTCAGAACATCGGCCCAGCGACCGTTGACGCCTTTGTTAATGAAGACGCCTGCACCGGCGTCCCAGAATAAACCGCCGAGCGGGACACTCTTTGTTGCGTTCTGCTTCATCCATTTGAACGAGCAATGCTCAAGAATGGCCGACCAGTGCGACTCATTGACTGGGATCTGCAGGAACCTGGCAATCTGACGAATCGTTCCGGGAAGATCTCGCTTGAGTTCTGAGAAGTGTACGAGCCGCACATTGGGAAGATCACGGATTTGCCACCACGTGCGAACGTTGTCCCAGAACGACCAGAATGGATACCCATCGCGAGCCATCCAGTCTCGCCAGTATTCGCGAATATCTTCCGGAGGGCGTTCGATCGGCGGACCAACGCGGCCGGGCGTCTCGTTCAGAGCGTCATACCATAGCTGATTGGCATTCGCGTGATGGTTATAGAGGCTCCAGACAACATCGCGACCATCTCGGCCAATGTAGAGATATCTGGCTTGCGGCGAAAACACCAGCGCATCGACCGGCAAGTGAGTCTTCAGAAACCTTCGATGAGTCTGAGCTTCCACATAAGGGAGTTTCACAGCTTTTGGAGGGACGCGAAGATCCAGCCAGGGAGAGATGTCAGCGACAGCCAGATCCGGATCACCGTTGAACAATAACTGAGCAATAATCTGCTGCATCCAGGTTGTCCCGGACTTCGCATAAGTGGCGATGATGATGTCATCGTCTCGAAACTGAAAGTCGTTCCAGATCGTGGAATCAAAGTGATGATTGTGGAGCTCACGAGTTTTCACCGGCCATGTAAGTTTGTCGGACATAGGCGTTTCCTGGCAGGGACTTCCCAAATGACAGATGAGAACTGACTTCAAGGTTGGCTAATCGGTTGAACAGAGTGTTGCCTTGAGCCTTCGCATTGAGGATACTCGGTGCCGTTCACAAATTCTGCTGTGAAGACTCCCGGCCTGCAGCTTACCTGACGCAACTTTTCCACCACCATGTACGGCTCTTTCAATGACAAATGACGATCATGCTGAGGTCTCTGGCCAGCCCGAAGAGATTAACGATCTTGCAGGCAACGAACGTAACAAAGGGCCTCAGCCGATTGTCGAATTGATGCAACAGTACGATCTGAAACCAAAGGATCTGGTGGAGGCATCGGCCGAACAACTGACCTTCAAGCTGGTGGCTCGCGCCATGAAGGGTCGCGAATTGACGATCAACTCCAAAGGTATTGTGCAACGTGCCATGAATCGAGCGACCTCGAAGGTCTGGACGCAGAAGCAACTGTTTAATTATTAAACGCAGCGCAGGAGGCCAGCTGGCTGTTGTGCAAAAACAAATTCTGGATCGATCGCTGAATCTTCTGCCAGCTCAGAGCTTCATCCGCAGGATCCGATCGTTGCTCATATCGACAACATAGAGAAACCCGTCGTGCCAGGTCACACCGTGCGGATGGCTCAGGCGAATGCGAGCATCTCCATGACCTTTGCCAAGGATCGTGGTGACTTCACCAGTTCCGAGATCTCAGCAGGCGATTCCGGGGTTCCGGAGTGCAATTGTGTGCCATAGGGGCATTTTCCCGCCGAAGCCGGTGAAGTTCCGGAAACGGTGGTAGAAATTATGCCGGACGACGTCAAAATAGGCAGGAACCATCCGTCACACAAGCGGCTCAGGGCTCCCCATCGCAATGCAAGGACGTCCGTTAAGACGAAATGTGCTTCAGGCCACGATCAGCGTCGTGCTGCTGGTGGTTGGGCACGTCTCCGGCACACGCCACGCATTGGCTCAACAGACATCAACAGCAACCACTTCGCGGCCACTGTTCGGGTTTGCAATTCGCAACGCACTGATGGAAGAACGTTTTCATCGTACGCGAAACGAGCAGGAAGCAGTCTCGAAGCTGTTGATGAATACGAATGTGACGGGAAGCCAATCGACCGTCACGGAAACTCGACTGCGCATTGTGCCTGACGATAAATCGCTGCGATTTGAACTGTTGAACTCTGGCGATGTCACCAGCCAGACCACTGGCTTTAATCAGCAGGCCACTGTGGACAGTGTAGGCCAGCATCATTTTGAGATCACGAAACCACTTTGGTTCGACGGCAAGACTTTTTTGACGCTTCCGGCCCACGGAACGATCCAGGCGTCACAGACTCCGCAGCGAGTTTTCAGCACGGCAGGAGCGACCATGCCGTTGCTGGGGCCGTTAAGTGATCGCGTTGCCTGGAATGAAGTGCTTCGCCGCACACCGCAGATTAATCAGGCCGTTGCCGAAGATGTGTCCCGAGACGTCCTGCCCAAAATCAATCGACTCATTGACGAAGATTTTGCAAAACTTCAGAAAGATGTGACGATGGCACAACGGAAGATCGGCTCGATCTTCGGGAACGTGCAACTTCGCTGGTGCTCGCGATCAACCAAAGATGTCGTGTCTGTCTGGACTGTTGATCAATCAACGCTCCGCGACGGTGCGGTGGCTGCGATGCCAGCGGAAGCAGGTGCATTTCGTAGTGATGAGTCGGTTGTTGCCTTTGTGTCTGAAGACTCGATCGAGTCCTTGCTGACTCAATATTTTCCTGCAGGGCTGAAGCTTACGGATAAGCAACTGCAGAAACTCGAACTTCCCGAAGACGGCTCCGAAGCGGGCTCAGCTTTTTCTCCCGATCGGCTGATGTCAATCTTTGACTCACTGCGTTCTGCCGCCTCCGAGGAGGCCGCTTTGTTTACTCTGGAAATCGCGGGAAAAGATCCCTTCCAGGTGAAATTCATCGATGGTGACATTCGGTTGATCACCACGTTTCAAATTCATCCGAAAGGTGCTGCAGCCAGTGGCTGGATGACAACGACGTTCAACTTACGTGGGAAAAAGCTGTCTGACGATGAGTGGACGATCGCCATCCGAAATGTGGATGTGGGTGAATTCGGCGGTAGTTTGGCGGCAGAATCGTCTGATGAGCCATCCGAACAACTGATCATCCCCACGGCCGGTGAGGTTGACGGCCAGCCATCCGGTGAGAATGCCGCTGTGACGACCGTCCAGGCCGGGACCGTCTGGATCCCGCTGGTTCGCAATGCCGCGCAGTCGCTTGCCGAAAAAATCCCGCCTGTCAGACTTCCGCTTGAATTTGACAGTGCGGCGATTGTTCCCGGTGCCCCTCGATTTCGACTTGCCAAAATCGATTCCGCTAATGGAATGTTGCGAGTCGGCCTGAAGGCACTGAATTCCGGTGCCATCGCCAGCGGTCGTCAGAATCAAAAATGAGCGGTTGCGATTGCGTTTCGATTCGCAACAACGGCTTCATGTTGTCCCGCAAATTTGTTCGAATGACAATGGAGAGTTTTCGATGAAGTGGTTCCTGAGTGCGTGTGCTGTAGTTTCTCTTTTGGCTGGTTCAGGCATTTCCAGCGTTGCTGCGGATGAAGCTCCGGCAAGCTACAAAGTGAAATTTGAAACCAGTTGCGGTGATTTCGTGATCGAAGTGACTCGCGAATGGGCACCGCTCGGTGCCGATCAGTTTTACACATTGATCAACAAAGGCTTTTACGACGAGTGCCGGTTCTTTCGAGTTGTCCCGGACTTCATGGTGCAGTTCGGCATCAATGGTGATCCCGTCGTTCAGAAGGATTGGCGCGAAGCGAAAATCAAGGACGACAAAGTGACTCAGTCGAACCGTCGCGGCTACATCACGTTTGCAACGTCAGGACCGAATTCACGAACCTCACAGGTCTTCATCAATTTCAAAGACAACAGATTCCTCGACAGCATGGGCTTTGCTCCATTCGGCAAAGTCGTTGAGGGAATGGATGTTGTCGACAAGATCAATTCCGAGTATGGCGAAGATCCGGACCAGTTTTCTATTCAGAATCGCGGCAATGAGTACCTGAAGAAGTCATTCCCAAAGCTGGATTACATCAAGAAGGCCAGCATTGTGAAGGACGAGCCTGCTGCCGAGAAATCAGAGTCGAAGTAGGCAACCTCGCACAGGGCTCAACGCCGCATCGCGTTAGATTGTCGAGAAGGCTGATGATTTGGCCGTTGGTCGCCAAGCCCGAGGCGCCGGCTTTCGTTTGAGGCGTCGCCAGGGGCTCGGTGTTAAGCTGATGGCAGGCGATTTAAGTGTCGAGGAGTTCAGAAATGGTCACGTTTGTTCAATGTCTGTTGTCGATGCTGACTTTGGTCATCTGCATGGCGCCGGCCGTCTCCGACGAGACCGCTGAAAAGTCCGTCGAGAAATCTTCGAAACGGTATGAACGTCGACCAGATCATGACCCGAACGGTATCGGCAAGTTCTATATGGGGCGCGAGATTGCTCATGTGATGGGATTTGCCGGTGCCGACTGGCTGGAACGATCCAGCCGAGAAGAAGAGGAGCGACTCACGCTTCTGGTTCGATCATTAAATCTGAAGCCGGGTGATGTCGTCGCTGACATCGGTGCAGGCAGTGGTGTCATCTCACTGCGGATGGCTGAACTGCTTCTTCCCGATGGAAAAGTCATGGCCGTTGATGTGCAGAAGGAAATGCTCGAGCGTCTCAAAGAGAACTGCGAGAAGTTCGGAATCTCCAACGTGGAACCGGTCAAGGGGACTCAGAAAACCACCGGACTTAAGGACAGCAGTATCGATCTGGCCATTATGGTCGACGTCTATCACGAGTTTGAGTTTCCCTACGAAATGCTGGCCGACATATCGCGAAGCATGAAACCGGGTGGTCGAGTTGTGTTCGTGGAATATCGAAAAGAGGACCCGACCGTTCCGATTAAGGAAGTCCATAAAATGTCGCAGGTGCAGGTTCGCCGCGAAGCCGAACAGGAAGAGTTTGGCCTGAAGTGGACGGAAACAATCCATGTCCTGCCGCGTCAGCATATTCTGGTCTTCCAGAAACAACCTCACGAATGAGTACCCCCGGTGACGCGTGACGACATTTATTCGCTCCCGATGAATCGCGTGGGTGAGTTTCAGTTTGACGAACAAGTCGTGCAGGTCTTCCCGGATATGATCGCCAGATCCGTGCCGGGGTATGCCTCCATTCTGTCCATGATCGAACAGCTCGCCGGCCGTTTCGTTCGCCCGGGAACGACCGTTTGGGATCTTGGCTGTTCATTGGGCGCCGCGACTCGGTTGATTCGCCGCCAGGCTCCGACCGATTGTGTGATTCACGCTGTGGACAATTCGTCGGCCATGATTGAGCGGCTGCGAGTGTTGCTGCAGGAGTCCACGGAAACCGGCTGTTCAGTCGAATTGCACGAAGCCGATCTGCGCTCAGTGGAGATTCGTAATGCTTCGTTTGTCGTGCTGAATCTGACACTGCAGTTCCTGCATCCGGATCAACGAAGTGATGTGATACAGAAGGTCGCCGACGGATTGAATTCCGGTGGAGCATTATTGCTTTCAGAAAAAATCTGTTTCGCAGACTCGCAACAGCAGGCGTTGCTGACCGATCTTCATCACGACTTTAAGAGAGCTCACGGATACAGTGACCTGGAGATTTCGCAAAAGCGCAGTGCGATCGAGAATTTGCTGATTCCAGAGACGCTTGAAACTCATGTTCAGCGACTTCGTGACGCGGGATTTCGCACCGTCGCACCTTGGTTTCAGTGCTTCAACTTCGCGTCAATTCTGGCGGTCAAGTAGTCACGCTTTCCGCGCCAGCAGCATCGCTCGCACAGGAGCCGGATGGCCCTCGATTGTGTGCATGGGATCGGCGGGATCCAGAAAATCGGCCAGGGATTCAAACGTCATCCAGTCTGTGCGACGCTGTTCCTCGAACGTTGTTCTCGCCACATCGATCACTCGAATGTCTTTGAAACCGCATCGGCGCAGCCAAAGCTGAAGCATGGGCACCGAGGGAATAAACCAGACGTTTCGCATCTTGGCATAACGATCTTCCGGCACCAGAACTTCCTGTTGAGAACTCTCGACAACAATCGTTTCCAGAACCAACTGACCGCCCGGGGCCAGTGATTCCCACAACGAGCGGAGATGATCGATCGGGCTCGTCCTGTGGTACAGAACGCCCATGGATAGCGTCACATCGAATAAGTTAAGACGTTCCGGGAGATCAGCGTCCGTGAGCGGCAGGACATAATGAGGGCAATTCGCCCCGGCGTACTTTCGGACGGCTTCAAACTGCATCAGGAACAGAAGAAACGGATCCAGCCCCAGCACCAGACGAGCGCCACTGTGAAGCATTCGCCAGCCGTAGTATCCGTTGCCGCAGCCGACATCAAGAACCATCCGATTCCGCAAATCCAGATGCGGGGCCAGCCGATCCCATTTCAGGCACGATCGCCATTCGGTATCGATGGGCAACCCCAAAAACTCAAACGGCCCTTTTCGCCACGGGTGTAACGCACGCAGAGATGTCTCCAATGTGGTCTTCGATGTTTTCGGAAGTGTCCCCTCAATGGTCACCGCGCCATTCGCAGCATTCAGGGAGGCATTCCCCACCGAAGGCAAGGACTCCAGTGCAAGGATCCAGTCGGCCAGTTTTCCATGTCGCTCAGACGACAGAGCATCCTCGGTCTTCCGTTGCAGTTCACGAGCCCACTCGCCACGGCCCCGTGCAGTCAGATCATCATAAAGTTCCTGACGATCAAAATGAGACACAGAAAGACCCTGTCACGAACCGTAAAAAACGATGTCGCCATGCGATTATCAGCAATCAGACCAGCGGACATCACTCAACAAAAAACGCTCAACGCAGAACGGATTATGGTTCTGCGTCGAGCGTTGAAGTATTTCGTCTGTCGATCAACAATCGAAAGACTTTCGTGGTTCAACTCAGCGGATTCTCGGAACTTCCATCAGATGTGGCTTCACGTCGAACAGCCAGGAGTAATCCGGCAACTGATTGGCCTTCGGAATCTTCGGCACGGTAAAGGTCTCACCAGTCAGGACATCTTCACCAGTTTTTGGATGGCGAATCATTTTGCCACCAAATTTGGTCGCAAGCGTGCGGATCTGCGGGTCATCTTTGCTGTCGAACGAGCCGACCAGAACTAAGGACTGGTACTTGTCGTGGTAGACCCATGCGTCAAAATTTGTGTCGTAACCATGCTTCCTGGCATTCCGCATTTTTTCGGTGAGAAGCATCGCGTTCTCTGCGCACTCATCCAGACTCTTGCCAAAGTTCTTCTCAAAGAAGCCGAGGGCTTTGGATGACTTGTCATTGCCGACCTGCATCACGCTGCTGCCCTTGAAGGTGGCTACAACCAAAGAGTACTTGCCCTTGTTCTGCAGCAGGGAGTATTTCTGTCCGGAGTTTAGTTCCACGATCATGTCGTCTTCTTCTGCGTCGCGAACAGTTCCCTCATAAAGAGGATTGACGGTCATGAAAGCTCGACTGAAGGCCGAAGGTCTCCCGGGAGTTTGCGGAAGAATCCCGCCACTCTTCGGATCCGTCAGGAAGCCCGGGTTAAACTGCTTCTTGATGTATGTCATCGCATCCTTCGCTTTCGGATCGTCGCTGGATGCAAAATTCCCTGCCATCACCGAGATATAGCCATGCTGCGCGACGTAACGGCGGCCATTATTATCGTTGGTGTTCGGAGAACTGATCTCAGCAACCTGCTCGTCCTGAGAGAATGTATAAGCCGGGATGCCCTCCTTACGCAACTCGAAAACGATCGCGTCAGCCGCCTCCCACGCTGACATCCCGCCTTCGACACGCCGAGTTTCATCATCAACGTCGCGAATGGCTGCCACCATGATCATCCATGGGCCGTGATTTTTTGCGAGCTT
>JBIIIF010000238.1:0-11113 GCA_044235005.1 Planctomycetaceae bacterium | reverse complement strand
GTCGGTCAGTGCATGAAAGTAACCCTGGAGTAATCAACGATGCGAAATCTTTTCTGCCTCATTGCCATTTCTATATGCGTGACTGCCGTTGCGGAATCTCCTGGCGTCATCGTCGACAAAGATCGACTTGCCCGGTTGAAGGCTGCGGAGATGCCCGCAATTCGCGAACCAGTTCTGTTCAATACAGAAGCAGCCGACGCCATTCTGTCCGCACTGGAGATATTTCCTCCGGACAATCCCTGGAACATTCCTGTTGATACGTGGCCGCTGGCCTCGAACTCAGCAGCCATTATCAAAGCTATCGGCAGCGACAAACCGTTGCGATGCAACCCGGACATGGGGTTCGTGCTTGTCCCGCCGAACCAGGAAAAGCTGGACGTGAAGTTGTTGCAGTATGCCGGTGAGTCGGACAAAGGCCCGTATCCGGTGCCTGCGAACACACCCATCGAAGGTTGGCCGGCAAATTTTCAACGCGACGCAAACACGCGAAGTCTCTCCCTCGATGACGTCCAGCGCGGCCAGCCAGACCTCAATGCAGACCGGCACGGGATTGTCGTGGATCCCGTTAATCGCAAGCTGTACGAGTTCTATCGACTTACCAAAACCGATACAGGCTGGACGGCGGAGCAGGCGTCGATATTCGATCTCGCATCCAACCAACTCAGGCCCGACGGATGGACCAGTTCAGATGCTGCGGGCCTCCCCATTTTCCCATCAATCGTTCGCTACGATGAGTTGCAGCGTGGAAAGATCGAACACGCGCTGCGAGTCACCTTCAGGAACACGCGTCGAGCCTACGTTTACCCTGCCACACATTTCGCGAGCAGCAAAACCGATGAAAATCTTCCTCGAATGGGCGAACGATTCCGACTTCGCAAAGATTTTGATACGTCGAAGTTTTCGCCCGCCGCGAAAACTATTTTGGAAGCCTTGAAGAGGTACGGGATGCTCAACGCCGACAACGGTATTGAATGGGCCGTCTCGATTGCTCCGGATGAGCGAATTCCCGAAATGCACGAAGAACTGCGAAAAGTGAAAGGCTCCGATTTCGAAGTCGTGACGCCGCCTGCCGGATACATTCCGCCTCGATAGCACATTTGAAGAAAATTCTGCATGATGAAATATTTTTGCCTTCTGCTCGTCAGTCTTTCGAACGCGACTGTCTTTGCTGACGACTGTCTTTGCTGACGACGCTTCACCTACTGGCGAAGTCACGACGCCGTTTCCCACGATCACGAATCTGGATGTTGAGTGGCAGATCGAAGGCGATGACGACTTCAGCGCGGAGTGCGGTGTTCGTTTCCGGATCGAAGGCACTCAGCAATGGCAGATCGGTCTGGAACGACCAGTTTATGGACCGAGGCCATGATCCTTCCAGACAAGAAAGACTCACAATGCAAAACCTGTCGGCGTTGTGGTTGTCGCCTGGTAGTCGGTTACAGCGGCTCAGGATAACGACCGCGTTACAAATGTTTGCGGAACTATCAGCAATATGGATTGGAGAAGTGCCAAAGCCTGTCCGCTCGCCCTCTCGACGATCTGATCCGCGAGCAAATCCTTCAGGTGCTAAAGCCAGCCTCTGTGGAACTCAGCGTGCAGGCCGTGGAGGAGACGAAACAGGAACGGCGGCGGCTGACGAAACTGCGGAGTCACCGGTTGGAGCGAGCGCAGTTCGAAGTGGACCGGGCAGCTCGACAATATCACGCGGTGGAGCCGGAGAACCGTTTGGTCGCCCGCCAGCTGGAACGACTCTGGGAAGAGGCGATGCAGGCGCAGCGAGAGATCGAAGAAGATCTGCGTCGTCTCGAACACTCGCAACCCGTCGAGCTGAAGCCGCACGAGCTGGACATGATCCAGAAGCTGTCGAACGACCTGCCTGTTCTGTGGAATGCAACCGGCACCACCGCTGCTGATCGTCAGACCATTATCCGCCATCTCGTTGACCGTGTGGTTGTGGATGTGCAGGGCGAGAGTGAACATGTCGATGTCGCCATTCACTGGAGCGGCGGCTTTGTCAGTCAACACTCTCTGATTCGTCCGATCGCGAGCTACGAACAACTGAGTGGTTATCGCGTATTGAGGCGTGTGACGCTGTTCTTTTTCGTACTGTTCTTCAGCAGCTTTCAGCTCGCGGAGATGAGTTTCCCAGCGACGTTCGAGTTCGCCGGTGACGAGTCGATTGTGCGGATCAGACTTCATGAACTGTCGCTCTGCAAGCTGAGTCTGGTAGCGGAGGCGATCGACTTGCTGTCGGCGAGCTGCCAGAACACTTGCATGTTCAGTATCCGTCGTCTGCAACGCCTGTGCAGTGACATCAATCTCGGCGACGCTTAACGCTTCAAAGAACCACGCGACGACCTGATTGTCAATCGCATCGCCTCCAATTCGCTGGCACACCTTCGCGCCAGTTTGCTGCTTGAGATGGTTGCACAGGTACTGTGTGCCTCCCTTGTACTGGACACACATCTCGTGTCCGCACCCGCCGCAGTAAGTAATGCCATGCAGTAGCGCCACTGCTGTTGAGGCAGGTTGATTCCATGCATTTTTTGCAGTGTTTTCCGACTTTTTCCAGCGGGTTCGACCGTACGCAGCAGCACCTGCATAGGCCGGATTATTCAAGATGCCGGAAAGACTGGCCGCTGTTGCTCGCTTCCACTGGATTTCACCACCACGATCATGCCGCGGCAATGTTAAGTCATTCTGAATAAACCAGCGAACTGTCTGGGATACCGACTTCCGCTCAAAGAACGTGGCGAACACAAGATCGATACGCTGCTGGACTTCGATATTCCGATGTTTAACAACGACGCCTCCCTCAAGTCGCTCCAGTCCGGTTGGCAGAGCGAGTTCCAATTCACCTCGACTCGCCTTGCTGAAAATCCCTGCCGTCAGTCTCGCGCGAATTGTATGCAATTCCAGTTCAGAGATCTGTCCCTTCAGTCCGAGCAACAACTGGCAATTGATGGATGTGGGGTCATAGACGCCGTCACGATCGCCGATCAGACAGTCTGTCTTTCCACACAATTCGAGCAGTTGATACCAGTGCGAACAGTTGTGTGCCAGTCTCGTAGCGTCGAAGGCCAGCAGGATCCCAACTTCGCTCAGTGCGATCCGGGCAACAAGATCCTGAACGCCGGAACGTCCCTCAGTCGTCGCGCCGCTGCGTCCGAGATCTGTGTCAACGACGTCCACATCGTGCGCATGCCAGCCAAGTGCGACAGCCCGTTCACGCAGCGCGTACTGCATCCGCTGGCTTTCGAGATTCGTGACGACCTGATTGGGGCTCGACTGCCGCACATAAATGATCGCCTTTCGCTGCAGGTGCCGCGACTGAATTAAATCGGAAGTGTTCATTAATCATCTCCTTAACGATCAGGCGAAACGTATTTACGACTTCGAGTCGCGTCTGCAGGTCGAGCGACGACCAGACATTCTCGGCGGGGATGTCTTCGGCGGCGGACATAGCTCGTACTCCTTTACGAGGCTCAGAAAATCAGCAATGGACTGAGCGTTCAGTTTGGCTCGTGGAGTATCAGACACCAATAACGAAAGGTTGGTTGAACGCAGCGGAACTCTCAAACCAATTCCGTCTTCACGCCGCACGAAGACGTGATCCACTTCCTGCGGACTTCGCGAAATCGACTCCACGCGAAACCGCCGTCCGTACAGCGGCTCCGTCGGATCGGTGACCTCCACCCATTCCACGCCGTCTGCTGACCGGTTGTCGAGATGGGTATCAAGAAATGTTGTCGTTCGACAATCTGGATCACGGTCACTTGCGAGAGTTTCTTCGACGTCGGGTGCGTGACGGTGTGTTGCTGCGCCTGATCGACAAATGGCTGAGTGCTGGCGTACTGGAAGACGGGAGCATCAGCTACCCCGACGCCGGAACGCCACAGGGTGGCGTGGTTTCCCCAATCCTTTCGAACATATTCCTTCACTATGTGTTGGATCTCTGGTTCGAACAGGATGTAAACCGCCTTCGATCAATGACCTCGGAAATGTTTTACCGCGTGCTGGACCGCTTTCCGTTGGCTCCTGTACGGACCGTGCGGTCTCTGCTCAGACACGCAGCGAACCCATGATTTGAAGAACCGTATGCTCTAATGCGAGCACGTACGGGTCTGTGGGAGCCTCGGGGCGGCAACGCCCCAAGGCCACCCGGTCCGAGGCAGCGAAGCGAACTCGCGTTCGCCACATCGGTCGTGACCAGAGCGAGTAATAGAAGACTCGTCCCCGAGTCCGGCCGATGTGACCGGAGCAGTTTGGGAAAGGATGACGACTGTCTCCAGTCGGTCTTACCAACCTGGTTTGCCGCCAAATCTCTTGACTTCGATCTCGCAGATCAGGCAAAGCCGCATGGGCACGCAGCAGCGTCTGCTGGACGATGTCCGACGCATCCAGCTGTCGCTTCAACTTCTGATCCAGTTGAGCGTGCTCGAGAATCAACTCAGCAGCCGCAATGGAGAATCCGCTTTTCGGCGAGAATTCGTTATGGTGCTGCGACGAATACAGTTTGCCAGGGAGAATTGATTTGCAAACCGAACCGAAGGTTTGTGTTGGACGGCCACAGAAAACACTGGTCACTCGCCCGGATGGAGTATTCGGGGGGAATGCCATTCGGAAGGCGATGCTCGGGTCTATACAACTCGCTTCGCCGATACCGATCGCGGTAAATTGTTCAAGGTGCTTTTCTCGGGTCGGTCGTGACCGAAGTCGTCAATCAGGATTCGTGTCTATTTTAATGGCATTAGAGTGCTCGGGGGCTCGACAGGAGAGTCGCCATTGAGTCAGAACCCGTCTTCAGACTATCCTCCTCGTGAATGGAATCACGCGAAGGAGAGATTGCGATGGGGATATCAGGGCGATTTCCGGTGCTAATGGCTATTTTTGTCCTGGCCATACCTCTTGTGCATTTTTGCCAAATGGAATCCGTTGCCCCCACTCCCGGGCGATATTATTCTGAAACTTCCACGGACGGCCTTTATCGGCCAGAGTTCTCTCGGGGATCCGACTCAGAAACCGACCAGTTTCCCGTCCGATTCGCTCAATGGACAGGGGCCGATGGTTTGCAGTCTGCCGATGCAAAAGGCTTTATTCGTCCGGTAGCTTTGAATAGACATTCTGCCAGCAATCCCCCTGATCGAATACTGCCTTTTGAAGACGAACAGCTACGTCCTGGGGAATTCCATGAAGGCAATTTGGTTCCGGAGGATCAAAGGCAGACTGTTGTTGAGCCTCGCTCTATACCGGAGCGCGAGGTTCAGTATCTCCCGAATCAGCTTCCAGACATCTCGGATGCTGGTGTCGACGAGATTCTAACTGGACGGTATCAGAATCCAGCAACACTTCGAGCATTGCGTGCCATGACCAGTGCACAATCTCAGAGTCTCTTCAGAGAGGTATCTTTGAGGATAGATGAACGTTCTCTTGAGCCCTCGAGCTATCAGAGCCGCGTCCAGCGGGCGTTTCAAAATCTTGAAATTGCACTTGATAACGACACATTTCTGAGTGCCGCCGGCCTTTCACCCGGAACTCTTCAACTTCACGAACTCCGCCGTTCGCTGCGCATTTCTCGAGATTCCCGAAAAGTTCAGGGGGTTCACGATACTGATCTCGTGCTGATCTCGGCAATGAGTCAAGCGGAGTACATTGCGGGGCTGTCGGCAAGTTTTGTTGGCTTCGAGTTTTCAAGTGCCAGTCTGGATACACTCGATGAATTCTCGGGGCTCGAGCTTGCCGATCCCGATTCACCAACAGTGTCTGAAGTTCGGGAGTTGATTCGAACGACGGATCTCCTTGATGAACACATCGTGGGAATTGGCCTGGAAGTCCGGGAAGATCCTGACGGACTCATCGTCGTAAGGGTGTTGGAAGGCAGTCCGGCCTCCGAAGCTGACATCAAAGCAGGTGATGTCGTCCACAACATAAACGGCCAGGATCTTCGTGGCATGAGACTATCCAGCAGCGTCGACCTTCTCAAGGGGCCTGTCGGAAGTCAAATGAGCGTCCGGATCTCACGTGATGGCGGTGGTGAGCGTGAGATGATCCTTGTTCGACGAACCGTCAGAGTCTGGACCGTGCATGGCACCAGGATCCTTGAGGGAACCGATGTCGGATACTTCGCTCTTAGTCGTTTTTCGCAGAATTCTCCTGCGGAAGTGGAGCAGGCGTTGGAGACGCTGCATGGACGAGGCATGAAGTCGCTGATTGTTGATGTTCGCGGGAATCCCGGTGGGTTATTGACGACCTGTGTCGAAGTGTGCGACAAATTTCTGCCCTGTGGAACGATCGTATCCACGAAAGGGAGGCTGCGATCGGACAATGTGTTGCTGAAAGCCACTTATGCAAAGACATGGCAAGTGCCAATAGTGGTGCTGATTGATTCGGACAGCGCTTCCGCAAGTGAGATCTTTGCCGCGGCAATCCGTGAGAACAAACGTGGTCTGGTGATTGGCACACGTTCGTACGGCAAAGGAACAGTTCAAACTCATTTCCCACTGAACTCTGTTCGCGGAGATCTGCGTCTCACAACTGCCGAATTCTATTCACCTGCTGGCCTCAGGATGGCTGGACTCGGTGTCACTCCGGACATTGAAGTTAAAAACACGGACATCCTGGAAAGCGGCGACGGTGTGTTGGTCGAAGCGATTCGCGCTGCACAGGGACCGGAAGTACGAAACCTTGCCAGATCTTCAGGTTCCTGTGCTTCTCATGAGAGTGCTGCCCCGAACACCGCCACACTTGACGGAATCATTGATCCTGGTCACCCGGGAACAACGATTCTCTGAGAGGCCAGGGCCGCACATCCAGTTTGTCTCTATCCTGACGCTCTCTGAAATAAGCTGAACGTCAGAAGTTCAATTGACATGATGTGGCAGCAGTGTGATCGTCGTGGCTCGATTCGAACGACGCATACCCTGGAAATCGCGCGGTCTCGCCACTTTGCATCTTTCACTCGCCGACGGAGACCACCATGAACCGCTTCAGTGATTTGCTCGCTCAGGACGTAATGAGCTCGCCAGTGTGGTCAACTTCACCAGACTTGAGTGTTGATCAACTGGAACAGGAATTCGTACGCCGCGGTATCAGTGCGATGCCGGTTGTCGAGCATCGACAGATTGTCGGCATCATCAGCCGCAGCGACCTGATGCTGTTGCCGGTACTCTGGGCGGCCATTGAATCCTGCTCAATAGCCGCTGGACTTTCCGGCCAATCGAAGCCCATATTTCGTGTCGATGACCTCATGAATCGCAACGTTGTGCAATGCTCGCCTGAAACAGAACTCTCCCAAGTCGCAGCCGACATGGTGAATCGCCATGTCCATCACGTCGTCGTGGTCAAAGACGGTGAGCCCGTCGGTATCATCAGCACGCTTGATATCGTGAAGCTGACTGTCTAGTGGCTGATGCAAGCCCGGCGATCACGCTTCTATCGGATCGCAATCATGAAATATGCTGAGAGGCAGAACAATTCCTGCTGCATGAATACGTTGAAGATTGCATGAAGGAATGACTGCCGCTTCAAACGCGCCCAAAGCATTACCGACAGATGTCACACCGAGTTGTTTGAATCTGAATATCTCCTGAGCCGTAATCACATCTGAAGTACACCCCATGACTTCGGTAATACTGGTGTCCCGTCGAGGACCTCCGGTGAGGCGATCGACCTGAACGATCACGTTGACTGCCGATGCGATCTGTTCTCGAATCACGTGCAACGGAACATCGCGGACAGCCATCATCATCATCATTTCAAGTCGTGACAGAGCATCCCGTGGACTGTTGGCATGCAGTGTTGTTAATGACCCATCGTGCCCAGTATTCATCGCCTGCAGCATGTCAAACGCTTCCGGGCCGCGACATTCTCCGATGATGATTCGATTGGGCCGCATTCTGAGTGTTGTTCGAAGGAGATCTCGAATGGTGATCTCGCCTTTTCCTTCAAGATTTGCGGGGCGAGCTTCGAGTTGCACAACCTGACGCTGCTGCAGTTGTAACTCCGCCGCATCTTCGATCGAGATGATTCGCTCCGTGTTAGGGATGAATGCGGACAACGTATTCAGCAGCGTAGTCTTTCCACTGCCTGTCCCACCACTGATAATGATATTCAATCGAGCCTTGACGGCCGCCTCAAGAAATTGTGCCATGTTC
Source organism: Planctomycetaceae bacterium (assembly GCA_044235005.1). Taxonomy (GTDB): domain Bacteria; phylum Planctomycetota; class Planctomycetia; order Planctomycetales; family Planctomycetaceae; genus SXXK01. Next base: position 2,960 of record JBIIIF010000238.1, on the reverse strand, counting down.
GGCGTCAATGCCTTGAACTGCAGCAGGTCATGGAGCTGCAGAGGGACTACGCCAAAACGTCGGATGCTCAAGGTGGGGCCACGGAGAGCGACAGGACGAATGACGGCATTGACGCGAGATCCATCCGGAAGTCGCGCATCGACGACGGGCGAAGAAAAATCGACTCGCCGCCCGACTCTGCTGACGATTCGGTCGATGATCGTCAGCAAGTGATCCTCATCGCGAAAATGATCAGCGACCTCCTGAAGCCGACCTCGACGTTCGACGTAGATCTGTTTGGCTCCGTTGACCAGAATATCTGTCACTGCAGAATCGCGAAGAAGTTTTTCAAGTGGCCCAAGCCCGACGATTTCGTCCAGCAGATCCTGCATGAGAAGCGTGCGCTGGGAACCGCTGAGGGGTATCTTCTCGGCGTCGATCAGTTGTTCCGCAACAAGGCGAATAGCGGTCTTCTGCTTGTCCTCAGGCAGCTTACTGAACTCTCTGACTTGAAATTTTTCAAGCACTTTACTCTGAATGTGTTGGACCAGATTTCCGAAATCAGAAACCGAAGGCTGATCTTCTCGTGCAACCTTGAGGGACAGAGGAACTGGAAGTCCGAAATCAGCATAGCTGCTGAGGCTTATTGTTCTCTCTGCTTCAGTAACAGTGGCCGTCATATACTTGCCAATCATGTGAGTTGAAAGAAGTGAGAGACGCGATCCAGTGCTGCTCCTATGAAACTTGCAGCAGGTTTCGCTTCCACCGGAATTCCCAGGACGGCCTTCGCGAGGAGCGTCAAGTCGGCAAGCGCCGGGCTATGCGGCGTTGCATTTCGGAGTGTTTGCCCCAGAGCATCCGCCAGCCGAATTCCCTTCGCATCGGATGCGACCGTGTGCAATCTCGGTACACCGATGATTTCCGACAGCCGCTCGACCGAGAATGTCTCTGTTTCCGGATCAAACTGATTGATCACTACAAACTGCTGGGCCAGTGATTCTCGCTGTGCGAAATGCGCCAACAGCGTCATCAGGTTCTGGATTGACGAAACCGTCGGTTTCGCGACGAAGACGATTTGCTGTGACTGAGCAATCGAGTCAAAAGCGACTTCGTGATACGTGTAACGACCATCAATGACGACCACATCCGTCAACTGTTTGACTATTCCCAGCAGTTTTAAGGCGTCTGCTTTTGATGGCTTCACGGGATTAATGGATCTGTACGACCCCACCAATACCTGGAGATTGTCTTCGACTTTTGTCAATGCACTTCGCACACGTTCCAGATCCAGCAGTTCAACATCATTCAGCAATTCAGCAATAGTTAACAGCGGCTCAACTCCCAAGTGTTCAAAGCTGAGTTGCAAAAAAAGCACGCGACTTGATATCCACTAGAATTGGCCTGATCCGAAGGTTCAATTCTGCGGAGTTTTCTGATTTCGCAACTTGAGTGAGTAGGGAGAAAATACGTCATGAAATTGTCAGCGGCAGAGCAGTGAATGACGTTCCTCGACTGATTTTCAGGGGTAAGTGATGGGTGTATTCCACTAGCGTCAATGTCGGCACGCATTCTTAAGGGGGCCCTGTCAAGCAGAACAGTCGCCTGGTTCGGCGGAGCGTGGCACGCATCAGACTCTCATTACGAACCGTTGCATCCCAGCAAACACACACATGTGTGTGTGGGGGGACTATTCGTTCGGACAATTGTTCGGACTCTGTCTGGCGAAACAAAATCGGCCCCCCCCCCCCGGGACTGATCAGGACAGATTGATCTGGCGTTCAGTTCATCCTTCCCATGGCACCTGGAGAGATCGAATGGTGAGCGTATCAACCAGTCAGAAAACGGGCGCACGGGAGTGCTGTTTGTGAAAGCGGACGGAACACGTACCGCCATTCAGGTCGGTAAGGTCGCCATGGCAACGGCAGTCGAGATCGGGTCGCATATTGAGCACCTCATTCTCTGCCAGCAGTCTCGTGACGATGTTCTTCGGTCGACGCGAGAATGGGTTGAGCACATTCGCCTTCAATGGCCGCGACTGGCTCGATGGCTCATGAAACTGGATCTCATCTCACAGAAGGCAGAAGGCGCTACCCCAACTTCCCCAACTCGATTCAGAAACACTGTAATTTCTGGGGTTTCTGTTCAAAAGTTTCCACTGCATTTTGCGTTGGATTGTTTTGGCGGGCAGTTTCAGACGGAGTTTTTCCAGAAGGATTTTCTGATGATCCGTGGGTTTTGAGATGCAGCGGGTTCGGATCTCGGGGCCGGAGCGAGTTGGGAGGACGACGTCCATTGAGCGGATGTCGGATAGTTCGGCCAGCACACGGCGGGGTTCGTTGCCGAGCCCCGCTTTCGTGCAGATCTGGCCCAGGGTTTTCCACAGCACGTACGCCACAAAGCATACAAAGATATGCGCCAATACGCGTTCTTCTTTCTGGTGCCAGATCGGCCTCAGCGAAAGGTCGCACTTGTGAATTCGGAAGGCGGCCTCTGCCTCCGTCAGCTGGATGTACGCTTTCCAGAGTTCTTCATCCGACCAGTCCTCGACATTCGTGCGAAGCAGGTAGCAGCCTGCGCTCAGAGTCGCCGAGTCGCGCGACGCTTCGATCTTCGACCATTCAATGCGAGCGGCCCCCATGTCTGTTTTCGTCACCTTCACATCGAAGAGTTTCGCCGCGCGAGTATTTTTGCCAGGCAGCTTTCCAATCTCACACTCGACCGTCATCGGTTCGCGCTTCTGTTTCTCACAACGAGCCTTCATCCGCGACAGACCGTCAGCGATCTTCTTGTCGAAGCGTTGCGTGATCCCTTCTTCCTTTTTTGATCGCTCACGACTGCGACGCAGGATGAAGCATTCGGGGGACTCCGGAGATGACTCCGTTGCAGCGCCTTGTGAATCCTCTGAATCACTGGCTGGCATCATCACAAACTTTACTTCCAGACCATCGCGGTTACTGTGCCAGTCGCCTTTCAGGATGTCC
>JBIIIF010000451.1:0-3120 GCA_044235005.1 Planctomycetaceae bacterium | reverse complement strand
ACGCGGCGACCGCATCTTCTGTATAGCCGATCTCATCAACCAGAGAATTCTCGAGGGCCTGATTGGCCGTATAGATCTGACCAGTCGCAAGCTTGCGAATTACTGCATCATCAAGCTGAGCACGTCCGGCATCAATCACGGAAACGAAGCGATCGAACGAATCTTTCAGTATCGCATCCCACACCTGAGTCTCCTGCTCCGTCATGTCACGAAACGGATTGAGCGTATCTTTCAGTGGCCCGGTCACAAGTGGTTCTGATTTGACGCCAATCTTTTCGACAAGCTCTGTGGCGTTGTAACGAGGAATGATAACTCCGATGGATCCAGTCCATGTCGTGGGTTCAGCGAAAATGCGGCCCTGCTCTCCGATCCCCATAGAGATGTAATAGCCTCCTGAAGCTGCGATGCGCTTCATCGAAACGTAAACCGGCTTGGATTTGGCCAGTTCCTGGATCTTGCGAAGCAATTGATGGCTGTCCGCGACGAATCCACCCGGGCTGTCAATCACCATCACAACGCCCTTGACCGTTTCATCTTCCGTCGCACGTTTGATCTGTTTCAGCCAGCGTTCGGTAAAGGGCGGACTGATGGTGCCTTCGAAGTTGATAATCGCAATGCGATCTTTGGCGCCGCTGTCGCCAGCGAAATGTTGCTCAGGAATGCCGGGAGGCGAATACGACAGTGGGTCCAGGATAAACCAGAGGTTCAGGATGATTGAAACCAGCAGCAGGCTGAGAACAGTGCGGCGAAGCCATCGTTTTCCCGAATTCTCCGGCGATGTGTCAACTCGAACAAAGACTGTGGAGCCATTAACTGAAACCGTTTCGCCGGCTCGAACTACTTTTTCCTGAGTCATCGTGATCTATTCACCTTGAAGACCGGCAGAGGCTGCCGAACACATCCCTCACTTACACGAACATCTGCACACTGTGTGAAAAGAGGAAGCCTACATCAAGTCTAAGGATGATTCTGGTTGTAAGTGTCGTAGCCATCCTGTCTGTCGTAACGTCATCAAAACCGGACCAACTGGAACGACCTGACTTTTCGGAACCGTCGATAGACAAGGCGGTGGCCGATTGGCTGGAGCAATTCTGGACGAGCCACTCATTCGTCATGAAAGCAAAGTCTGGTTTGGGTCGTTGATCTGAACCGGCCAACGTTGAGACAGGGATGGATCTTATGAAAACACGCAGACTTGTTCGCCGCTCACTTCTGACTGCGGCTGTTTCAACAGCGTCGCTGTTAGCCACACTGGAATCTCAAGCCGTCGGATTCGAAATCACCGTTTCGCCATCGACTTCCGGGATTCAACGAGTTCAGTATCAGCCTGATCAACAGAGTCAGCCCGCTCAGGCTAATCCTGCCGTGACTGCAGAACTGAAGAAGATGTTCGAGGCAAATGGACAGCCAATGCCGTCCATGAATCCCCGAGATCTGCCGAATGCTCAGGGGCAGCAGATGAATAATGTTCGGCCAACTCAGCGACCAGCGGGCCAGCAGACTGGCAAACCTCAAAGCTACGCTCATCCAACCTCGGCTCAGAAGACTTCATCGCCTCAGGCGGGTATGCAGCAAGCATCAGCAAAAGCCCCCGCGAAAACCCAGCAGCCAGCGAAGAAGAATTTCCTGCAGAAATTTATGGGCGGTATCACCAGCCAAAAGAAGAAAGCCGCCGAAGCTGCTGTGGTTCCACCGGTTCCACCGGGATACGTTGAGCCACCACCCGCTCCTCCATCAGGCGGATCCAGCGTTGCTCAGGCTCCCAAAAAGCAGGGAGTTCAGGGGAAGCCAGCAACCATGCAAAATCGTCCAACCGGCGTTCAGACGATTCAGAACGGCAAACAAAGTGTGTCTCAGAATGGCATGCAGAGCCACCTCGCAAGTCAGAGTCGACCGATGCCTGCAGCGGGTGCTCGTCCTGCGGTCGGGAGTCAGTCACAAGCCAGGAATACGTCGCCGCAGAGCACTGCTCCCACGAAGGCAGTACCAGTTCGAACAGCACAGGCAACGACCACGAATGGACAAGCCCGATCGGGCAATCAACCGACGCAACCAGTTCCTGCCGTTCCTGTTTCAGCAGGTTCCGCTACACGGAATCCAAGGGCTTCAGCACCACCTCAACCGGTCGCAAATGCTCAGCAGTTCGTTCAGCCCGGCACGGCACCAGCATTTATGCCGTCAGTGAAAAAGAATTTGAACGAGGCGCAGGCAACGATGCCTCAGGTGAAGTCACCGGTCACGGCTCAGTCAACTCCAAATCCAAAGCCAGTGATGGCCGAAACAAAGACTGTTGCGAAACCGGCCGAGGATGGATTCGTAGATCCGTTCGGCGAATCTGAATTGGTGGCAGACGCCAACGATTCTCTGGATCTCGACTCGATCGTCGCTCCAAAAATCGACGAGACCGTTCAGGCTGTCGAAACGGCGACCACCGCAATTGCACAGAAGTCAGCATCTGCCTCTGCAGCGGCCGCGAACTCTTTGGCTGAGAACCCCTTTGTCGAAGAAGCAAAGAAACTTGCGAAAGAGGCGACGGGAAACCCTCTGACAGGTGTTCAGCTCAATACGACTGACGAGGAAATGTTCAGCGCGGACTCGGCAAAGACGATTGTGAAGAAGGCACTTCCCGCCGCAGCAGCCACTGCGGAAGCAGCGGAGGCACTTCGAAATGAAGTCCCATCAGTGGAGGAGTTTGGACAGAGTCTTCCCGCGATTGATCTGCCGACCGTTGAAGAAGCCGTTGATGCTGCCGCAACAGAGCTCAGCACTGCACCCGACATTAACTTCCCTGAACTGGATGCTCAGGATGCAGCGGAAGCACAGGGAAATACTCCTCTCGTGAACACTCCGCAATTACAGGAATCGGCTCCTGCGGAGGCTTCGGGCACTCCTTTGCGAAGCGTCGATGCGGAACGTCTGCAGCAGATTGCCGAGCAGGATCGACGATCTCACCAGCAGCGACTGATTCAGTCACGATCTGGCCAGGCCGGTTTCAAAGGATTCTGCCCTGTCGAACTTCGTGACCGACGAGAATTGATCGATACCAATCCACAATTCACCGCGACCTTCGGACTCCAGACCTACACGTTCTCGTCCGCAGAAGCCAAAGCCGCGTTTGAA
>JBIIIF010000450.1:0-3127 GCA_044235005.1 Planctomycetaceae bacterium | reverse complement strand
AAAAGTCTACGGGCCAGATAGCGGCAAGCGGTCTGTTGATTTAGTCGTTTAACGGCAAGCCGCAGGCGGCGTTGCCCTATTTCGCCTACGCCTACGGCTCGCCGTTAAACCCGGATTATTCACGCTCGTCGCATCGTCGTCGAGTGCTGGCGAGTTTGTTTCAATCCGAGGTTCGATTTGTCGGAGTTTCGGAGTCAGCGCGGAATGCCCCTCACCCCGAAGCGAAATTCGAGCGCAGGAAGAGTCGAATTGTCACTGGACTAATGGGGTGCGAAGTTCTTGACCGCGAGGGCTGCGCGGCGGAGATGTGGGACGTTCGGCCAGCTGGCGGAAAGAAGAATCCGCACGCGACGCGCACTGACGATAATTCGCGCGGCGACTTTTGTCACCAGCATGCGATAAGTTCGAGGATGGCCTTCACCAAGACAGTTGCGTCGGTGACGCGCATTGTGACGACCTCTTCGCGAACGTTCGCTTTCACTATGAAGTCGAGTGTGGATGCCCTGGCTTCCGGAAGACCCTGTGATGCTGACTGTGCCGAACATCTGTAACATCGAATCCGATGACGAAACGATGTTTGCTCCTGAGACGGTCTCATTTGATGAGCCGACCGGCATCGAAGTCTGCTCCGCAACGAGTTGCCGAAGTCGCACAACAAGATTGTGAGCCATGCAGTGCATCAGAACTCGAAACATATTCGCCATGAAACGATGATCGCTTAAACGATCTGCACAAAGATCACACTTTAATTCTTTGTTGCGATTTTCACTTTCACCACGCATTGCATAGTTCAGATAGGTCGCGTAAGGATCGACGGCGGCATTCGGCACGTTGGTAATCACTGCGCGCTGGCTGCTGCTGAATTCCGTCACCTCTGTCTTCACCACAACCGTCTTGGCGCTGCTCCATTGCTTGCTGTCGTACTCTTCAAGTGACAGAAATCGCAACTGAGAACACTGTGTTTCCTCCTGTTCCGCCTTCGCTTCGGTCAGATGATGTTCGCTCAGACGCTTAATCTTTGGGTTGAGCTTCATCCCAATTGTGTACGTGACGTTTGGCAGAGATTCGAGCGTCTCATACTCCTCCGGACCACCGAAGGCTGAGTCCGCTCGAATGTGAATCCGCGTGTCAGGAAACCGCTGATGGAATCGTGTGATGACGGTGTGTAACTGATCGACGGCCCCCAGCTTGGCTGGCGCGTCTCCGAACAGGAGTTGTGGAAGGACAACCATGTCGTTTTGTGCACAGGTGACGTATCGAACCAGATACTGATATTGTTTGTAATAGCCGTGAAAAAAAGTGAGTTGCTGTTGTCCGTGAGTCGGATCATCCATCGTGTCAATGTCGAGCGTGATGGCGGAGGGCGCCGTCTGGAAGGAATTGACAAACTGCTCAATGCACCAGTCCTGCATCATCAACAGGTTTGTTGCAGAGACAGAATTCTCCAGCCTTGAGATCGTGGGTTGACTGGCGAGATCAATGTCCCCTGGAACTCGCCCGGCCATCATCTTGAACATCGGATCGGTTCGGAGTGTGTCATGATCGTTCTGATCTTCGTATCCGGCGATGATGCCAAAGACGCGCTGCCGGACAATGCTGAGAGCGGATTGCTGCGGAGCGGTTCGCGGATCAGAGATCAGCTTTGCAAACTGTGCAGTCCAACCCAGCTTCTCATCGAGCTGACTGAACACAAGCAATCCACCGTCACTGGTGAGATTCTCTTCAACAGCTTCAATTTCGACCGGCTTTCCTTGCCAGTTTCCACATCCAAATCCCTCAACAGTCTGTATACTCATCCGTGGCCTCGCTGTGTTTCCGTAAGTTGTTCGTTGACATCAACTTCTACGCAGCGATGGCCCTTTCATTTGAACCAGTTATGAATAATCCGGGTTACCTGTTGAAATTCTTCGGGGCCGACCGTCCGCTGAATTCGATTACCCCGGGCGATGGCGATGAATGGGCGTTGTTTCTGCGGTCACAGTTGGGAGAGAACACAAGCCGCAAAATGGCGGGGGTGGCGAAACTGATCCTCAAACGAGCCAAGCGGAAAGGGCTGATTGATGTCAACCCGTTCTCAGACATGCGTTGCAACGTCACCCATGATGAATCAGGGGACTTTACGGTGACGCCAGAGATGGCCCAAACGATTCTTGCATCGGCCCCGGACGCGGAATGGCGATTGATTATCGCTCTGGCCCGGTATGGTGGACTGCGGGTTCCGTCGGAAATATTCGCGCTGAAATGGTCGGCCGTTAATTTTGAGCGGAACCGCTTTACAATCCAAAGCCCAAAGACGGAACATTTCGCCGGTAAGGGTTCCCGTGTTTGTCCGCTCTTCCCGGAGCTGCGCCCCTATTTTGAAGAAGCTTTGTTGGCATCGTCCGACGGCAGTGGTCGAATTGATGGCGGTCGGTTCGTCGTGGAAACCCACCGCCCGGATTCGGGCAACCTGGGGACCCAATTCAGCCGGATCATTCGCAAGGCGGGTTTCGACCCGTGGCCGAACCTGTTTCGAAACTGCCGATCAAGCCGCCAAACGGAATTGGAGAACTCATTCCCGACCCATGTGGTTTGCGCTTGGTTGGGGAATTCGCCAAGCGTAGCGGCCCGGCATTACCTGAGAGTGACCGACGCCCATTTTGAACACGCAATTGGTGGTGCGCCCGGTGGTGCAACCGGGGCTGAAATGGTGCAAAACAAGACGGGCCAGAGCCGGACAGAACGGGACACACAAACGAAGCCGACCGGACAAAACCCCCGTGTTTTGATTGGAAAACCAATAAAAAACGCCACTCCCGGAATGAACCAAGGTGGCGTTTCAGTGCTCCCAGTAGGACTCGAACCTACGACCTACGGATTAAGAGTCAGTTGCTCTACCAACTGAGCTATAGGAGCAGTGTTGCGCATCATATCGTCAGGACTTTGCGTTTCCAAGTATCCCGATCGCAAAAACGCGGGATCGGGAATAGGGACAGCAGATTTCCCGACCGGTTCGCCGTTTCATGCTCAAAATCCTCATGTTTCGGGCTTCGCTGTCTTCTACATCTGAACGCGAATCGGCTTGCTGCTGTCCGCCCAGGGATAACGTGGCATCTTGCTGCCGGGAATTCCGGCGGTGGCGGCTCCC
>JBIIIF010000237.1:0-11171 GCA_044235005.1 Planctomycetaceae bacterium | reverse complement strand
GCTGCCGTTTACAATTCCGGCGACATTGTTGCTGTCTGTTTGCGTCGTGTACGGAAGAATCTCGGGCGACCTGGAAGTGATTGCCGCCAAAGCGGCCGGCGTCAGCGCCACGCAGTTGCTGGCTCCGGCGTTTCTTTTGGCTTCTGTGCTGGCTGTGTGTTCGTTTGGAATGACGAACTATGCGATTCCCTGGGCGGTCACCAATATTGAACGGATTGTGACGCAGGCGATTGAAGACATCTTCCTGGAAGTTCTGGCATCACAGCAGATCTATAACGATCCGAATCAGGGATATTCGATCACCGTCAATGAAGTGCGTAATCGCACGTTGATGGAAGCGACGTTTCAATATCGTCGCAAAGATCATCAGCAGTACACCGTGCGAGCAAAAACCGCGCGCATCAAGTTTGATCTCGACAACCATGTTATCAAGCTCCAATTGAAACAATGGAGCGGCAGTCAGCCTGGGTCCGACGTCGAAGGCGAAATGGACAATATGGAGCTTTCGTTTCCGATGCCATTGGAGATCGGCAAGGTCAAAGCTCGTCACATGACACTAAGCGCGCTGAAGAAGGGGATCATCGACAGTCAGGTCGCGCAGGGTGTTCGTGAGCAGCAGTTGAATCAGGAAGCTGCAATGCTGATGCTGACCGGTGATTTCGAACAGCTCGCGGGTGATTCTATTGCAGCGATCGCTTCTGAAAAGAAGAAGGCGATTGGTGATGAGAGACGCTTCCGTACAGAGATTCACAGTCGCTTCTCGATGGCGGCCAGTTGTTTTTTCTTCACGTTTGTTGGTGGCCCGTTTGCCATGTTGCAGGCTCGCCGACAGTTCATCACGACCTTCATTATGTGCTTCCTGCCAATTTTGATCATCTATTACCCTGTGATGTTTCTGATGGTCAATCTCTGCAAGACGGGAAGCTTTGAGCCGTGGTGGGCCGTTTGGGTTTCGAATGCCATTCTTTGCACCGTCGGGACGATCGTGCTGCGTAAAGTCGTTCAGCATTGAAGATTGATTGATCTCACCGTTTACCGCCCAGCCGGAGGTGCCGGCCAGCACAACAGCCGGCGCCTGCGGCTGGGCGGTAAACAAGCCCGCAGGGTGAGACTAAATCAACGTTCTACGAATACCCGGCTGGGGCACCGTTGTCTTCTTCACTATTGCGTTGAGATCCCAACGTTGGCGGTTACACTGTTCACCAGCGGTCGGACCTGATGTTGGTCAGCCGCTGTTTGTGACTCGCTACTTGCAAGGTAACTGCGATGAGAATATCGGTCCTGGCGTCTCTGGCATTGGCCCTCATGATCGTGGGCGGATCAACGGCTACTAATTTGGTGGCTGGCGATACTCTGGTCTTCGAACCAAAGGCGAACGCTGATAAAGCTAAGCACATCGTGCTGGTGTCTGGTGACGAAGAATATAGATCCGAAGAAGCTTTGCCGATGCTCGGCAAGATTCTGAGCCAGAAGCATGGATTCAAGTGCACAGTCATTTTCGCGATGGGGCCTGATGGCGCGGACTATATTGACTCCAACAATCAGCAGGGTCTTCGTGGGCTTGAGGCGTTGGATTCTGCGGATCTGATGATTATTGCAACTCGCTTTCGTCGGCCTTCTGCCGAAGAAGCGAAGCATGTCACCGACTTTATGAATGCCGGCAAGCCAGTGATTGGCCTGCGAACAGCGACACATGCGTTTAACGGTGGCGAAAAGTTCGGTGACTCAATTGGCTTTGGCGAATGGGGTCGTAAGATTCTGGGAGAAGAGTGGGTTTCCCATCACGGGAATCACAAGGTGGAGGGGGCTCGCAGTGTTGTCGAGCCGGGGGCCGAGAAGCATGAGATTCTCAAAGGCGTAGCTGAGATCTTTGCTCCCAGCGATGTTTACGGCGTGAAGCACCTGACAGATGCAGATATCATACTCCTGCGGGGAGCGATCACGGAAACGCTGGATCCGTCTTCAAAGACGTTGACCGATGATGATCGCAATAAGCCGATGCAGGCTCTGGCCTGGTTGCATTCGTATAAGGCCCCGAATGGCACAGAAGGTCATTCGTTCTGTACGACAGCAGGAGCGGCGGTAGATTTTGTTGATGAGGATCTGCGTCGTCTTGTTGTGAATGCGGCGATTCATCTGACGGGCGGAGAAGTTCCTGAGAAGGCCGATGTGGATTATGTGGATCCGTTTTATCCAACGTTCTACGGTTTCATCAACGATCCAAATTACTACAAGACACTGAACTGGAAGCCGGCGGATTTTGGTCTGGGCAAGGCTCCACATCGTGAAGATCCTGCGGGGAGCCCAGAGTGGCCGTTCCGACCCGTGCCAGAGAAGAAATAGGTCTCTGCTCAGGCAAGATTCACTCTCATTTTAAGAGTCGCAATTTCCCTCTCGTTTCAGCTATCCAATCTCCTCTCGGCCCTCGTCGCTGAATTGACGTCTTCCATGCGCTACGTGCCTTTGTGAGAGCAAATTTTTTCTCACGGAGGCACTGAGGCACAGAGAATGGTAGCTGCACAGAGAGGCTGGTAGCTAATGTGAAGCAACTGATGGCTTTATGAATGCAACCCGGCGTTTGTGCGGTGCGCGTGGGATGAAGTAGGGATTGGGATATCAAGAATAATCTGAAGTGTTTGCTTTTCGCCCTTCAAAAGCAGCCACTCATTTGTGCGTCGCCCTGAAGCAGACCATCGGGCGGCAAATCACCAGCGATTTCCGGATCGCCATTCCTGAATGCTGAGAGCTCTGTCACCGGCGACCACTATGTGATCGATCAGCGGGATACCAATGATTTCTGCTGCTGATTCCAGGCGTTCCGTCACGCTGATGTCCTGATCACTGGGCGTCGGATCCCCGGACGGGTGATTGTGGACTACGAGGATGCAGTTGGCAGCGTCTCGAATGGCCGGTCGAAAGACTTCGCGAGGATGCACGAGGCTGTTTCGCAGTGTCCCCACGGTAATTTGATGCGAAGCAATCGGCTGGTTCTTGGTATCCAGCGTGACCATGTGGAACTCTTCCTGTCGAGCTTCTCTGGCCAGACGTCCGAAACGACTCAGGCAGAACCGCATGGCTGTCGATGGGTTGGTGATGCGAATGCGATCGCGAAAGCCTTCGTCCATGGCTGCGGCGACTCTTCGCCCGAGCTCAACGCCCGCCATGATCTGGCAGTAGGCGGGTTCACTGACGGCAATGCTGAAGCTCTTGAGTTCTTTGGGCCCCAGCCCGGGCAGGTTTTCAAGCCCGTTCCCCAGGCGAGTTGCGATCTTTTCGCCAGCCTGCAAAGCCGACTCCCCGGTGCGCCCGGTACGGATAAGAATGGCCAGTAGTTCAGAGGTCTTAAGGTTTGATGCGCCGTGTTGCAGCAGTCGTTCGCGAGGTCTCTCTTCAAGCGGAGCTTCTGTAATTTGAGTGCCGTGAACCTGGGAATCGACCCATGGAGTCACTTCAAACTTCTGCGGATCCTGCTTCCACCGAAATCGAGTTCCCTGATCTGTTTCAAGCTGTTGCAGGGATCCTTGTCTGACCAGAGTTTGCACGATCAGGCTTGTGATTTTAGTGTGCTCCCCGCCGCTGGATTCCCGGATCTCGTCGATCGCGAATTCTGGATATCCACACAGGCGTGAGACGACTGTTTGGTAGATCTCTTTGCGGTCGGTTTTGCTGGCGCGAGTCATACGCAAACGAAACTCCATCGAGATGAGTGATTTCTTAGGTACTTGTGGTGGGTGTTTTTAATCCCCTTCGATGGTATAGGATATCGGCCGAAAGAATGTTTGCACCCGGGTAGCCGGATTTCTGGCCGTTTTTGGCGACGTCAGTGAATTGATGTAGTTCGCGATGGCCCGTGTGTGGCTGTAGAGATGCCTGACGAGCCGACGTCCAATGCGAATTTTGGGCCGGAATACTTGACTAAAACGGGGATTCGTCAGCCAATTCCCGGACACATTTCAAGGATCGTGGGTACGGAGTTGGAGTTTCGATCTGTCCGCGTTAGTCTGTTCCTCCTGAACTTATTTCATGCGCTCGGCCTTGTCTGTGTTTGCAACGGATAACGTCGGCCGGAACAAGTCTTTGTTTGGTTTATTCAGTACTCAAGATTCAGCGTCCTGGGCGTCAATGACAATGTCTCGTATCACAGAAGTCTTCAATCGCGCGTCTGGTGAGTCTCGAATGGCATTTATGCCATTTATTACGGCCGGTGATCCATCTCTGGAAGGGACAGCCGCCGTACTGCTGGCCTTGCGGGATGCCCATGTCGATCTGATCGAACTGGGGTTTCCCTACAGTGATCCGATCGCGGATGGCCCGGTGATTCAGGCGTCATATACGCGAGCTCTGGATAAGGGCATCACGGTTGACGGAATCTTTCGCACGATGGAGTCTCTGAAGACTCAGGGACTTCCGCCGGTGCTGGCGATGGTGTCGTTCGCCATCATTTTTCGGCATGGTTCCGCGGCGTTTGTTTCCGATGCTGCGAAGGCTGGCTTCAGTGGTTTGATCATCCCGGACTTACCCGCTGATGAAGCTGACGATGTTTCTGCTCTTGCGAAGGCTCATGGGCTGGACCTCGTTCAATTGATTGCTCCGACGACAACCGAACGGCGAACGAAGCAGATTCTTGCCGCATCGACGGGCTTCCTCTACTGCATTTCCGTTGCGGGAACGACAGGAGCACGCCAGGAGTTGCCTCGCGAACTGATCGATCAGCTGCGCAGCCTGCGCAGCCAATCGAAATTGCCGCTGGCTGTGGGTTTCGGAATCGGAAGCCCTGATCAGGTTCCAAGCCTTGAGGGCGTGGCTGACGGTGTGATTGTTGGATCTGCGATTGTTCGAAAGATTGCTGATGCAGCCGATGTGGCTTCTGCCGCAACATCAGTTCTCCAGTTTGCACAGCAGATGCAGGCTGCGGTTTCAAAGACGAAGCCGTCGTCCCGATAGAAATTGCGGGCGATTGGCCCGAACCCTGTTTAGCGCTCTTTCTCAGGCTGAGTTGAGCATTTCCAGCATCGAAAATGGTCTGTTCATTTCAGCAGTCTTCCGCGACACTTCCCGCTGGCGGGTGTTGCCATCCTGCGATGGATGAATGGCCTGCCCGGTGGAGGCCGAGCCATGGATTGGCTCGGCGAAATAGTCAGGGATGAGACATGCGACGACTGCTGCAGATACCGATGCTGATTATGGCATTGCTGCTGATTGGCGGTATCGGTCTGCACATTCTTACCGGTCAGAAGCTTCTCGATTGCTTCTACGAGAGCATCATCCTGCTCACGACTGTTGGCTGCCGTGAGCCTTATCCTTTAAGTGATGGGACCAAGATCTTCATCATGGGCTATCTGATCTGCGGCATCGGGGTTGTGACCTACGGAGCCGTTCAGTTTGGTCAGATCCTGATGAACACAGACTTGCAGGCTCTGCTGGAGCGACGAAAAATGGAAAAAGACATTGGGTTACTGAAGGATCATTTCATCGTCTGCGGTTTCGGAAGAATGGGAGCGACGCTGTGCGAGTATCTCGAAACACGTCACACGCCATTTGTGGTCGTGGACGACAATCCGACCGTTTTCAATGAAGACTTTCGTGCTCGACACTGGAAGTACATTTGCGGCGATGCGTCTCATGACGAGATCCTGACTCGAGCTGGTGTCAAAACGGCTCGAGGACTCACAACAGTGCTGCCGACGGATGCCGACAATCTCTATGTTGTGCTTTCTGCTCGTCTCTTGTGTCCTCAGCTGCAGATTGTAGCGCGAGCCAGTGATGACCGTGCGGCTCAAAAGATGATGCAGGCCGGAGCGACTCGCGTGATGAATCCTCTGAGTTCCGGTGCGATTCGAATGGCACGGTTTATGTTGTCGCCGAGCATCGAGAACTTTGTTGAGGTGGCTGAGTCGGAAGGTGTCGACTGGGAGATCGCCGACGTTCAGGTTCCTGCGCATTCCGCGCTTGTCGGAAGAAAGCTCAGTGAGTCGGGCTTGCGAGATTCAGGGATCATGTTGCTGGGCGTCAAAAAATCCAATGGCCAGAAGATATTTCCTCCACCCGGACATCTGGTGATCGAGCCCGGCGACAACCTGTTCGCGTTTGGCAGTTCAGAGGGCGTTGCGTCTCTCACTGCGCTACTGGAGACCGCAGCGAAGTGAGCAATCGTCTTATTGTAATCAGTTGCTGTTGACGCCGTCAGACCACGGGTTGTCCACCATGGTTGAGCGGTGATCATCCTTCTTGAAGCTTGCTTGGCGAATCACCATGGTAGGGTTCTGCATCTTGTGCCGACTGTAGTGACTGGATTCAACGTGGCGACAGCAGAAAACCTGCGGCAGTAGTGAAGCTGCGTCCTATGGTTGCCCGGAGCTCATTCTCGTCGCTTCCTCTCGGCGATTCGTAGCATCCGGTGATTGCCGTTGAAAAACGTCGACGCTGTGGCAGATCAGGGCCGGTGAACGTGTCCGAACTTCGTGGTTTACGGACTCCAGAATCGACGCGTGCGTTCAAGCCTCTGAGCGAGACTGCGCTGGATGGCGCTGGCCGTGCGAATGGCCTCGCGTCGCAGAGCCAGAGTTCTCATCCATCCCTCACCGCTGCCGATCTGAACCGCACTGATCTGACGGGGCTTCGTCTGGGTCATTATGTTCTGGGGCAGAGAATTGGTTCCGGAGGAATGGGGCAGGTCTTCGTTGGAAAACATGAGACGCTTGGCAAACAGTTCGCGTTGAAATTCATGGCTGAGTCGGCTCGGACGTGCTCAGAAGGGGCTCATCGATTCCAGCTGGAGATCGAAAGCCTTGGACGATTAAGTCATCCCAACATTGTGAGTGCTGTGGATGCCGGATGCGTCAACGGTGTTCATTACCTCGTGACGGAACTTGTGACCGGGAAAGACTTGTCTCAGGTTGTGGCCAACGATGGCCCCATGACAGAAGGCGAGGTCTGTGACATTCTGTTGCAAGTAGCTGCTGGGCTTGATCATGCTCATTCGCATGGTTTTGTTCACAGAGACATCAAACCGTCCAATCTGATTGTGGACGAGCATGGGGTTGTGCGAATTCTGGACTTTGGACTCGTGCGCAGTCAGCAACAGTCTGCGGATGTGACTTGTCCCGGCCTGTTGTTGGGCACGATCGATTTTCTGTCGCCGGAGCAGGCGGCCGATGGACGCATGGCTGATCATCGCAGTGACTTGTACAGCCTTGGTTGCACGCTTCTCTTTCTGTTGACCGGGAAAGTGCCCTACAGCGGCCAGCAGTTTTGCAGTATGCCGGCAAAGATTCATGGTCATCTTTTTCTTGAGCCTCCTGCGTTGTCGAATGGGGAGCTGCAAGTTTCCTCTCGAATGCAGTTGGTTCTTGCACGATTGCTGCAGAAGCGTCCGGGAGATCGGTTTCAGTCGGCCAACGAAGTAGTGGAGGTTTTGACAGCGGATAACGCTTTGGCTGGGCCGTCGAGTCCAGTTCGAGCGCGGAGCGTTTCGGATCGAGAAGAGAAGGTAAAGCTCTCCCGGAGACATCTGTATTCTTTCGTCGGAGCGGCTGCATTGCTGTTGTTGTTTGCGGCCAGCATTTCGGGGCAGTCGAAAACGCCGAGGACTGATGCGGCGGCTTCTGCAGCATTACCGAAGGCGCCTTCAACTGTCGTCACAGCCGCGATCGCTGCACCCATCGAGCCTAAACAGGAAGTGGCTGCAGCAACAGACGAGTCTTCAGACGATGCGGAGGACACAAGTGTTGAAGAATTGCCGAAGGTTGAAACCGTCACAACAGCATTCCGGACTGCTGAATCCGGACGCGTATTGAATCGAATGGCGGGCAAGTTTATGTCCATAAAGCCAGGTTCTGATCCCGCGAACGTTGATTCGAAGGGAAGTACAGAAGAGCCAGTTAAGCCGATGAAAGGAAACGAATAATGTCAGTTCAAATGCTTGAGCAGTTGCTGCCAACGAGGTTTGCGCAGGCGCCAAAATCCGAACCGGATTCTTCCGGCTGCCTGGTCCGGATCTATCCATCGCAGGGTCTCGGTCAACTGGTCACATTGACGAGTGGACGCGTTCTGGTGGGACGCGATCCTATGGCTCAGCTGAGTATTGAAGACGAGTCTGTCTCGCGTCGGCATGCGCTGATTGAAAGCACATCCGAAGGCGACATGGTGCAGGATCTGGAAAGTACCAACGGTACGTGGGTCAATGAGCAAAGAGTACTGGCGAAGCAGCTTGAGCCTGGTGACCGAGTACGTTTTGGTAATCAGATCTTCACGTACTTGTCAGCAAGTTCTATTGAGGCGCAGTACCACGAGTCTGTTTACAAGATGATGACCACGGACGGGCTGACGCAGGTTCACAACAAGCGATTTCTCCTGGAGTCGCTGGAGCGTGAACTGGTGCGAGTTCGCCGGCGTCGTTCTCCGCTGTGTGTGCTGATGATGGACATTGATCACTTTAAGTCGGTCAATGATCGTTATGGACATCTGGCCGGGGATGCAGTCCTGGTAGAGTTTTCCCGACGTGTCGCATCGGTTCTGGAAGGAGACGAGTTGCTGGCACGTTACGGCGGCGAAGAATTTACGCTGGTCATGGCCGATACGGTTCCGGAAGAGGCCGTGCAGATTGCCGAGAAGATACGAGCGGCAGTCTCAAATGGTCCTGTTTGCTTCGACGGGGATCAAATCGCGCTCACTGTCAGCATTGGTGTGGCACAGTTTCCTGCCGAGGCAGACTGTGATGCGTCAGCGCTGTTGGAATCGGCCGACCAGATGCTTTATCTCGCAAAGTCATCCGGGCGAAATCAGGTTCAATGTCGTCGGAGTTAACAACAACATGAAGCGGAGATATCTGGCTCTCTTGGCGCTGGCCATTACTTTTGTGACGGGTTCACCAGCGTCGGCGGAAGACTTCGTTCCTCTGATTGCTTTTGACCAGCAGTTGTTTCCGTCCTTCATTATTTCAACCGCTTCGATGAAATCCGCTCCGCCGGAAGAAGGGCAGGAAGTCGACCCCTCGGTTCCGGTGGTCATTGGTGATCGCGATGGATTGCTGGGCATCAAATTCGTTTCGCCGAAGAAAGACACGCAGATCAAGGTAACCATTACCTGCGATGACGTGATGGAGGAAAGTCAGTTTTCCGGGAAGCTGTCAGAGAAGGGTAAGGAGTACCACATTTATCCGAAGATCAAGTATCGCTTTACGAAGTTGGCTGAGGTCACACAGGCGACTCCGGTGTCGATGACATTCCGATTGCAGATCGGAAATGATGTTGATGAGCAGACTGCGACGGTGATGTTGCGTCCAATTCACGACTGCCCCTTTCTGGTTCAGGAAGGTGAACTGGTTTTGAACACGAGCTTTACGTTTGCGGCCTACGTTAACGAGCAGCATCCGTTTCTCGACAAGTTACTGCGAGAAGCTCTGGATATCGGAATCGTCGAAAGCTTCAGTGGTTATCAGCAGGACGAGGCGGAGGTCATCCGACAGGTCTATTCGATCTGGGATGCGTTGGTGACTCGAGATGTTCGCTACAGCAGCATCACGGCCACTTCAGTTAAGGCACAGACCGTCGCCAGCCAGCATGTCCGCCTGATTGAAGAGAGCCTGAATAACTCTCAGGCCAACTGCGTTGATGGGTCTGTCTTGCTTGCCTCTGCGCTCAGGAAAATTGGAATTGAGCCGTTTCTGGTGCTGGTCCCTGGCCATTGCTATGTCGGGTTCTATGTCGATGAGAAGAAGGAGAACATGCTGGCCATCGAAACGACGATGCTTGGTGATGCCTACGATGAAGACGAAGAGTACGACGCCATGGATCTGCTCGAGGAATCTGTGGATGAAGAAGATCGCTATGACGAATCCTGGCCGAGTTTTTCAAGTGCGATCGTCGCAGGGACGACCAGCCTTGAAGAGCATAGTGAGAAACTGGCATCAGACTCAGAGCCGGAATACATGCTGATCGACATCGATAAAGCTCGGGATCGGGGCATTCTGCCGATTGCATTTCGTGGCAAAGACAAGTTTGTCAGCAATGGTTTGGATACCAGTGAAAGCGACGCGGCCGAAGACGAAGAAGCTGAGATGTCGGAGGAAGAGTCGGAGGAATAAGGTTTTGCGAAACCTGTGGACCCCTTTCAGGGCCTCTGTCATGGTTTCGGTTGGATGGTTTCCTTCAGGAAACCGGTGGTGTGAATCCATGCTCCCATGGCCTGTCGCAGAGCCAGAGCAAAATTACTCAATCACTAACCGGCAGGACTTGCCGGTTAGTGACACGAGTGAAAGAATCGACCGGCGGATGTCTGATACGCTCGGATGAGATTGAGTGTTTTGCACGGAAACAGGACTCGCGGCTAAAGTTCTGGATGTGCTATTTTAGTCACTGTTTGAAAGTGGTCGTTGAATCTGTTTGGTTGAGGATCAAGGATGATCGCTCCGTCAAGAATTATTGCTGCAGCTGCATGGGCTGTTATTGGCATGCAACTGATTGCTGAAGACACGCCATCGGCTGTCAATGTGGTGGCGGTCGTGGACGCTCCGGAGAAATCATCTGCGGCTCCTGCTGTAGCCGATTTGGGCACACCGACGACGGAAACCAAGAGTGCAGCGTGGACTCTGCGGTACCAATTTCAGCACGGTCAGAAGCTTCGCTACCAAATGGAGCAGAAGATGACTCTTGACGCGAACCTTGGCGAAAGAGGTCAATCGATCGATCGTTCGGCTTTGCGGCAGCGAAGAGTGTTTACTGCAACATCTGTGCAAGAAGATCGCTCTGCAGAATTCACTATGCAGTTTGAAAACGTCTGGATGCAGAAGCAGGTTGACGATAATGCGCCGGTGGAGTTCGACTCTTCCATGAAGCCGGGAGAAGTGCCGCTGGTTTATCAGCAGGTCGCTCATCAACTCAAGGGAAGTGCGCCACGGTACGTTTTGACTTCGCGAGGCCTGTCAAAAAAATCAGCGGAGACATCATCAAAGGTGGAACGAGCATCAGGGGAAAAAACCTCTGAACCGCTGGTTGAGAGTGACTCAGCCGCGAAAACCGTTCAGTTGGCTTCCAGCAGCACGGAGACTCAGAAGGAGCAAGGGGATCCGGGATCATTCCTGGCCACTCTTCCTGAGCATGAAGTGCGAGTCGGGGACACGTGGAAAGAGCAGATAACGGTCACAGCCAGACTTCAGGAAGATGTCAACGTGG
>JBIIIF010000236.1:0-11180 GCA_044235005.1 Planctomycetaceae bacterium | reverse complement strand
CAGGACGACATCATTCCAACAAGGCGAATGATCGACACAATCGGACCCGGATTTGGCGTGAACGCGAGCCGGTGAGATTTCTGATTCAAGTCGTTCCATTGGCGGCCCGAAACCGATAGTGCGTCATCAGATCGGCAAGAAATGCCGCTGCGCGCTGAATTGGGACTCAGTACTGATCGGTATTCCGCCAGCCATGCATACAGACCGCAAAATCGGGTTTGCGATGGGCATCCTGTTAATCGGGATCGTGGCCGCTCTGTTTTTTCGCAACGAGCCACTGGTTGATAGCTCCGTCCCGACCGTCCGCCGAGAACGGGAGTTGAATCAGCGTCTGCGAGAACGTGACGTCGCGGTGTATCTGAAGGACGATGTAGAAGAGACTCAGAAGCCTGAATCGTCCGACATCGAAGCCAAAACTGAACCAGCCTGGACCCTGCGAGATGTCCTGAAGAATATGGATGCTCGGAACAAGACGATTCCATCACCGGTCGTTCGCAGCGAAAAAGGACTCGGGAAGCCTCGCCGCAAAGGCGAGACATCGGAGGCTGATTCGGGTGTTGAAGTCATTCCTCGTGTTCACAGTGAGCAGCGAGAGCGAACGATGATTGCCGACGGATCTCTGGATGAGGATTCCGGAGTCGTTACCGATACTCATCGAACGAAACTCCCTCCGCTCATGCCCGTTGTGGAACCTTCTCCGGAAGAGATGCCTGATAAGCCAAAGTCAGAGAGTCCGGCAACCAATGATCCATTGGTCGAGCCGGCGAAAGCCCCGGTTCCGGAATCGGAGCCCGACTTTCAGCCGCCGGCCGAGTATGACGAATACGTCGTGAAGTATGGCGATACTCTGTCAGGGATTGCCCAGAAGATGATGGGGGCACAGTCACGGTATCAGGAGATTTTCGAAGCCAATCGCGATCGCATGGCGAGTCCTGATAAATTGGACGTTGGCAAACCGATTCGCATCCCGCGGACGGCGAATAAGTCGTTATGAGCCGGTGCGGGGCTATCTGATCCGGTCGAAGCCGGAATCATCCTTTGGTCGTCAGAGTTTGCCCGACCGACACGATCGGTCACCTCTGGCTGGTCCTGCCACGCCAGAACGAAATTCTTCTTTTTAGCACGGGCCGAAGGACCCACACTGGGGCTCTGGCTGATCTTCTCTGTCCGAGTTTTTCCGGGAGTCTACATCGCAATGGGTCTGGTCAAAGAGTTCAAAGAGTTTGCCATGAAGGGCAATGTTGTCGATCTGGCGGTCGGTCTGATCGTTGGAGCTTCGTTCGGCAAGATTGTCAGTTCGATGGTGAACGACGTCATTATGCCTCCCGTAGGAAAGATCATTGGAGGCGTGAACTTCACCGAACTGAAGTATTCGCTTGGCAAAACGATTGTAAAGTCGCCGCCTGATGCCGACGGCAAGATCACGGAAACGGTCAAGGAAGCCTTTGTCAACTACGGCATGTTCCTGCAGAACTGTTTTGACTTTTTGATCGTGGCATTCGTTGTCTTCATGCTGGTCAAAGCGATGAATCATGCGAAGGCTTTGACGGAGAAGAAGGCCGCTGAAACTCCTGCACCGCCTGCTGCTCCTGCGGAAGACGTTCTGCTGCTTCGTGAAATTCGCGATGCGTTGAAAGCTCGCTGAGTGCGGAGCTTCGGAATTCTCTTTGCCGGGTGTTGATTCAGTCCCATCGTGCCTTCTGAGTTTACCGCCCAGCCGAAGGCGCCGGCATTTTTACCCTGCCGGCGCCTCCGGCTGGGCGGTAAACGTTTCAATCAACACCCCGCTTGTTGAGAGCCGGCAAAGACTTCGCTATGTGGTTGTTTCGGCGGGTGGCAGAAAACCGTCTGCCACTTTGCCGGGCAATGGCGGCTGTTGATCGAAAACGCGGATGCGGAACAGCATCACAAAGATCAGCCCCATCACAAGGGACGGGAGGATCAGTCCGACTCCGGTCAACAATGTTGATAGTACAGCCTCTGGAATCGACTCGATCTGCTCCCGTTCGCGCTTTGCGTCGAAAATGAACTTGCTGATCCCCATGGCCGCAATTCCCACCAGCATGTGGAGTATTGGCAAAAACTGAGTGACAGCGGTAAACATTGAACCAACAATCAAACGCCACATAACCTCAGGTCGATGCGAACAGATCCAAACTCCGGTACCGTAAACCGTGACGATGCCGATCGGCATTCCAAGGCGTGCGGCGCCGTCTGCCGTGGCGTTAAAGCCGAGCCACAGCGGCAGCGGCAGATTAATTGCCACGGCCAGAAACCAGGCAGATTGAACGACCCGTTTTTTTTGAAAAAAAGTCGACGGCGATTGTGCGGCCGGCAGCGGACTGTGAGCTGACGGTGCCTCATAGGGATTGATATCCTGTTCCACATTCATAGATCGCTCCGGTGGTTTGAATTTTTCGTAAGTTAGCTTTGTAGGCCCGGTGAGTCGACACGAATCGTGAGGCAGGAATCCGATGAGTTTTGATGCGGCTGAGGTGGAACTGGCCATCAAACGACTGACTAAAGCTGATCCTGTGCTCGGCAAAGTCATTCGTCAGGTTGGCGACTTTGCACTGAAGACTGAAAAAGGCGGCTACCAGATTTTGGTGCGATCAATCCTGTCGCAGCAAATTTCCATCGCCGCGGCAAAGACTATTCGAACTCGCCTGCAGGCGTTGTTGCCGTCAAAGAAGATCCGGGCGGTAGACATTCAATCGCTTACCGATGAACAACTTCAGTCCGTTGGGATCTCACAACAGAAGCGAACGTATCTGCGCGATCTGACGCGATGTACGCTCGACGGCACGATCTGCTTTCGGAGACTGAAAAGTAAAGCCGACGATGAGGCCATTGAAGAGTTGATTCAGGTCAAAGGCATCGGCCGCTGGACTGCTCAGATGTATTTGATGTTTTCATTGGGCCGACTGGATGTGTTCGCTGTCGGGGACCTCGGAATACGCAACGCGATGATCTCCCTGTACGGTCTTGACGCAAAGCCAACCATCGCAGAACTGGAAAACATCGCCAGCATCTGGGCTCCTCACCGCAGCATCGCGTCGTGGTATTTGTGGCGATCACTGGACCAAAAAGAGATCAGCACTGAGTATCCGGTTTAAGGCACTGACAATCCCGGTCCTGGGCTGTGCACAGCGGGAAGGCCTCATCGGAAAGGTGCAGAGCAATGACTTTAGCGTTTTCGGCGAACGGAACGATCCATATTTGTGCCGCCGATGGCCTCGCGGTTTCTTGCCCGCAACTCCCGAATCTTGCGGGCGATTTTCCCCAACACTCGTTGAGCACGCTGAGTCCCGTTCTGAGTGGACGTTGTCAACGCTGCCACCATTCCCCGTTGAAGTGAGACCATATCCTTGCGATGCTTTTCGAATTCGGTCCTGTATTGGGAGAGCTTGCTGCTCTTTACGCGGGGTTCAACGATGGTCGTGAAGATGTTCTCAAGATAATGACGCCCACCCGCGCCGCTTGTCATTCCGATATCGAATGCCTTCACTTCTCGGTGGCATTTTGACTGCAAGTCGCGAAGCCAGCGTCGTGTGTCATTCCAGTCATCGCGGTCTTCTCGATCTGATGCCAGTCGCTCATCAGGCGTGAGTTCCCTGTCCATTTTTCCAAGGGCGGTTTGCATAGCCGAAAGCTTCTGCCGCAATCCCGTCATCTGGCGTTCGAGCTGAGTTGCTGACTTCCACAAGGCCTCGATGCGATTAAACATCGTGTCGTCTGTCAGCAATTCTCCAACGTCTTCCAACTCCGGATCCTCTGCGAGTTCATCACTCCAATCGACGGACGCCGAGTTGAGGCAATCGTCGAGATCGTCTTCAACTGGAGCGGTGACGTGGGGATTGTCAGCAGTCGAGGGCATCCCGCTGTACTCCTGTGGCATTGGCACAATCGGTATTGGCACCGGCATAAGCACAGGCTCAAAAAAGGAGATCAGAATCTCCGCACGTCCACCGGGAGGCACTGGAGGCAGCGGATGGCTTACAAAAGCAGCTACGACCGCCGCAGGTTGCCAGATTCCTCCGAAGAGAGCAACGGCCTGGAACTGCTGAGGAAAGACTCCGGCCGCACTCAGGATGTCTGCCAGTGAAATTGGAAAACCGACTGGCGAGCCAGCCACCAGCTCGGGAGGGATTGAAATCATCACTCCGGATGGAAGTGCAGCCGGGCGAAACCACGCCCAAAGAACCAGCCCGGGAAGCCGATCAATCGATAATGGCTCCCACTGACTTGACGGTAGACGCTGAGAAACATCGCAGGGAATAGACATCGCGGGGGCGTCACTGGATTCAGTTCATTTTCGGACCGGAACGAAGGCTTTGCCGCAATTGATGTTACAAAATGAGTTCAACAACCGCGCAATTTGTCTCACGGTTTTCACAAATCATTAACATCGCAATTTGCGCCGAAACGTCTTCTGACGCGGGATAGAGGGATTCATCCAAAGGCTGCTGCCGGGCAAGCAACGCGGAGCATGTCCGGGGTAGTCTGGTCGAACTGGTTCAGGTCCGATTATCGCGTGCTTGTTTTTTTGCTCTTCGTTTCCCCACGTCGTGGAATGCTGCGGCCATGATCGTTCGAGAGCGGCAGATTTTACAAACGTCACTTCTGCAGGAGGAATTTCTCTGTGGGCTTCGTCGATTTTCTGCAAAACGTCAACTAAGCTCTGCGTTTTGAGTCCGTTTCAGATGCGACGGCGA
This sequence comes from Planctomycetaceae bacterium, assembly GCA_044235005.1. Taxonomy (GTDB): domain Bacteria; phylum Planctomycetota; class Planctomycetia; order Planctomycetales; family Planctomycetaceae; genus SXXK01. Next base: position 6,465 of record JBIIIF010000236.1, on the reverse strand, counting down.
ATTCAAAAATCGTCTTCGATCGGCTCGTTGTGTTTTTTTCTATAGCGTTTTTTCACACCAGATATCTGATACATCCCATGACAGTCGAACACGTGCTGGTCATTCCGACGCCGGTTTTTCATCAGGTTGGGCATTTTCAGGGCTTTTGCGATGACATCGATAAGTATCTCGAAGTCATCCTCGATCCGCAGCATGCCAGCTATCGGCCTCGGCCGGAAATGGAACAGGATCCGACCTTCAAGCAGTTGATTCCCTATTGCGTGTTTCGCTGCAATGGCGAGGTGTTTTACTATCAGCGAGGGACGGCTCAGGGAGAAGCTCGTTTGCACGCCAAGCGATCGGTCGGCGTGGGTGGGCATGTGTCGACGCTGGATCTGAACAGCCATCTGTCTCCGTATCTGGAAGGGATGCGGCGAGAAATTGAAGAAGAGGTCGATATCGAGTCGGGATGGGTGGAAGAATGCGTGGGCCTGATCAACGACGATGAAACGGAGGTGGGAAAAGTTCACCTCGGGATCGTTCACATTTTCGATTTAGAGTATCCCAAAGTTACGCCCCGTGAAAAGTCGATGATAAACGCAGGATTCGCACCTCCGTCAGAATTGGTGCGTCAACTGGACGAATTTGAAACGTGGTCCCAGATTTGCCTCAAGTACCTGGCAGAACTGGAAGCGGAGTAAACCGGCAAGGACTGCCGGATCGATTCAAGGGAGTGAACCATGAAAGCGTTGAGTGCTGTACTGCTGCCAGCACTGCTGTTGCTTGGCAGTGTTTCAACCGTAACTGCTCAGGAAACTAAGCAGGAAAAATCAGAGTCACCTGAAGTTCAGCCGGCACCACTGCCGGGACAGCTTTCCGAAGCCGAACTTGGGGAAATGTTGTCGGCTGTTGGCCTGAAGCCAACAAAGACAGAACAGCGTTATGACTTTGCGTTTAAGACCAGCTACCGTGGAGAAGAATGGAAGTTCTCCATGTCAGCGGTTCTGAGCCGCAACGGTCAGTCGATGTGGATCATGGCGTGGCTGGACCAGATTCCTTCAACGGCGTCAGAAGTCCCACGTACTGCTCTGCTGCGTTTGTTGGCCGCCAACGATCGACTGGGTGAAGGCAAGTTCTTTGCCTACATTCCAACCAACAAGCGATTCGTTATGCAGCGAGTTGTCGCGAATCGTGACATGACCAACAAGAAGATGATGGAACTGCTGCAGGACCTCGCTGCGAGTGTCGCTGACGAATACCCAACATGGGCCGTAACCAACTGGACGCCAAAAGTTGATGCTGCTGATCAACAGGTTGCTGGTGGTGCGGACGATGCCAAGGACAGTGGCCGGGCTGTTCCGACAAATCCAACGGCAGCGAACCGAGTGCCAACGGCTGCTGGCAACAAGACTCCAGCGAACGGTGTGAAGCCGACTCGAACGTCAGACTCGTCCCGAGCTTTGGATAACAAATCAGTCAACTGATTTTGCGAGAAACGAGCGGTTGCTCGTCATTGGCAGAGACCCACAGGGCTCGATCGTTCAGCAGACGATCGAGCCTTGTTGCGTTCAGGCAACATGTATTTTTCAGGGGCCTTTTGGGATAGATTCATCCGGAACCGCGGGTTCAATCGTTCTGAAAATTCTGGCAGGATTGTGCTGGCAAATTCAGACAACAGAAACGTAGACTCCACTGCCGATGTTCTCGAAAGCTGGAATCTCTATGGCGTCACCCGCTCAAACCTGCTCGAACAACCAGCCGCTGCAAAGCGTGCGAGGGTTCGCGCGTCGGGGTTTGTTGCTGATTGTGACTCTCAGTGTTGTGCTTTCCTTGACTCAGTCAGTTTCGGCGTCCTGCGGTGATTATTTGTTCCGCAACGGCAAGCCGGTGGCTGATCATTCGATGGCTGAACAACAGCTGGTTCACGTCACGACCGTGGATTTTGCTGATTTGGCGAATTCGGAAGTGCCAGTGCAGGCCCCTGTGCGTCGTTGCAGTGGGCCTAATTGTTCAAGTAGCCCGGTGCCTCTGGCTCCTGTGCCTGCTGTTCCAGTTAACCTGATGAGAAGTCTCGACCCCGCTGCGTTGCTGGAGATGGCTTCTGCTTCATCCGAGACTCGACGAGCGATTGAACTGCCAGAGTCTGAACGAGGTGCTCGCTATTTGCCCTCGTCAATTTTCCGACCGCCAGCGGCCTGATTGCTGTAGAGGATGCGTGAGCCTGAGTTCGCGATCAGTCACCTGGATCGCGGTTTCAGCATGCTGGTCGGATGGGCCCATGCAACCCATGCGTCGCCTATGACCTATGAGTCTTATAGGACATATTGGCCAGCTGAATGAATCGCAGAGTGGCACAGCATCCAGCCCTTAGCTTGCGTTGAGATGTGGTATCGGTACGTGGCTGAATTGATATCAGTCGCCGCTCCAGGAAGAAAACGCATCCCGCTTGCCAGAAAGCCCGTGAACTTCATAGGCAAATCACATCGCCCAGGCCATCGAATCACGTCCGTGTGATTCATCTCAGGTCGACATTGCTCTTCGGAGTTTCTTATCCGTCGCGATTGCGTCGGTTCATTTTTTCAAGTCATAGTTTCTTCCAAGGACGTTTCCATGCATCGTTCTCCACGTAAATCACGAGGCTTCACGCTCATTGAGCTGCTCGTCGTGATCGCCATCATCGCGATTTTGATTGCTCTGTTATTGCCCGCTGTGCAACAAGCTCGCGAGGCTGCTCGTCGTACTCAGTGCAAGAATAATCTCAAGCAACTGGGCCTTGCGATTCACAACTACCATGACGTTTACAACTGCATTCCGATCGCTGACGTGAACGGAACGTCGAATCCAGTTTCCGCGCATGCTCGCCTGTTGCCGTACATCGAGCAGGCTCAATTGTTCTCGCGTGTCGATTTCAATGTGCCCTACGACCATGCCAATAACACGGTGCCACGCAACACTGAGGTCATGGCGTTTCGCTGCCCGTCTGATCCAACTCCACTGCCAGCTTCTGTCGGCGGACGGAATAACTATTACTGGAACGCCGGGAATGGTGTCGTGATGTACGCTTCAGGGGCCGCGGGGCAGCCTGAATCCAATGGGGTGATTTATCACAATAAGAGATATCGCTTCAATGATATCACAGACGGACTCAGCAATTCGGCCTGCATGGCGGAGAAGCTGACTGGCGACGGCAACAACGGGATTTCTTCACCACGAACCGACACTTTCCGTCCCGGAACTTATCCCAATAACGCAGCCGAAGCGATGACACAGTGTAACGCGGCCAACGTCACCGATCTGACGCAACAGGGTTACTCCAACGTCGGTGGTCCATGGCTGCAGCAGTATCACTCGACGAACCAGTACAATCACGTGTTGCCGCCAAATGGTCGCTCGTGCATGTTTCCTCCTGGCCGCATCGCAACGACGTCGAATAGTCAGCACGTTGGCGGAGTGCAGATCATGCTGTGCGATGGATCTGCTCGGTTCATCTCAGAGAATATTGATATCAATCTCTGGAGAAATCTGGGCAGCATCAACGGCGGCGAAGTGCTCGGCGAATTCTGAACCTTGCAACTGATTGCATCAGCCGGAACACGGTCGCGTCAGGTTCTCGACGCTTAAACCCGGCAAAAACAACCGGGGGGGCTAATGCCCGGCGGCTGATCAAGGGACCTTGCGCTGGTACCGCTTGAACAACTTTGTCGCGCATCCACTCATGACGCATTGCGTCATCACTTCATCATTGTCTTATTGTTCAATCTCCAGCATTGGAAAAATCAGTATGTTCGTTGGTCGATTACCGCGTCGCGGTGTCGTCGGGCTTCTTCTCGCGATCATGTTGGTCGGATGTTCCTCCGGCGACGCGCCGAGCTATCCACTTGATAAGGAACTCGCGCGAGGTTCTGTTCAGAAGGCCATGCAGGCCTGGGTTGACGGCAAAACTCCAAAGGAACTGCAGCCGGAAATCATTGTTGGTGACCCTGCCTGGGAACAGGGAAAGAAACTGGTCTCATTTGAGATCGTGTCAGACGAAGAAACCACGGATGGTTCGAATCTGCACATTCGAGTCAAACGAAAACTCGGCATTTCAGAATCCAAAGTGACCTATATCGTCGGGACAACTCCCGTCGTCACGATCTTCCCTCAATAAATTTGCTTCAGGAATCTCTGTCATGTTGAAGAAGTCGGCACTGTTCTTTTCTCTCGCGGCCATGGGCTTCTCTGCCAGTTTTGGTGACACTCCCGTCAAGACACCTCGTCCGATCCCCGCGACGCGGACAGAGATGAAAGAACTCCTGGAAGACATGAAGAAGCGGCCTTACCGAATTCCGCTCCCTGAGCTCACAGAAAAAGAGAAACAGGAACTTGGCGAACGCAGCACCAACTATGAAACGCGATTGAGATTCAATTACATACCGGTTGCCGAGGGAACTGTATTCGGGGCGGGACGCACGCGAACGGCGGCTCCGGCTGGAGCACCTGGATCAGCCATTGCACCTCGTCAGGATTTTACTCGCAACGCCGACGAGAATATGACGTTGACGTATCAGTTCAAGACCATGCTGTTCTGGATCGTGGCTCGCACGAATAACTGTCAGTACTGCCTGGGACATCAGGAGTGGAAACTTTCTGCGACCGGCATGTCTGACGATGCGATTGCCGCACTGGATGCGGACTGGTCTGACTACAGCGAAGCCGAACAGGCTGCGTTCGCCTATGCACGGCTTCTGACCTATGAGCCGCATCTGCTGTCGGATGAAGTGATCGCGAAAGTCGCGAAGCATTATACGCCGTTGCAGATCGTGGAGATGACCATGTCCATGGGCGGCAACAATGCCATCAATCGATGGAAGGAAGGCATTGGTATTCCGCAGTCCTCCGGCAATACATTTGCGGGACGCGGTGGCGCAGCTCCGGCGGCCGAACATTCGGATACGTTTCTGACGCCAACATCAACTCGCTTCAAGGATGCTCGTTCGATTGTGGCGCCGCTGGAGATCTTTAATGGCAAGCCGAGCGGTCAGGGCATCTCGAATCGCCCAAAACTCGAATCGCGTGAAGAAGTACTCGCTATTCTGAAGGCTGCGGCTGAGCGAAAAGGTCGGGTTCCGCTCGTCGACGAAACTGTGGCCGCGGCGTGGCTGAAGGAGAACAGTCAGGATATTCCTGTGACGGGTTGGGTCCGCTTGATTGCAAACTTCCCCAATGAAGGTCGCGGTCGATTGCCAAGTCTGGCTTCGCGTGAGAAGCAAACCGGAGATCTGACAGAACTCCAGAAAGCTCAGTTGAACTGGATCATTGCCCGACAGGATCGAGCATGGTACGCCGTTGGCCAGGCCATAAAGAAGCTCAACGCCCTGGGGCAAACGGAAGATCATATCTTTGCTCTGGATGGCGATTGGAAGGATCTGAGTGCTTCTGATCAGGCCCTGTTCCGCTTTGCAAAGAATCTCGCAGCGTCGCCGATCGCGTCATCCGACGAAGACGCCTTGGCCGCGCTGCAACACACAAGCCCGAGCACCGTGGTCCAAACCGTCAACCATGTCGCCAGTTGTGCGTATTTCAATCGCGTGACAGAGGCGGCAGGATTGGCAGTCGATTAACCTGTATGCTGTGACGAGCGACCATCCGCACCGGAATATCTCAACACTGAAGGAAGCCCCCATGGCGTCAGGACTACGCAGGATTGTAAGCTGCTGGGGAGTTTTGCTGGCGATTTTCATCGCTCGGCCGACAGTGGCTCAGCAGAGCTCTGAAGGACCTGTGCCTCAAGCATCAGACGGGACTTCAACCGACGCAACTGCTCCTCCTGCGCCGGGGCCCGAATTGTTGAAGTACACTCCGGAGCAAATCGAAGCGGCCTATGAAGGTAAAGAGATGCCCGAGGCCGTCGCAATGTATCTGGTGATCGCGCGGGGCGGACAACTCGATGGCCGAAGCGGCTGGTTTCGACCAGCAGAAAGTCGCTACTCGTGGCAATGGCTGGCCGAGCGAAATGGGATCAGGCCGGAAGACTCTATCTCGAAGAAGCTATTTCAGGGTGACCCGAGTCTCTTTGACCAGCTCGACCGCGACCATGATGGAACGTTGAAGAGTTCGGATCTGGACTGGTCGGACCAGAATCCGTGGGTTCAACAGGCCTACATGATAGGGCGGATTTTTCGCAGGATCGAATCCAGCGGTGATGGAAAACTTACGGCCGAGGAATGGCAGGCATTCTTTACGAAAGTTGCTGGAGAAAACGATTCCATCCGCATCGAGCAGTTGCGGAATGCCTTGATTCCCCCGGGCAGCGGTTTCTCCCCGGGTGATATGCCCAGCAAAGAAGTTCTGATTCACGGATTGATGACAGGCGAGATTGGTTCGTTGCAGGAAGGGCCGGACGTTGATCAGCTTGCACCGGATTTTGAGCTGCGTCCGTTGGGCAGAGGTGAGCCAATCCGATTGTCTGATCGCATCAGTCGAAAGCCGATTGTGTTGGTGTTC
>JBIIIF010000449.1:0-3136 GCA_044235005.1 Planctomycetaceae bacterium | reverse complement strand
CGCAGCTTTGCGGCCGCTTCCACTTCGCGATGAAATCGCTTGAGAGCATCGGGGGTCTTCACCAGACTTGATGACATCACTTTCAGGGCAACCAGACGCTTCAGCCTTTTATGTTCGGCCTTCAGCACAACGCCCATTCCGCCCTGCCCAAGTTTATCGAGCACCACATAATTGCCCAGAATCAGAGTCTTGCCTTTGCCGGAATAGATCTGCTCGGCCTGGTACTTCGTGAGCTTCTTCTGTCTGACAAGTTCTCGAGCCAATTGCTCTCCGTCTTTCGGACGACGGTCCTCGGGAATTGCGTTGATGACTGCCGAAATATCCTGCTGAGCCAGCAATTCGCTGGCCACAACCTGATTCAGGAATTGGTCGTTCGACAACGCCATGGTCACTCTCCCTTAATTGAAGAAGACCATGTTATCGATTTCGCGACGCTCGTCACTCCGAGTCGAGCGAGAATTGGAGTCAGCCACGGCTGCGCACCGCTCTTCGCTTGAGACCCTGAGATAACCACTTGAGAAGGATTTCAAGAGAATTCTATTGTCACAATCGAATTGCCGGCTTCGTTTCCGGGGGACTCAACAAAGGTCGATGCAATACGAAAAGATCACCGAGCAGTCACAATACGCGATGCAAAATCTGAGTTTGAAAGAATACAGAGAATTGTGATTGACGGAAACGCATTACGAGGCAACACTTCAAGTGAAGTCGCTTTTCCGTTGCTGTGTTTTTCCTTGAACTGGAGGACGCCTATGGAAGAATTGATCACTGCTGGTGAAGTTGTCTCCGGTTTCTGTTGAGACGATTTCACGACTCCGATTCTGTTAATTCGGGCTACGTTCGGCAGGTGTCTTCAGTCTACATCACGCTGCTTTCATGCCGCGAGGTTGATGCAAGATTCGCCCGGAATGGGCTTAGCTGTTTCGAACTGGATTCAACCGGAGTCTCAGGCAGTCCCTTGTGTTCGAACAATCTCGGGCCCTCGTCGTATCTTTACGGCGAGGGCTATTTTCGTTTTTGCGCCGACTCTGCTTCAAAGCGACGTTGTGATCGTGGTCAGGATTATTCCCGACATCGTCTCAGACATCCGCATCAAGCCGATGGTTCATGAGTCGAAGTTGCGGAGCCGCAACAGAAGTCCTGTCACTTCCTGGTTCAGATGCGGAATCGCTTCCTCCGGTCCGCAGCAGTCCAGATCATGAACATGCCAGAATTCAACATTCTCCAGCCGACCGGGGAATTCACGCTGAATCATCGGGCGATGCTCCTTTTCCTTGACGGCCACGATGTGGTGATTGGCGGCGAAGTCATCTTCCGTCACCTTGATCGGCATCCGCAGGTGCTCATCCACGGAAATGTCGAGCTCCAGTAAAGCTGCGATTGTATCTCGCGACATCGAACCTGGATTGCGAGGATCCGGTGCGAGCCCTCTTGAAATGGCGTTCCAGGCAATTCCCATCTCCCGAGCTCGCGCATTGAAAAGAATCTCCGCATAACGACTGCGGTAATAGTTGCCCGTACAGAGAAACAGAACTGTCTTCATCGCGTGGTCACCAGGTAGCCATAGAATTGAGATCCCAACTCGTAAGAACTTGCAGAACGCCTTTCCGCTGGTCAGCGTTGCAGGCCTTCTGGAAGTTCTTTGAGTCGTTCGATACTGACGATTTCATGAAAGAACCACGGCTTTCCGGTGTTGCGGCGAAACATCGCACACTTTGCGGGATACCGGGTGCCGTCGAAGTCTTTCCAGTCGCTGAATCGATAAATGTCGTTTCGCCAGTCGACGCGCGCCAGTTCATGGGTCTCTTTATCGAAGAACATGTCGATCGCGGGATCAACGCTTCCGGTGGTTCGCAGACCGGTCAACGATTTTTCGTTGTCTGTCATGTCGGGCAGCAGTTCCAGTTTCGATTGCGGATCTTTCAGCACTCCGAGCGTCCACGCCCACGTTGTAATCTTTGCTGGCTCTGTTCCACGCTCTTTTGTTCCGATCCACCACGACTTTGGCGGCTCGACTACGGAAACTCGTGCAGTCCCTGGAGGCACAAACTCCTCTCCAGAACTGTAACGCTCCTCCATGCGAAACAGAGTCAGCAGTTTGTCGTCTCCACCCGCAGCGGCAATGGCCTTATCGACCAGCATCTTTTCTGGTGATGCAGGTGATGCTGCGTCATCATCGGCAGGACTGGACTTCAGAACCGCCAACACCGCAATCGTCAGCAAACACGGAAGAAAGATGCGTCGACGGGCATTGCTGAAACGTGGGCTCATATTGCTTTTCATCCTCAAGTGGGGCGAGTTGTCTGTATTCGGCTGGGCGAATGCTAGCAGTTCGGTCGCCGATTAGACTCGCGCATCGTTTCAACCTTCCCTCGGATTTGGTTCGAAACAGCATTCGTGAACAGGAGGGCTGCGTTTGCCGGGGCGAACGTATGCACACCGATTGAGTCTACAGGAAATCCCAACCACTGGATTCCGAACGCTTACTATCGTTGGAGTTGTACACTGAGCGCTCCGAGTAACGGCGGTGAGTTTCCATGTTTCATCGTGTTACTTTTCGCTTGTCTCTGCACGCGTCTGAGCAATACTTGACCTGATCCCAGACCTTCGCCCACTTCTTCCGCCAGGAAAACGGGCGGTTGCAGGTCAGGCATATCCTGGTAGGCAAATTGGGTTTCTTGTGTGGCATTCTTAATCACACAGTTCCGAAAAACACAGACCTGAATACGACACAGAGACTGATCAATGGCTGGCATCCTCGGATGCCGTTTCTGAAACCACTGCGCCCTGCAGTCCTTGTCCAGGATCGCTCCTGCGAACGAGTTTTCTGAAAGACATTCATCAGTGATTGATCGATCACTCCGCTTTCCGAAGACAGGCCGCTAACTCCAGCGGATAGTCTGTCAGAATACCGTCAATTCCCGCATCAGCAGCTTGTTGCCAGTTGGCTGGGACATTTCCGCTGACCGTGGCCCCGGCAATAAAGGTTCTTTTCCCTGCGTCGTGCGCGGCCTGCACTTGTTCTTTCGATGGCAGGTATCGAAAGTAGACAGAGTCTGCGTTGGCTTCGGCAAGAGCCTGAGGAAACTCACTGGGATCGTTGGCGACAACTGCCGTAGGAGCTTTCGATGAAACG
>JBIIIF010000235.1:0-11234 GCA_044235005.1 Planctomycetaceae bacterium | reverse complement strand
GACTGGTCCCCTTAAGTTTCTTCACCACGTTCCGCAACGTCGAACGCTCCTCATCCGACAGACGAACAATATACTTCTTCTGCATGCAACACCTCCTTGTGACACGCAGTCTTGCATTTATCTACCGATAATGATACCCCTGTTTCTTGACGTGACGGAGCACTAGTAGTACATTTTCTGGCCCGCAAACCGGTGTCGTCGGTCCTTAACTCCGCATCACCACTTGCGCGTGGGTTCGCCTTGCGGCAATACGAAAGTCCTTTCCGGCAGACTCATCTTTACTCACATCTTTTCAGGAAATGGCTTGTAATCACACAGCCTTCTCTCGTTAACTCGGTCCTGGGAATGCGGGCGACACGCGACTCTCGGCCCCAACCCGGCTTTACGCCGGGTGAGCCAGGGTTTGGAAACTACAGCGCAAACCGAACGATCGACTCGGCCCCATCCGGCTTCACGCCGGTGGACCGCTGGTTTGACAACTCTTCACGCTACAGTGTGAAATGAGGGAAGGCGTTGGCGGGTTATTTCGAACAGCCTCAGCCGTGGCAGTGGCCAGAATTGTGAGCGGATCAGTTGTCAAACCTTGGCACCATCGGCGTGAAGCCGAAGGGGGCCGGATTATGGGTTTGAGTTCGCTGGTAGTTTCCAAACCTGGGCTCCACCGACGCAGGGTCGAGCGGGGCCCAATCGCAACTGGTACCAACAGAAGAGCTGCATCACGCAATTATGATGGCGTTGGCGCCGAATGCAGAATTCACCATAAAGATGTGGGTAAAGATGAGTCCGGCAGAAAGGACCTACCAGCGGCCATAACGGCCTGTCACTTCTTCAATACGAACGAAGTCACACAAGCGGCCAGCATTGCGAACAGACAGAGTCCAGCAAACCAGTCGCCGTATTGGACGTAGAGAGAACTGCGAGGGTCCAGGGGGACTTGTCCGAAAACGATTCCGTTGAACTGACGTCGCCATGCTCCGGTTGACGGATCACGCATGCCTTTGACTTCTGAGACCTCGGCGTGCAGTCCCTCCAGAGGTTCTTTCATGACAAGAATTTTGTCTGGTTCGCGAACGAGTCCGTTGCCATCGATGAAGGCAGAGATTCCCCCGTTGACGCATCGAACCAGTGGCACACGAGTTTCAACGCTGCGGAAAACTCCGGTGATCAGATGCTGATCCAGTTCGCTTGAACCTCGAAACCACGCGTCGTTGGTCAGGTTGACCAGAACGTCACATTCACGGCCCTCAGAGTCCTTCTGGGCCGCCATTCTGCGTGTCAAATGAGGAACGGTATCCTCAAAGCAAATCATCGGAACGATGCGAAATCCGGCGTACTCGAACATCTTCATTTCCGTTCCGGCATCAATCCCGAAATTGGCCCCGAATGGAGTCAGATCGGAAAGCCACGGAAGGACACTTCGCAGGGGAATATATTCTCCGAAGATCACTCGATGAATCTTGTCGTAGCGACCGCTGTATCCAAGATCTGGTCTGACAAATGCAGCTGCATTGAACGTCTTCAAATCATGCTTTTCGGCAACGTTCGCTTCGAGGCCCATGATGATGGCGGCCCCGTAGGACTGAGAAAACTCTTCCAGTCGTTGTTGCACTTCACGAGTCCGGAACGGCTCGACCAACACACCCGCCTGGTTGCCGTAGTAACTTAATTCTTCAACCGGAATCTGCGAAAGAATATCTTCATCCGTTACTCCTTCGGCCGCACTTTTCTCTGCCCACGAAAACATCGTTTCCGGCCAGACGATGACGTCCGGTTGCAGGGAAACAGAGTGGGCAGTCAGCGCATCGTGCACGCGAAACCGAGTCAGGAATTCGTTGCGATCATGCTTTAACTCGGGTGTGAAGTTTCCCTGGATCAGGGCCATCGCCGGACCCGGAGGAAATTGTTCTGGTGGAGTTTCGCGAAAAGTTCCGTAGGTCAGAACTCCGATCAGCAAAAGTGCGGAAACGATAAGCGGTTTCAGAGAGAAGGTGTCCGTCGCGGATTCGTCGACATCAAGCTTCCACCGTCGCAGCCATGCCAGCGGGATCTGCTGCGCGAGTGCTCCGGAAACCATCGCGATCAGGAATGAAACTCCATAAGCTCCAACGATGTCAGAGATCTGGATCAGTGACAGCCAGCGATATTGACTATGGCCCAGATAGTACCACGAGAATCCTGTCAGCAGATAGGCGCGAGCATACTCAAGGCCGGTCCAGACGACAGGCACAGAAATCCACAATGGCAGACCGGCCATGAGACTTCGTCGTCCCAGCCAGACGAACACGGGGATGTAAAGTCCGACATAAGCGGCCAGAGCAACCAGAGCCAGAAACATCGCGGGATGACCAAGACGCATCCATTGAAGAGTGGCCGTGGCCCAAAGAATGGAGAGTGCCCAGATCAGCAAACCGCTGAATCGCGGGAGCGTTCTCAGCCGGAGCAATTGACTGATGGGGATCAGTGCAATCCATGCAAGAGGCGACAGCTCCACCGGAGTAAAGGACAGCCACAAGAAAATCAGACTCAGCGACGTGAGAACACTGACCGAAAGCCGGGAACCAGACCGCACAATCGTCGGCCGCTTTCCGGACGAAATGATCTTGCGGACTTCAGGCCGAAGTTCGTTCGTTCGCTGATCAGGCTGTTGTTCTCTGGTCATCACCGTGCATCCATGCCGGAGAAATCCCGGGCTGTGCCCGCAACATATTCTGTGCACGGCCACGATTGAGGCGAACTTCCAAAGGTATCCTGCGAATACCCGGCCACAATTCACACTGTGCGGAGAATAAGAGAAGCCCGGCTTTGTGGAAAGCCGGGCTTCTGAGTTGCATGCAACAGTCGGAAGGTTTCCCGACTGCCTCGATGATGCTTATACCCTGTTCCTGATCGACTAAATCATCAGGTTGGGGATTCGCACAATCAGTTCGCAGCCTTACGGAGTGCATCGGCTTTGTCGGTGGCTTCCCATGTAAAGCCGTCGCCGGAGCGTCCGAAGTGGCCGCCTTCAGCGGTCTTGAGGAATACAGGGCGGCGAAGTTTCAGGTGCTCGATGATGCCCTTTGGAGTCAACGGGAAATGATCTCGAACAAGCTTTTCGATCCTGGATTCAGCAATCTTCGCGGAACCAAAGGTGTCGACGCGAATGCTTACTGGATCAGCGACGCCGATGGCATAAGCCAACTGCACTTCGCACTGATCGGCGAGCCCTGCGGCCACGATGTTCTTGGCGACATAACGGCCCATGTAAGCAGCAGAACGGTCGACCTTTGTGGCATCCTTACCGGAGAAGGCACCGCCACCATGGCGACCCCAGCCACCGTAGGTGTCGACGATAATCTTTCGTCCGGTCAGACCGGTGTCACCGTGAGGTCCACCAATCACGAATCGTCCGGTTGGGTTGATGTGGTACTTTGTGTTGTTGTCCAACATGTTGGCTGGAATCACATGACCGATCACTTCCTTCTTGACGAAGGCTGAGATCTCTTCCTGTGTGACGTTTTCAGCATGCTGAGTTGAGATCACGATGGCTTCGACGCGAACTGGTTTTGTTCCGTCATATTCCACGGTGACCTGGCTCTTGCTGTCTGGTCGCAACCAGTTCACAGCGCCCTTTTGGCGAACTTCTGTCAGGCGATTGATCAGGCGGTGAGCGTAAGCGATTGGTACGGGCATCAGTTCTTCTGTCTGATTGCAGGCATAGCCGAACATCAAACCCTGGTCGCCCGCACCGTCGCGGTCCACGCCCTGAGCGATGTCGCCGCTCTGGCTGTGAAGAGCAAGGAAAATTCGGCAACTGTCAGCGTTGAAGCCGATGTCGTCTGATGTGTAACCAATGTCGCGAATGACTTTTCGAGCGACGGCGACGTAATCGACTTTCGCTGTGGTCGTAATTTCGCCTGCCAGAACAACGAGATCTGTTGTGCATAAGGTTTCACAGGCGACGCGGGACATCGGGTCCTGCTCAAGCAGAGCATCCAGAATGCCGTCGGAAACCTGATCGGACACCTTGTCGGGATGTCCCATGCTGACTGATTCGCTGGTGAAGAAAAAGTTCGCCATTGTTGCCTGTACCTGAGTCTCGTGGATACCACTTCCAAAGGGTCTGAATGCACTTTTTTTCGGTAAATGCCCGAAAAAGCAGGCCGAAGTTTAGAAGACCTGGTCTTTGCTCACAACAGAGATCTTTTTTCAAACGCAAGAAGTTGGCAATCGGGAATGTGGCGATTCATAAGGAATCGCCGTTTTGTCCTGATTCCGCCCTAAGATGAGCTATTCCGGAGTTTTTCAGGGAACCAGAGGTGGGCAAAGCCCGCGTGCCGGGGGATTCTCGCCCGTCGGCCGATTCCGTGTTCAGAACGTCGCTGTTGACGTTCGCCGCGTCTTTTTGCTGGATGAACGCTGAGGCTGACACTTGTTCGATGCATTCGATGTACTGCGAACGTTCCATTGAAATGCGTAGAGTCGTGCAAGGTGCCGGATGTAGTTCAATTGCTCTCGGAAGGTGAGCTTACTTGTGCCACATTTTCGGTTAGAGAAATGAATAGGAACCTCGACAACTCGCTGGCATCGACATTTGATCATCAGCTCAAGGCCAATTTTATAGCCGATGGGATTGAGCTGTTCTGCGGCCGCAAAGGTGTCTCTTCGAAGTCCGAAAAATCCCGCCATGGGATCAGCAGCACGCGTCAGGGGATTGGCCAGCCAGGTCGCCAGTCTGGAGTTCAGATAACGCAATACTCCCCAATCTTCGTCCGTGGAGCCACCTCGAACATACCGGCTTCCAATAACGAAGTCGGTGATATGATTCTCGAGAGCTGCCACAAGCTCCGGCACTGCCTCGGGCGGATGAGAGAGGTCCGCATCCATCACAACCAGAATCTCTCCCGACGCGTTTCTGATGCCTTCAACGACTGCACTTGAGAGTCCCCGTTCGTTTGTCCTGACGTGCAGGCGAATTGGAAAACGTTGACTCAACGCGCGGCAGATGGTTTGTGTTTCATCCGGGCTGTTGTCATCGACGATAATCAGTTCGGTATCGTAAGGTTCCTGCGAAACACTGCTGAAGAGTCTTTCCGCCAGTTCCGGCAGGTTGTCAGCTTCACAAAACGTGGGGACGATGACAGAGAGGCGTGGCATGGAGTTATCGCTGCGCTGTGGAAGGTGTCAGGAGTTGTTTACTAATCGCCTTGAGCAGATCTTCGTCGGCTGGATAAAGCGAATCCGCATCGTGAAGTGCATGGATTTGTTCAAAGATCGTATGAGCTTCCGCATCGCGTTCCAGCTTCAGCAATGACGCCAGAAGATAGACCTGACCGGACATCGACAGCTCCTTCTCTGGGATCGCTTCCAGCATTCGCAAGGCTTCTTCTGCATGATTCTGGGTCAGGAGAATTCGTGCCTTGATTTCACGAAACGCCGAAGACTGAGGCTCTGATCGCAGAGCCTGATTGATCAGTTCAACGGCTTCAGGAACATTCTTCTCTTCCGCTGATCGCAGCCAGGCTCGAAGAGCCAGAACTGGTGGCGAGCTGACGGTTTCGGGGGTTAGCGTGGCCAGTGTTTGTTCACCGTGGGAGTACTGCCGGGCATAAATCATCAGTTCCGCGTATCGAACTCGCAGTTCCATATTGTTTGGATATTGGCACACGAGAGCGTACATCGCGTTGGTGATCATCGGCAGCGTTGTCGCTCTTGTGGATTCCGGTCGTACAACTTCCAGCAGGCAGGCTGCACGCATTTCCGGACGGCCTTTCACCGGCAGAGCCGTGACCGCTTTCATCGCGTCAGCAGTGCGCCCCACCTGCATCAGTGTTTTGACAAAATTTGCTTCATGGTTCGGGTTTAGTGACACCAATTGTTCTGCGTAGCGGATCGCAGCCTGTTCAAACATCGCTATCACCTCTGAGTCACCGTCTTTTTTCTCGAGTGAAACCACAAGTTTGGAAATCCGTATCGCAAAGAGCAGAGCTGTCTCCTGAGCTGCAGCGGCAGAGTTCTTTGGTCCTGCAATCGTCTCGAGCATTGCGACCGCCGAGTCAGGTCCTTTTGAGTCCAGTTTTTGTCGGATCAGAGCTGCCTGAACTTCGGCATTTGATGGTTCTTCTGCCGCCAGCTTTGCGAGTCGCTCGTTAATCCCGACGGAGAATTCTCCATTCAGGCGACGCTGAGTGGAGACAATCTCCCTGCGATTTGGATACAAGGCTGTCGCATGTTCCAGTGTTTGAAGTGCGGCCAGGATCTGGCCCGTTGCAAAGAAACGATCAGCGCGAAGTAAAGCCCGTTGAACGGGGTCGGCAATCTGTGGGTTCACTTCGCGAGTCAGTTCATCAACCTCATCCCAGTTCCTGAGCGACTTCGGCTGCTGCAGGTTTCGTTGGATCATCAGATCGGCCAGGCTGGCAGTGACTCCTGAAATATTCTTCAACTGACGATATTCGGCAATTGCGAGATCAATCTGGCCGGACTGGACCCATGCGGCCGCAATACCAAGCCGGGCGGCGGTTGAATCAGGCCGCGTTGAAACGACCGAACGAAATGCTTCCAGCGCGATGCGAGACTCACCGGCCTGACTGCGACAGATTGCATAGCTCATCTGGGCACGCCCAAACAGGGCCGAGTCTTTTCGGCCGAATGCGAGTGCCTGCTCAAGAGAATCGGCCGCCTGCTTCCATTGTTTTTCAGCCATCAGAATGCGCCCGAGGCTGTAGTGATAAACTTCCCTTGAGAGTCCACCTGCTGGAATGCTTTCCAGCAGGCGGCGAGCCTTTTGATGCTGGTTCTCAGCCACAAGGTATTCGATCAGCGTTTCATGAAGAGTGAATGAGCGTGGCATCAATTGAATCGCCTGCTCAAGGCCGCTGATGGCGTCGCTTCTGTCTTTGTTTTTCCATTGCAAAGCCGCAAGATACAGACGCAGGGCCGGGATCTGTCCGGATGCCGCAATGCGAGCGCGAAAGTGATCGCAGCCTCGCTGAATACGTTGAGCGATTGCACGGTCCTGAGCTGCATCGGTGGCATCGTTCGGTTCGAGCGCCTGCAGACAACGTACAAGCTTTGCATTCAGGATCATGTCGCCAGGAGTTTCCTCCAGTGACTTCCAGAGGTCGCTGATGGCGTCCAGCCATAGCTGCTTTTCAATGCGATAGTCTGCCCGAATCTGATACGCCTTACGGTTGGGGCACTGGGCAATCATTTGCTCCATCAAGGCTTCCGGCTGTAACTCTGACGGCGTTGATTCGTTCGCCAGTTTAAGCAGAAATGCATAGGTTTCCGGAATCTTCTTCGCGCAGCGCAGGGAGCGTTTGAGGCATTGCAGCGTTTCTGCTGGATTACGTCCTGCATCGGCGACGAGGGCACTGAGATACCACACCTCGGCCTCATCGGACATGGTCGACTGCAGGAGATCCAGATGAGCTTTCGCATCCGCTATGCGGTTCTGCCTGATCAACAGTCGTGTGTGACGCAGTCGCAGTTCATGGTTTGTCAGGTCCGTTCTGAGCAGGTCTTCATTGAGTCGAATCGCCTGTTCGAAAGCCTGTGGAGTTCGGATATGTTCCGAGAGAAGCCACGAGAGTCGCTCACGGGCTTCCGGGTCTTTCGACTTGAGTGCCAGATACTGACTCAATTGGAGCTGAGCGGTTCGATAATCTTCAATGGCGAGCGAATTAAACGCCGTCTCACGCAGGAATTGGACGGTCCGCGACATCTGCCGATCGTGGACTTTTCGAACTCCGACTACTGCGACCCCAACAACGACCGCCAGAATCAGGGCCGCGCGCGGATTGAGAACGCGTGATCGTGAGCCGTTTTTTGAAATAGAAGTGTGCATATCTGTCGTTTGTCGCAGATCAGGAGTTTTGGGAAGCTGCCAGGGCTCGTCGAATCACGGGAAGTGCATCGGTCAGGAAAGTCTCTGACTGAGCCAGTCCGTCGCCGGAATCCCAGGCTCGATCTACGGTGTACAATTTGAAAAGAATGGGTTGTCCTCGATACGCAATTCGTGGATTTGCAGGCGCGTCCCATGTTCCATCTGCACTCCAGCCCCAGAACACTCGGGTGATGTCGGAAGTCATTGCTCCCTGTGGTCTGAAGGCGGCCTTGTTCAGGCTGATTGTGATATCTTCATGATCTGTGATTCCAACAACTGTTGGTCCGGAGACAAGAGAATAACCAACTCCCTCGAAACAGGCTGTTGGTGGATGAACACTCATGGGACCGGACCCGCCGCACAGGATTGTCAGGACGACCGCACGTCCGGTTTCGACATGGCGAAACTCCCTGCGAAAATAGCCTGAGATTTCTCCCAGACGAATCTCGCGTTCATCAATCGTCATTGGCGTCGAAGTCCATGCGCCGATCGTTGTCGGGATTCTTCCAAGTGATTCTTTTGCCGCGTTCAGAACGGCCGGATCACTCAGGCCTTCGGTCAGTAGTGAATCTGCTGCGGCTGATACGCTGAGCGCTGCGAGACCACCGAGGCACAGACCGAAGTCACGCCGACTCATTGAGGTATTGCGGGAAGTCATTTCGGATTCCTTATGTTCTGCTGACGGTGATGCCACTCTGTGTCCGATGGAACGAAAGGCCCGGATGAGCGTCGGGGACTTGCACATACAGCAGGTCAATGATCTTCAGTTCCAGAAACAGTAACAGCATTGCTAACGGCATCATCAGCCAGCCGCTCAGATCATGGAAAATGAGATCCGCTGTTTCACGGTCTGCGTATTCATAGGCCAGAGCCGTGGCCACGATTCGAACAATGTTACTGATCAGAGCAATCGGAATCGCGCTGAAGAAGATCAGAATCTTTTCCCAGCGTGAACGATCACTGACGATCACTGTGGCGGCTGAAATCGCGATGAAGACCATCAGCATTCTGAGGCCGCTGCAGGCTTCTTCGACCCCCAGACGGATGTCGCCCATCAGAATTGTGTTTCCCTGCGCAATGGCCGGAATACCAAAAGTCTGAATGAAATAGGTGGATTCTGTCGCTCCCATAACCTGAAGCGGATCTGACAACATGCGTTCAAGCTGAAATGGAAGTGGTAACATGAACCCTGTAAACAGCACGGCCGGACAGACACCTCGGAAAAATCGCTTGCCCCAGACAAGCAGCACGATGCCGGTCAGGCAGAACAGAAATCCCACGGCATCAAATGCTTCAAAATAGAAGTAGGTGGCCATCAGGTGGAGTAACGATCCCGTGATGGTAAGAAGCAGACCGCTGAGATGGCTGCGGGCCTCTCCGGGAGGAATGTGAGTACGTCGCATCCAGCCGAGAGCCACAGCCATGACCGGAATGACAAAGCCGTGGGAGTACTGAGGTTCTGTTGTCCAGCGAGTTATGCAGTTACCGAGGAGGACTCTGAAGATCCAGGCCATCACCCCTGCCAGCCCCGCCGTAACAAGTGCTCGCGCTGGCCAATCCAGACATCGCCATTGTTCGAGTCGCGGGGGAAGAGACATGGGGCACGTTTCCTCTGTAGTTTTTATTCTTCGCTCCGGCACGATATGAAGCCGTGAGTTCTCAAGAAGGATGAGACGCAAAGTCTCGGGCGAGGTCGGGAGCACGGTATTCAAAGGTTTCCCAAACGCTACGACACGAAACGAAACTCGCGGCCATTCCTTTCGTTAAACCCCCGTCGCACGGTTCGTCGGCGTGGAGTGTGGGTGGTTTGACGGATGTGACGGCCATGACCTGCGACGTAATGTCCGCATGATCGATCTCACCATTACAGTCTGATGCGCATCGCGTTCGGTCGGGCGAATTCGATCGGTCGAAAGGAGCAGCAGCATCGCCACAACCTACGGTTCTGCGTTGCATCATTGCCGTTGGGGAACGACATCAGCTCAACGTGTTAAGTGTTCGGGGCGTGCAACATCATTCAATCTCAGATGAGGGTTTCGGGATGACGAACAAGGCGCGGGTCGTTGAAATTTTCTCGGCAGGAGTAGCTTTGTTTGTTCCGATGAATCTGGCGTGGGGACAGTCGTGCCAATGCGAAAACACGCCCGTTGTCGGCCATCAACAGATCTCAGGCTTTCAGCAGTACGTGGTGCCGCTGCAGACTTTCGCTGATCCCCGTGCTGCGGGTGAGCAGGCTGGACTGAACTACAAACCCGGCCGTCAACTTCCTGCAGGCTGGCCGAATCAATGGGGAGGTCCGGCGTTACCTGATGAGGTTGGGCGAGCGGCAAAGAAAGAAGCGGCCAAACCTGCGGCTCAGGGTGGCGATCTCAAGACACCTCAGAATGTCGATCATAAGGACAAAGCCGCGAATGAGGTGGTCGCATCCGCTCAGAAGCAAACTGTAACCTCAGGCCTGGTCTCCAGCCTGATGGTGCGAGATCCTTTTTCAGGCCGTGTGGTTCCGACCAGTTCTCAAGCCCGCTGGGCTCACGGAGAAGAGACGAAGGCTGCCATCAGTGGCTCTGGAGGAGATCAGAAAGCTGCTGCCGGCCAGAATACAGGCGAAGCTCAGCGATCTACGGGGATTTTGTCCGGTGCTGACCGCAAAGAAACAGGGCCCAACAGTGGAATCTCTGCAGCAGCTTCGAAAGAAACAACGGGTGGTTCCGAGTCATCAATTGGTGCATCGAGCAAAGTGAACACTCGCCCCCGGAGTGTTCTTCCAACTCCTGGTCGAGCCGGAGGCGGTCCCGCGATTGGTGGTGGAACTGGCGGTATCGGCGGCGGTGGCGGAGGCGCTAACGCAGGAATTGGCGGCGGCAATGGAGGCGGTGGCGGTGGAATCGGAGGCAATGGCTGGAATTGGAATCCAGAAACTGGTGGTGCTGGTGGAGTCGCAGGGGGCAATGGTGGAGGACAAGCCAACACCGGAGTGCTCGATTATGTAGAGACAATTGACGACAAGACAGATCCTCCGACCGGCAAAGATCCTGTTGACCCACCGACTGATGGTCCCGGCAAAGATCCTGTTGATCCACCGACTGATGGTCCTGGCGAAGATCCCGTTGATCCGCCGACCGATGGTCCTGGCGAAGATCCCGTTGACCCACCGACTGACGGTCCTGGCGAAGATCCCGTTGATCCGCCGACCGATGGTCCTGGCGAAGATCCCGTTGATCCGCCGACCGATGGTCCTGGCGAAGATCCCGTTGATCCACCGACTGATGGCCCCGGCGAAGATCCCGTTGATCCACCGACTGATGGCCCCGGCGAAGATCCCGTTGATCCACCAACTGATGGCCCCGGCGAAGATCCCGTTGATCCG
>JBIIIF010000234.1:0-11305 GCA_044235005.1 Planctomycetaceae bacterium | reverse complement strand
CTGGGCTATATCCAACTGCCTGGCGATCTGAGTCAAGTCGGTTACGAGGCTGCAACATGGTCCGATGACGAATTGTTCACCGCCGAGACGCTGGCTCGCCAGGTGGCTGCGGACATCATTGATCTGAAGATCGATCGAGTCACCGCGATGAATGATCAACGCTACTCCGACCTGGCCCGCATCTGTCAGGATCCTGTGATTGATCGAAACATTCCGTGGCTTGAAATGTGGCGAGGACGCTGACTCATTAGTTTTTTGAGCTGCTTTCCATTTGTTGTTCCTGACTAACCGGTATGCAGCAGGTCAGCCAAAGCCTCTTCCAGTCGAGGGAACTTGAACTCAAATTCTTCAGACAGAAGTCGTTGCGGCACGACATAACGGCCATAGATTGCAAGCTCCGGGTCAGTGCGGAGCAGCAGCGGTGCACCGAGTCGAACAAGCCAGGCTGGAGCAGGAAGACCGATGGGCATGCCGACTGCTCTTCGCAAAGCGGCCATGAAGTCTTTTTGGGAGTCTGGAAATGGCGAAGAGGCAATGTAAGCACCTGAAGTCGTCTCGCAGGTCAAAGCTTTCTGAAAGATCGCGTTCATATCCGCTTCGTGAATCCAGCTCATCCCCTGTCGGCCATGCCCAACCGTTCCTCCCAGCCCAATGCGAGCCAACAAGCTCAGTTTACCCAGTGCGCCCTGACCAGAACCACGATTTCTGCCAATGACAAAGCTTGTTCGAAGAATGACGGTACGCTGGGAGGAGTGTGCGCTTCTATTCAATTCTTCTTCCCACGCTCGTCCGACTGTGGGTGCGAGTCCGAATCCGAAAGCAGATTCCTCCGTGCAGATCACTTCCGGATCACCATAAATATGAGCGGTACTCATCTGCACCCAGACCGGCGGTATTCTCTGGATCGTACGAATTGCGGTTCCCAATACTCGTGTTGCTTCGACACGTGACCGCAGGATTTCATCGCAGTGATCCGGGGTCTTGATACAGTCTACGCTGCGCCCCGCGAGATTGATCATGCCATTGGCCCCATCAAGAACATCCTTCCACGAGCCGATTGTGCGGCCATCCCATCGGATGTGGCGCCACGCTCCTGCTGATCGTGGAGGCGTTCTTGAGAGAATATCCACGGCGTACCCGTTTGATAACAGATGCCCCGCCAGCGAGATCCCCAGAAATCCACTTCCTCCAGCGATCACAATCCGGCCACGAGATTCTTCTGCACGCATGGTGTTTCCAGTCAACGGGTCTGTTTCGAGTGGGGGGTTAACCGTCTATCCAATCCTGTCGTTAACTGCACTGCTGATGAATTCAGTTGGATTGATGCAGCGTGGCGCCACAGTTCTGTTGCTTTTGCGGTCTGAATTGAGGGGGCGTTTGACTAAGTGAGCATCGCATACGACAAATCTCAACAGGCTTTGACCGGTCAACACCTGCTTTGGATGTGACACAGTTCAAATGGAAACATCGACAACCCCCCGGTCCCCACTCGCTCAATCATTATTTCAGCACGTCGACATGTTGGCCGGTGTGATCGGTCCACGGCATCCACTGAAGGCTGGCACGATGGCCGCAACGGCGGCTTATATCGAGTCACAGTTTCGCGCGGCTGATTTGCCTGTCACGAGAGAGACGTTTCCAGTCAATGGGCAGCCGACGGATAATGTGGTTGTCACGATTCCCGGCGATAAAGCTCCCAGGGAAGTCGTCATTTTGGGCGCTCATTATGACTCCACGCCGACGACTCCTGGGGCTGATGATAACGGTTCGGCCGTCGCGGTTCTGATCGAGACGGCTCGCATGCTGAAGTCTGTATCGCCGCGCAGCACGATTCGATTCGTCGCGTTCGCGTGTGAAGAAGCTCCGTATTATGGCACGAGCGAAATGGGAAGCCTCGTGCATGCTGAGGGCTGTCGGGCTCGTGGAGAAAATGTGATCGGAATGTTGTGCCTTGAAATGGTCGGATACTACGTCGATGGCAAGAATTCTCAGGATGTCCCGCCCGCGATTCCGAAATGGCTCCGCTGGTTGTTTCCTCGACGAGGCAACTTCCTTGCTGCTGTCGGGAATCCGCGATCAGCATGGCTCTGCTGGAAATTTCGTCGAGGCTTCAAGCGCGGAACACGGTTTCCGTTATTCTCGATTGTTCTGCCCGAAAGTATCCGCGAGATTCATTTATCCGATCAGCATGCGTTCTGGATCAATGATTATCCGGCTCTGATGTTGACCGACACCAGCTTTCTGCGAAACCCACACTATCACCGCTGGACTGATACGGCGGAAACTCTGGACTACGAGCGAATGGCGGACGTCACTCGCGGCGTTGCCAGTGCGGTCCGGCATCTTGCAGGCGGGTAACAATCGTTTTTTGTAGAGCATTCAATTGTTCAGGCCTGAAAAGGCCGTCCTTCAAATGCGTGCAACACTCCGCCGTTTTACGAATTGGATGAAAGTACGCTGCCCTCGTGCATTGTGGCCAGAGAAAACCGTCTCCTGCGATCCTCGTTAGTTTCCGCTCTCCAGCCGCCGCAGTTTCTCCTCGAGTTCTTGGACGCGTCGTTCGGCAATCAGCCGGGCTTCAAGTTCCTGCTCCTGCATTCGCTCGGCTTGTTCCCGAGCGAGTTCTTCGGCATCTGCCCTGGTCAACTGCTCAACACCAGTCTCCTTATCTACAATGACAAGGTCGTGTTCCCGCAGAAACAACTCAACGCCCAGAGTTTCGCAACGAATGCGTCCATTGGCTTCCGCAATCTGATGCAGCGAACCATTCGTCATGCGATATCCCTGCAAGGGCGGTTCCAGATACGACGCGGTCGGATCGTACAGAAAGTATTCCTGCACACCCATGCGTTCGTAGATGACGGGCTTGTCCACGATATCAATCGAACTGGTCCCTCGTGAGGTCACTTCGAACACAACATTCGGAACGCGTTTTTCGTTCCATGTCTGGAACGTTCGCCGACGGCCGGGTTTGCAGTCCAGCACCACAAAACAGTCGGGTACCACAAACTTTGACGGCGTTCCTTCTTCGTAGTACACGAGCAGATCGCTGGCGATATAGACCTGCTGATCACGGTATCGTTGTCGAAAGATTTCCAGAAGGCGGAACATCCAGTCGCGGTGCAGGTCGGTTTCGCCCATGGGTTTTCCATCGGATTCCGGATATTCGATTTCGTTCTGAGTTGTCACGGAACTCATTGCTTCCTCCTCCCCCTGCAGGGAATGTTAAGCATCAGTACTCATAAATGCCGCTGATATCCTGCCGCAATTGATGCCATTCGCAGAATAATAACGTGGTGTGACAAGCGAAGCGAAGGCATACCTGGTTTCGCCTGCACAATCACATGCAGACCTGTTGCCACGCAGGCCATTGGTCGATCTCCGCCGTCGAACGCAAGTACGAGAATTCGATGTGCCTGCACTCGCTGTGGCTCGTTCATTACAACCTATTCCCTACGACGCAGGAAAACAGGTCGTCAGGTAATCGCTCAATTTTGAGCAGATTTTGGTTTGCCGTATTTGCCGCAAACGAAATTTTTCAGCTCACGTGATTCCGCTTGTATGTCTCCACGAATGCGAGACGTCCACAGTTTCGTTATACTGCTGAGTCCACGTTGAGGTCATTGTCCTTCTCTCTCAGAGGCGTACGATCGATGAGACTGCTTCGAAGCATTCTGGCGACATTTCTGGTGCTGTTGTCCTTTGGTCTTTCTGCTCCGTTAGTGGAGGCTGAAGAATGGCTGACTTATCCGGGAGGAGAAGGGCCAGGCAAAGGAAAGCACATCGTCTTTATTGCCGCTGAAGAGTCGTATCGCTCAGAGTTATCGATGCCGCTGATGGCTCGCATTCTTTCTCGCCATGGCTTCAAGTGTACAGTTCTCTTTGCGATCGATCCAAAGACTGGAACGATCGATCCTCGCGTGAACAATAACATTCCCGGTCTTGAACTGCTGGATTCGGCAGATCTGCTCGTTGCGTTTCTGCGATGGCGAGAACTTCCTGATGATCAGATGAAACACATCGTGGACTATGCTGAATCCGGACGTCCCATCATTGGTATCCGTAATGCTACGCATCCGTTTCGCTATGCAACTCGACCTGACAGTGTTTACGCAAAGTTTGACTCCGCCAGCAAAGAGCCGGTCGGCGGATGGGGACGACTGGTGCTGGGAGAAACGTGGGTCTCGCACTATGGAAAAAATCTGGTTGAGAGTACTCGTTGCCATGTTGTGAACTTTGCCTGCAGTCATCCGATCTTTCGTGGCGTTCGTCGCAACTTCTGGGTTCCTGATGACGTGTATGGCGTGAGTGAAAAGCTGGAAGGCGATAGCGAGCCCGTTCTTCTCGGTCAGCCGCTGACAGGCTGGTCAGCCGAAGATGAGCCCGTGGCTGATAAAGCTCCGGTGCCAATTGCGTGGACGAAGTCTTACACGGGATCTGCAGGAAAAGCGGCTCGCATTTTTACGACGACGATCGGGCACGCTGATGCGTTTCGAATCGAAGACTTTCGCCGCATGTTGGTGAATGCCAGCTATTGGTGTGTGGGACTGGACGACAAGGTGGACGCATGGTCGGATGTGGCGATGACTGGCGCCTATGAACCTGGACCAGCTGGTGCGGCCGGTCTGAAAACCGGCGTTAAGCCTGACGATCTGTCGTACCTTGAAGTTGCGCCCGTCGCGGATCACAGCCCGAAACCCACAACGATTGATGACTCCCAGCCCGGCTGGCGATCTTTGACAGAAGCGGATTTCAAGAAGGTCAACAGTGCTGATGACACTTGGAGCTGGAAAGATGGCGTGTTGCATTGCACAGGTCAGCCAGTCAGTGTTTTGCGAACGGATAAACAGTTCAAGAACTTCGAAATCATCGTCGAGTGGATGCATGAGAAAGCAGGCGGCAACAGCGGTGTATTCGTCTGGGGGACGCCAGCGTCGATTGAGCGATTGACTGCAGCGGGTAAACCAGGATTACCGTCTGGCATTGAAGTTCAGGTGTTGGATCACGGCTTTACTGAACGGATGAAGGCCAACGGAGCCAAGACCGACTGGTTCGGAACCAACGGTGACGTATTCCCCGTTGGCGTCAAGATGACGCCGTTTCCTCCGTTGTCTCCGGACGGCAGCCGCAGCTATCCACGCCGACATCTTGCGAACGGCCACGGGCACTGGAACCAGTACTACATCCAAGCGATTAATGGAGAAGTGCGGCTGTGGGTGAACGGAGAAGAGGTCTCCGGCGGAACAGGCTGTGAACCGGCTGAAGGCTATCTGTGCCTTGAGAGCGAAGGTTCACCAATCCAATTCCGCAAGATTCGAATCCACGAACTGCCGTAGAGTTTGTTGGAGGGCTTGGGACGGAGTTTCCGTCGGAAGGTGCGTAGAGTTTGATAAACGCATTGCTGGCAGAAAAATCGTGAAACGCGGCTCCACGTTCTTTGGTCTATATCAGGGATTCAGCCAGATGGAATTGTTTCCAAACACACCTGGCCGTGCGTGATATTCACCCAGTGCAGGTGCTTTAAGGGACTAATGGAAACAATCTTTGCCAATTCGTTTCTGTTGTTCGGTGCGTCCTTTGAATATGTCGTGACTGCAAGACCTGTGTCAGAATTGAGCAGGTGAAACTGCTGGTTGCCGAGGGAACGACCTGAGTCTGATATTGGCAGCAGATAATCGCCGGCCGTTTCTTCACCAGCGCATTTGAGAATGGCTTTCCGATAAAGCGATGCATCCAATCCGACTCCCCAATCCTCGATCAGTTCTCGAATGACTTGAAGAAGTAAAGGTTCACCTGAGAACCAATTGGTCTGCCAATCGACCTTTCTTCGTTCGTCCAACGTCCGAGAGGTATTTACAAAGCGAGACTCAACGGACTGACGGCGGAAGTTAATGAGCTTGCCATGAGTTGACTCGGCCATGAAGAGGTAGCCAAGGCATTGAGCTTCGTGTTTAGGGGTCAATCTTACGGGCCAAATCTGCTTCCACGACTTTGCGAACGGCAGCCTCATTGGCTCTGTCCAATGCCTCGGGCTTCGGGTGACGAGCAAAGTACGGGCCGAGCCAGCCAGCCTCATGAGTGAATGCCATGGTCCATGCAAAGTTCGGCGGAAATACGTAATAGTCAGACAGTGACACTGAGTCAGGCAGTTTGTCGGTGAGGAAAGCCACCCTGCGATCGTTCGATAGAACGATGAACTCAGTCCCGATCTGTGCGCTGTACTGCTTGAGCGCCATGTCTCCCCCAACGCTTGGATAGACACAGCCGCTGAAGATGTGCCAGAGGAACTGCTCATTCTTCAGTCCCTTGTCGCCATTGCTAAAAGTGGAGATCCACAGTTTTACCAACTGCGCGGCTTCCTCTTCGGAGAAAAACCGAACCACATTGCCTGGAGTAACAGTGAGTTCTCTTTCGCGAGTCACAATCTACCGCCTAAAGAATCCATGAAAGCCGTTTGCAGCAGCAGGTTCTTGACTGCTGCAGGAATTGTTCCCCATAACAGAAGCAGTGCCAATCGCACTGATCCGTACGTTGGTTTTTTTGTGGAAAGACTACCAATGAAGATCGTCGCACTAGACCTTGGAAAATTCAAGACCGTCGCCTGCATTTATGTTGAAGGCAAGGCCGAGTTTATTAAGCTCAATGCGTGTTGTCAGAAATTCACGGAGCTCTTCAAACAGCATGCGGCGGACATGGTCGTATTCGAAACCTGCACCGCAGCGGGATGGCTGTCCGATCTGTGCGAAGATGGTCGAACGTGAACTGCAACCTTCGATCGAAGGCACGATGCAGGGTGGTCCACTTTCTCCGATCTTAGCGAACAACCTTCTCACGGATAAAAGGGCCCGGATAAAAGGGCCAGCCATCTATTGTTGATGTTTCAGGCAAGCTAAGGGCATATTGGCGGAATTTTCATTTCAGTGATGTGGCGGAAAACGCTCGGCGGGCGGAGGTGATGCTGATGGCTCGGTTGTGGCCTCTGGCCTCGGCGGATGCTTCCATTGATTTCGGGCGACCTACGCTCGAACGGAACCACTTGCGGAAGTTCACCACGCAATCCACCCACATCTCCGCTGAGATCCCAAGTCGCTCGAACATGGGCTGCAGATTCTCCGGCATCGCGCCTCGTTTGTCAGTGCGGATCTGACGCCCCGTCCAGTCCAGCAACTGCAGATAGTCGCCGAGCCCCATCGACAGGACGCCCTTGTTCGAAGCTCGTCGCCCCGTCGTCTTGGTTCGCACGGCCTGACGCCTGGGCTTCAGCGGAATCGGAGCCAACCAGCCGGCTCGCGAACCGTGCTCCACCGCCGCGTCAAAATGGCGACGTTCGGGCGCCGGCACTTCCTCAAAATTCGGCGACGACGCGGCCTTTCCCGAACACGGAACACTGTCAATTGAACACTCTTCTGCTGCTGCCTTCAAGTCGACGATGCGATCCTGCACGCTCGTGAAATTGCTGGCTTCCGGAGTCGTCGCAATCATTGCTCGAATCGGATTCAGGTCGACGTACTGCAGGCACGTCAGGATTGCCGCGTCATCCAGAAGTATCTGACTCTTGAAGCGTCCCTCCCAAAAACGGCCCGAACACTGATCTTGCTTATTCGCTGCTTTCGCGATCCTCTCAGACAGAAAACGCATGAACCACGAAATGCTCGACAGGCGAACTCGCTTCTCCTTGAGCCCCTTCTTGTCGTTGCGAATCGAGTTCAGCTCGAACTCCGTCGGTTCCGCCGGACTGCCATCTTTGTGCTTACGGGCCGGGCACAACATCCACCACTTCTGAGCAATCTCAGCATCCGACCAGGTCGCGACCACATCATGCCGACTGCGTAAAATGCAGTGGAAATGGTTGCTCATCACCGCATAGCCGAGCACTTCAACGCCCATGATTCCCGCGAGAAACTCCATCCGCTGGCGAATAAGTTCCCGCCGATGCTCGTAGTCCGTCCCGGTGAATGGATCCTGCCCGCAAAGATAGGCTCGTCGCACGCACCGATTGATGCAGTGAACCACCTGAATCTCACCGTCCGCCAACACATCCCGCCGATTCATGCGTGCCATGCGATTCTCCGATTTTTCTTCCCCGACTCAACTCAAGCACCAGCAACGTTGACACAAGTGTACATTTCCGCCAAATTGTTTACAACAAATGGATGGCCCCATGATTCCTGAAACGCCGATCGAGCAAGAACTTGATGATAAGGGAACGAAAGGCGGGCGTGGCATCAGTCCCATTCTTTCTGTAACAGTTCATCTGGCGGAGAAAACGGATTCCAGTAACTCCCAAAAACCAACCAGCCACTCCGGATTTTGCCCCCAGAATCGCGAACCTTAACTTTAAAAGCAGTTTGATTATCAGTCCTGAGCATTCCACCCGGACCTTCAAAAAACATGGCACCGCGATACTCAATCAGGAAGTAGCCTCGCGTTTTTGCCCATTGAGTAATTCGCTTTTTCCAATAGAACTTGGCCCAGACCAATATCAAAAAAATTGCGAAGGCTAATCCAATTACACAAAGCGGATTTTTCAAGCTTTCTTCCATCCTCAAAGTCCTTACGATAGGTATAGCCGGTCCGCGTGAGTGGAGCCACGACTGCGGAAATACCCGAGACGCGGCTTCGTGTTCGTGCCGTGGTTGTGCGGCTGGGCGTGAAAACCGTAGAACGATAAATCGGAAGCATCCGGAGCTACTAGGGATTTGTGTTTGTGAAAGAGGAAGACGGAAAGGGTTTTTGGGGGATTGAGGATTATAACGACATGAGTTGGGATCGGATGGCCCCCCGATCGCCCAGCATCCTGTGGGACCGCGACTTCGAGGCCGAGCCGACGTTTGGCGATGCAGATCCGTTGACGGGCGAGGACGTGAAGGACAACATGGGAATCGATAATGATTACTTCCAGGCTGTGGCTCCTGATCCCTCAGACGAGGAGCTGGAATCGATTCGTCGTCGGCTGAAACTGCTGCGTTCCTGATGAAGTCAACCTGCACGAGTGACTCCGCATGTGCTCAGTCACAGCTTTGCGACTCATCTGCTGGAGTCTGGATCGGATATTCGCATGGTGCATGAGCTGTTGGGACATGCCGATGTGAGTACGATGATGATTTATACTCTGTGGTGAATCGTCCCGGACTGAATGTGAGAGGTTCCGTGGATTCAATGTGGCGGGGTGAGGGAATCATTATTGATTATTGGAGATTTAAAATTGCAAATTTGACAGACAGGGAAGGGGTTGGCACGCGAAGGCGCGGAGGCGCGAAGGGAAAAAGGGTTTAATGCGAAATCAAGGGCTCTGCTCGAAATGAAGTGCGCGTTGACACTTTAGAGTCTTTCTCTATTTCATGCGCGTACGGTGCTCGCATCTCGTGGCAAGCCAACAACGTGATTGGCGAATCTGCAACGAATTGGCAGGCTCTTATGAGGCAAGGTAAGAAAAGTTGCGATTCCTTCTTCTGCCTTCATTCTCCTGCCTGATCAAGATGGAAGCGGAATCGGCTTTCGAAGCAGAACCTCTACGGCGATCGAATCGCAGACGCAGAAGAATAAAGGCAGGAGAATGATTAGAACTCCTGCCACGGATCGGGGCTGGTCCTCAGGCGAACGGCCAGAGAAAACGGGCTCCGTGCGAAATGAAGTGCGCATGGCTTCACATCAGATTGCGAGCTTTGATGCTTAGATACTCGTTGATCAATCGCTCGGTCAGCAGATCCGGAGGTGTGTCGATCAGCATGATGCCGGCTTCGCGAAGGGAAGCGGCTTCGTGTGACTGGCCGGTTAAGACCTGAGCTGCCGCGGCCGTGTGATAAGCATCCAGGTCGGACTCGGGAATACGATCTGCCATTTGCCGCAAACCGACGTCCTGCAGCAGGACACACAAAGGCAGGTAAGGCAGTGATCGCAGTTTCAGACTCGCGCCAATCACACGCAACTGCAGTTCATCGGTCACGAAGGTAATCAGAACAATCAGAGCGCGTTTTCGCTGCACCGTCGTCAAATACTCCAACGCCAGGCTGTAGTCGGAGACGTTCTGCGACGCCTGAATGTCATAGGTAGATCTCAGGATCGACTGAATTCCCGGCTTGCCTCGCACCGGACGGATGAATCGCTCGATCTTGTTGGAGAACGCCAGCAGCGAAACGTTATCCCCCTGCCCCAGCGCGATGTAGCTGAGCATGATGGCGGAGTTCAGGGCGCGGTCGAGATAAGAGATACCGTCGGTTTCATTTCTCATAAAGCGACCGCAGTCAACCATGATCACGATGTTCTGATTGCGTTCGACATTGAACTCTCGGCTGATGAGCTGTCGTTGTCTGGCGGTGGCCTTCCAGTCAATCTGGCGGATTTCGTCGCCGTAACGGAATTCTCGCAGTCGTTCGAATTCTCGGCCCTGCCCCGGCATACGGACCATGCGCACGCCGATTTCGGACAGACGATTCTGGCGAGCCATCAATTCATAACGATAGACCGCTCGAATATCCGGATAGATGCGAATCGGTGTGGGAAGGGGGCGAATCTGATGACGCGTCCACAGCCCCAGTCGAGTCGGAAACCGGAGGTGCACCGCTGGCATCTCCGATGCCCCACGACGGCTGGGTTTCACCGAATAGTGAATCGTTTCTTCTTTTCCGGGGCCGACTGTGACGGACTGCGGGAGTCGATCAACTTCGCAGAGGGGGCCCGGATCATCATGCAGCGTCATCGCCAAAGTGAGACCGGTGCGATTGCGAACAGTCAAGGTCGCCGGATTGGAAGCACCGACGCTCAGGACTTCCGAAATCTCCCGATGGATGGCGACATCGTCAGGGCCGGGGCTGATCAGCAAATCAACGCAGGCCACTGCCACCAGAACCAGGTTCAGGAGCAATGCTGCATCGGCCGCCGAACGATTCAAGCCGGCCAGCAGAAGTGGCATGGCCAGAATCGCCGCCGTCAGAACGAGTCGCCGGGACGGAATCATGACTTCGGCGCCTCCACGCTTTCCAGAATCGCGCGGATAGTTTCGTCGGGAGTTCCGCCTTCCAGTTCGGCTTCAGGACGCAGGCGCAAACGGTGCCGCAGAATCCATGGAGCCAGTTCCTTCACATCATCCGGAGTCACAAAATCCCGACCTCGACTGGCCGCCAACGTCCGGGCCGCCAACAACATGTTCACACCAGCACGAGGGCTTGGGCCAACGGTAACCGAGCCCCATTTGCGTGACGCGTCGAGAATATCAACGATGTATTTCAGAATCTTTGGTTCAACAATGACCTGTTTTACCACATTCTGGATCGCCAGCACGTCTTCCGATCCAAGGACCGGTCTG
>JBIIIF010000040.1:0-36707 GCA_044235005.1 Planctomycetaceae bacterium | reverse complement strand
TGCCGAGCACCACGGGGAACTCAACTCCCAGATAACCGACCTGAGGCGGCAGCCACATCGTGACGACAATGGCCGGAACCAACAGCATCAGCCAGAGCCCCGTCTGTCGACGAAGAATCCGCAGCTTTTGCAGTCGAGCGATGATTGAGCTGAGACTGCGTTCCAGGACTGTTCCGGTCATCTTCAAACTCCCAACTTCGTTCCGCAGGCGTGCGCCTTCCAATTGTCGCCGCAATAGCCCTCCAGTTGCAAGGCGGAGATACGCAGCATGCTTGTTTTTGTAGGTCCTGACCTGACCCCAAAGGGGTTCAATCGCATTGCTTTTCCACGAAATGAATTCTGCAGATCGTTGTCGGCGAGGAGTACCTACCCGAATTCCACAAGTGATTTTGCACCTGATTCGTCGATCGATACGATTCTGCTCCACACAACGCTCAATCCCGCCGTGAGGTTTCCCAATGACGCGACCTGCCACCTTCATCGCTCTGATTGTTTTAACGCTGAGCTCAGCTGCGTTTACAAATGCCGACGGCATCAAGGACAACATCCCTGAAAACGTTCGCCGCATCCCGGAGCTGGGTGTGCCTGTGCCGGAGGATCGAGCCGCCTCAATGCGAACGTCTCTGGGCCAGCTTCAGGAAAAGATCGCTGCGATCAACGCGAGCAAAGATGCTGCGGCGAAGTCGCTACTGCCCGATGTGATGATCTTCGAACGAGCCGTCCGGTGTGCTCTGGACTATCAGGAATTCTTCGACGTCAAAGACCTCGACAAGGCCGATGCTCTGCTGCTTGAGGGCATCAAGCGAGCGGATCAGTTGCTGGCCGGTAAACCCGAATGGATGACTCAAAAGGGTCTTGTCGTGCGAGGCTACATCAGCCGCATCGACAACACCGTGCAGCCATACGGCCTGGTGATTCCGCCGACGTACGCCATCGATCACAGCGTGCCGACTCGTTGCGACATCTGGTTTCACGGGCGAGGCGAAAAGCTCAGCGAGGTGAATTTCCTGTGGGATCGCATGAAGAACCCCGGCGAGTTTACTCCGGACCACACGATCATGCTGCATCCCTACGGCCGCTACTGCAACGCGTTCAAGTTCGCCGGGGAAGTCGACGTGCTTGAAGCTCTGGAAGATGTTCAGAAGCATTACCGCGTTGACGAAGACCGCATCAGCGTTCGAGGATTCTCCATGGGCGGCGCGGCCTGCTGGCAGTTTGCGACGCATTATGCCGATCGCTGGTTCGCAGCGAATCCCGGTGCAGGATTTTCCGAGACACCTCAGTTCTTGAAAGTGTTCCAGAAAGAAGAGCTGAAGCCAATGCCTTGGGAACAGACACTCTGGAATCTCTACGACTGCGACAAATGGGCTCTGAACCTGACTCACTGCCCGACGATTGCGTACAGCGGTGAGAACGATTCACAGAAGCAGGCAGCAGATGTGATGGAGAAGGCGCTGGCGGAACACGGCATCAGGCTGCGTCATGTGATCGGGAAAGGTATGGGACACAAGTATGACGTTGAGTCAAAAACACTGATAGCAAATTCGCTTCATGCATTGGCAAAACAGCCTCGCCAGGGAGCCAGCAACGGCATTCGGTTATTCACGCATTCGCTCAGATACAACCAGATGCACGGATTCAAAATTGAAGGTTTGATAGAGCATTGGAAGCAAAGCTTCTTAGGTGCCTATTGGCGCCACGAACACGGAGAAAACTCACCAGCAGGGCTAACGGTTTTCGCGGGCAATGTTTCATCGTTTCAAATTGAACTCGAACCAGAAGACCTCCCGTTGTTCTGGAAAGATACCGGAAACCGTTTTTTCAATAAGGAAGAGTTGCAGATTCACATTATTGATGAAGACTCATTGCCGAGTACTATACATGGCCCCTCCGGACCGACGTCCCAGTTTTCGGCCCAGGCACCGTTTTCCGACGGAACCTTTCGGATTGCTTTTAGTCGGTCACCCGACGGTAAATGGGGTATCGGCCCTGCACCCGATGGCCTCCGCAAACGCCACAACCTCCAGGGCCCGATCGATGATGCCTTCATGGATTCCTTCATCTTCGTTCGCCCCACCGGAACGGCGGCCAATGAAGCGGTCGGCAAGTGGGCTGAGGCCGAGCTGACTCGAGCCATCGAACATTGGCGACGACATTTCCGCGGTGACGCGCGAGTTGTCAACGATGTGGATCTGACCGATGAGATGATTCAGTCTTCCAATATCGTGCTCTGGGGCGACCAAAAGTCAAACAGCGTGCTGGCCAAAATCGCCGACAAGTTGCCGATCCAATGGACGGCCGACAAAGTCACCGTCGGCGAAAAATCCTACGACGCTAAGAACCATGCTCCGATTCTGATTCATCCCAACCCGCTGAATCTGAACCGCTACGTCGTGCTCAACAGCAGCTTCACTTTCCGAGACTACGCGTACCTCAACAACGCTCGCCAGGTTCCTATGCTACCTGACTGGGCTGTTATCGATCTCAACACTCCACCAAACGCAATCTGGCCCGGCAAAGTTGTTGATGCCAACTTCTTTGATGAACAGTGGAAGCTAAAACCCTGACCCTGAAAAAGTCCCGTCGGCGGAGCGCCGGGCGTACCGTACACCCGTCGCTCCGCCGACGGGATTCTCCCCCCACCATTTTCCGCGAGGCAACTAAACCCATGCGAACCCTGTTACTCACCGCGATTGCTGCCCTGATCATCGGCAGCACCTCATTACATGCCGCCGAACCCATGAAAGCCCTGATCGTTGACGGCCAGAACAATCATGGCGTTTGGCCGACAACCACCAAGATGATGAAGGCGTATCTCGAACAAACAAAGATGTTCACTGTCGATGTCGCAACGGCTGCCCCCAAAGGAACCGATCCCAACTTTAAACCAGACTTCAGCAAGTACTCGGTTGTCATCAGCAACTTCGGTCACGGTGCTGCTCCGTGGCCCGAGGAAACTCAAAAAGCCTTCGAAACCTTTGTCAGCAATGGCGGCGGCTTCGTCGTTGTCCATGCCGCGGATAATTCATTCCCGGAATGGCCTGCGTACAACGAAATGATCGGACTCGGCGGCTGGGGCGGTCGCAATGAGAAATCCGGACCGTACGTCTACATCAACGCCGAAGGCAAACTTGTTCGTGACGAAACGCCTGGCAACGGTGGCAACCATGGAGCTCAATGGGAGTTCCCTGTAGTTATTCGCGATCGCGAACATCCGATTGTGAAAGATATGCCTGTCGAATGGTTGCATGCGAAGGATGAACTCTACGACAAACTTCGCGGTCCAGCGAAAAACATGCAGGTGCTTGCCACCGCTGAGTCACAAGTCACTGGTCGTCATGAGCCAATGATCTTTACGATCAGCTATGGCAAAGGTCGAGTCTTCCACACGCCAATGGGGCATGCGGAATACTCACAGGAATGCGTCGGCTTTATCACAACTCTGCAACGCGGCACCGAATGGGCAGCAACCGGCAAAGTTACACTGCCGATTCCCGAAGATTTCCCCAAGGCCGACAAAGTCAGCAGTCGCAAGTTTGCGGAGTAACCGCATGCCCTGGCTGCAAAACTACGACCCATTGAACTCCCAGTTTCTCTCGACACTCGTCGCGGCTCTTCCGATCGTCGTGCTGCTGGGACTGTTGGGTTCCGGACAAGTCTCCGCGCATATGGCGGCCGCGGCCGGACTGGCAACGGCGATGCTGGCTGCAATATTCGTGTTTCACATGCCGGTGAGTGCCGCAGTCGCATCGGCCGTTGACGGAGCAGGGTACGGGCTGTTTCCGATCGGATGGATCGTGGTGATGGCTATCTTTCTCTACGCGCTGACCGTGGAGACCGGACAGTTCGAGATCGTGAAGAGATCCGTCGCATCGTTATCGCCCGACCGTCGTATTCAGGCATTGCTGATTGCATTCAGCTTTGGAGCTTTCGTGGAAGGAGCAGCCGGGTTCGGAACTCCTGTCGCGATATCCTCGGCATTGTTGATCGGAGCCGGCTTTCGGCCGCTGCAGGCCGCCGGGATGGCTCTGATTGCCAACACCGCCCCTGTGGCTTTCGGTGCGTTGGGAACGCCCATTAAAGTGTTGGCTGATACCGCTGGCATTGATGAGATGCTGCTCAGCAAAATGGCCGGACGCCAGTTGCCGTTCTTTTCGCTGCTGGTGCCCGCATGGATGGTCTGCACCATGTCCGGCCTGCGAGGTCTTGTCGGAGTCTGGCCTGCAGTGCTCGTCTGCGGTGGCAGTTTTGCCGCTGTGCAGTTCTACACGGCCAACTATCTGGGATCAACGCTCGTCGACGTCGCGGCCGGCCTGGCATCGCTCATCGCCTTGACGTTGTTTGTTAAAGTGTGGCAACCGAAATCTATATGGAAGTTCGAGGACGAGTCAGAAACCTCACCAACGGCTTCTGCCGCAATAGTCCAGACAGAAGTTGTTGAGTCCCCAACATCTACAGTCGACAGCACCAGAGAAATCATCTCCGCATGGATTCCGTGGGTCTTGTTGTCTGTCTGCGTGTTCGCGTGGGGTCTGAAGGATGTGAAGACGTACTTTGATGCTCACACGATGATCAAGTTCGAATTTCCGGGTCTGCATCATCAGGTCCAGCGCAACAAAGAGGTGTCCACCGACAGCAAACCAGAAGCGGCGGAGTTTAAAATCAACTGGTTGTCCGCCACAGGAACATCGATCTTCTTCGCATCTGTTTTGTCGGCCCTCTGGATGGGAGTGAGGCCTGCAGAATTCATCCGTATCTTCTTCCGGACAATTCGTGAGATGCGATTTCCGTTGCTTACGATTGCTCTGATGCTGGCACTGGCTTATGTCACTCGATACAGCGGCATGGACGCCACTTTGGGCCTGGCATTTACAAAGACCGGTGTCCTGTATCCGTTCTTTGCGGCCATGCTGGGCTGGCTTGGAGTTGCTCTGACTGGCTCAGACACCTCAGCCAATGCCCTTTTCGGAAGTCTGCAGCGGATCACGGCCGAACGACTGGGACTTGATCCGGTCCTGATTTGCACTGCCAACAGTACCGGCGGCGTCATGGGCAAAATGATCGACGCGCAGAGCATTGTTGTATCCGCCGTGGCCACCAAACAATCAGGCAACGAAGGCGAAATTCTCCGCTTCGTCTTCTGGCACAGCGTCGCATTGGCCTCGCTGATGGGCCTGCTGACTCTGGCTCAGGCGTATTGGCTGACGTGGATGGTGCCTGGCTGATTACATTCTGCTTAGGGAGCCGTGGTAGAATCCTGCAGTCGAAGATTTTCTCGCACGCGTGCCGACCTGCGTCGGCTTGATGAACAGTTCTGCTTTCGAAAGGCGCAAAATGGCATATCGTCTGGAGAGCTATGTGCTCCGCGGAGAAATTCGGAACTCGCAGCAAAACAGTGTGTCGGGATGGCTGGAGGTGCTCAGAGCGACCGGAAAAGGTGAAGACGCAGCCTCCGAGCCACGACTCGTGATGCTGTCGTTTGTGGGCAA
Source organism: Planctomycetaceae bacterium (assembly GCA_044235005.1). GTDB lineage: Bacteria > Planctomycetota > Planctomycetia > Planctomycetales > Planctomycetaceae > SXXK01. The sequence continues at coordinate 31,218 of JBIIIF010000040.1, read as the reverse complement.
CCTCCAGGGAGAACTCGCCGGGCGTGATTTTCGCTTCGAAGTTCGTGAGCGGGATCTTCCCAACCCGAGACCTGTTCTCGAAGAGCACTTTCATAACGATCAGATCGGGCCGATGGGCGACAGTCTTTATCGTATGGTTCGCGTGCCACTGATTCCGATCGAAGAATTCTGCATGGCTCGAGAACGCGGAGAGAATCCGCCCGAAGAACAGCGAGCGTCCATCTATCTCGAGTGGTACAGTCAGAACGGCCGAGTCGTCCTCGAACTGCTCGATCCAATCCTTGAGTTCGCTGGACAATATGACCGGCTGGCAGACCCGGAACCTGACCCTGTTCCGGATCCGGACGATGTCGGGCCACCGTCCATCACAGCGATCTCACTCGATGATGACGGAGTCTTTGGCATCAGTTCCGTATCGCCCCCTGACGCTGAAGACGAGGACGATCCGTTTGGGCTCTTTCCGAAAGGCCTGAGCCAGCAGATCAGTCAGTCGTCACTTGATGCGGAGTCCGCAGATGACACGTCTCCGCTCGAAGATGAACTTCCGTGGACCGACTGTGAACCTCAGGAGCCCCGCAGTTGGGATGAGATCATCCCGGGGATCGATCCGGAAACGAAGGCGATGTACGAACAGTGGGACGAGGTGACTGATGGCACGAAGGATGAGCCGCTGACATGGTTGTTCGAAAGCCCGCTCAGTCTGCCGAAACCCGACAATGTGCTCGATGAACAGCAGGCATGGATTGCACTTCATTCGCTGCTGGCCGCGATGGCTCTGCGAGGCGTGGCGTTCGACATGTGTCCCCACTTTACTGCGCTACAGGCTTATCGGCTGCTGATTGACGATCTGCTTCCCGAAGCCGGAGTTCATCCCAATCTCGTCGCCACCGGATGGGTTCAGCACTACGGCTCGTGGGAATCCTGTGAAGCGTGCCAGGCTGAGTTCGACGAAGAATACGAACGGCGGAAGAACACGGAATAATTCTGTTGGATTTAACATCTGACAAACTCCAGAGTCACTTGAAGAGCGGAATCCCGTCGACGGAGCGACGTGCGAACAGTACACCCGTCGCTCCGCCGACGGGCTTTCTGAAGTTCCCCAGAAGTGGTAGGCGCTCTGGATTGAATGTTATGGACTCCGCCACGTCTGTGGTGTCCAAAACAACTCACTGCGGATCCGGAGCCAGGTATGCCCCGAAAACGGCGATGTTTGATTGTACGCTGCGAAACGAGTGAAACGGAATTTACCACTGTTGCAGGGATCGTCGGAAAGGTAGACTTGCAGCACTGTTGTCTCAAAGCATCAGTCTTTCAAAAAACATATTGGAGGGACGTCCAGTGGCCACGACTGCCTGGCCGTTTATTGAATTGGATGAAGCCGGTGTGGCATTCGTTCAGGGAACCACCACAAAGGTCACAGAAATCGTAAGCTGCCATCTGGGATACCGCTGGGATGCGGACCAGATCCACCGTCAGCTTGCCGGACTCTCACTCGCCCAGATTCATGCGGCGCTCGGATACTATTACGAACATCAGGTCCTTTGTGACCTGCAATTGCAGGCGGCCGAGACACAAAGCGAGTACCTGCAGAGCCGGTTTGAAAACTCCGCAGTACTTGAAAAGCTCCGGGGCAAGCCTGTGACATGACACTTACATTGTACATGGATCACAACGTCGTCCGCGCTGTGACGGAAGGCTGCCGCATGAATGGCCTCGACGTACTGACGGCTTTTGACGACGGCTGTCATCAGGAAAGTGACCGCTCGATACTTGAACGAGCTGGTGAATCAGGACGAGTAATCTTCACTCAAGACAGTGATTTTCTGATTCTCGCCGCCGATCATCATGCATGCGGAATGCCGTTCGCCGGGGTTATCTTCGCAAAGCATGGTGCGCTTTTGGTTCGCAAAGTGATTGATGACTTGACATTGATCTGCCAAACATTGTCAGGCGAAGAGATCCGTAATCAACTTATCTGGTTGCCACTTTAGTACCGTCAAGGGTCGCGATTCGGCGAGGATTGCGTCCACTTCAGCCCTTCTGGCGTTAGCGGCGGGTCCAGCGGCGCGGTGAATCTAAAGAACTTCCTGCAGCATTACGGTAGCGGCGGGGTCGCTGAGTTGCAGCGGGATGGGGATGACCGAAAGTTTGTCGTTCAAAGTCCAGGCATAAACTTCACACATCGGGCGACGTTTCGCGAGTCTGCCGGCGGCCACCTTCCGATGACCGGCGAGTTCCACAAGATGCCAGTCCCTCAACCTCTTCCACGGGTTCAATTCGGCAAAATCTGCTGCACATAAGGCGGATTTTGCTGTCCTGGGTGCGGAAAATGGCATTCGTCTTGACCCGGCATGGGGACTTTCCGTAGAAGCCATTTCGGCCAGGTTCTCCTCTCTCAAACCCTCTCTTCTCTCTCCTCATTCAACCATTCGCAAGTCACGGCGAGCGTCTGAATCTCTCAGGCATTCACTGGCGGCTGCGATCATCTGCACACCGAATCAATCACACCTTCTCTTCCTTTCTCAACTGCCGATCCATGCATCGCCGTTTCTGGCAACACCTCCGCTGCGACTTAACGACTTTGCATTTCGCAAAATCGTCGATCGCTGCGCGCGGAAACGAGAAAAGGCGAACAGTGTGTCTGATCATGGTCTTCCTGATGTTTACCGGTTGCCAGGCATCGAATCACTACTATGCGACGGACAGTGTCTGGGGGCAGAAGATGCCCGAGACTCTCAGACTGGCGAAGCGAAGTAATCCGCAAACGGTCGACTTGTCTCGACTGGCGAGTGGAACCGGTGGAAGTGAAACCATCGGAGTCGGTGATGTTCTGGAAGTGCAGATCGCTGCAGGTCTCACCGAAGATGATCAATCAACAATGGCCGCGCGAGTCGCCAACGATGGAACAATCTCATTGCCAATGATCGGCGTTTTGAACATAGCCGGCGTTGAACCACAGGGTGCAGAATCTTTGATCCGCGCGGAGGCGATTCGCAGGCAGCTTTATCACAATCCAACGGTCACCGTGACTGTAACGCATCAACGGATGAACAAAGTGCGTGTGCTGGGAGCTGTCAAAGCTCCGGGACTTTATGAACTTCCTCCAAATGCCAGTGACGTCGTCAGTGCCATCGCTGCGGCTCAGGGTCTTGAGAAAGATGCCGGGCAGCACGTCGAAGTTCGGAATCCTTATCGAGCGACAGCGACCGAACGACCGGCTGTGGCCGGGATGAATCATCCACCGTTTTCCACTGCCAGCAGCACCAGCGCAAATACGGCGGGCTCGGCCGAGAATGGCATGAACTCCTATTCGATCGATCTGATTTCAGCAGCCAAAGCCGGTGATGGTCAGTACATCGTTCAGGACGGCGGAGTTGTGATGGTTGAAAAACGAGATCCCGCCCCGATCTATGTCGGAGGACTCGTGAAAGCGGCGGGACGGTATGACTACCCGATCGGCCAGGACCTGCATCTGCTGGATGCCATCAGCCTGGCCGGGGGAATGTCCAATCAACTGGCCAACAAGATTTACGTCGTTCGTCCGGTTGTCGGACAGAAGGACCCGGCCGTTATCGAAATCAGTTATCGCGATGCCAAACGCAGCGCGGATTCCAACATTCTGCTGGGTCCTGGAGATGTTGTTTCTGTTGAACAAACTCCGGGCACAGTCTTTATGGAGGCACTGAATCTGATTCGGTTTGGTATCTCCGGTAACACTGCATTGTTTTGATTCCAGCTCAGTAACACAGGCGGACAGGATGTCAGTTCCCGACGGACAATTGCTCGGCATTCAGGAAACTCAGAATGCTGCGGCAACCACGCTTCACCTGATCGTTCGCTTCCTGCGAACGGTTCGGCTGCGAAGCGGGATCCTGATCGCTGCGCTGGTGATTTCGGTAATCGCCGGAGCTGCCTGGTACATCATGGCGCAACGGATTTATCAATCGAATGCCTCGTTGCTGATCGTACGCATCGGCGCCGGTGTGACCGAAGACTCCGCTCATAACAACGGCAGCCCCAACAATGACATGCCAACGTTTATCGAAATCATGTCGCGCGACGAAGTGATCTCCCGCGCATTGAAACAGCTTCCGGAAAAGTATCGAGTCGACCTGAAGGGCTATCCGGAAACGCAGTGGATTCGACTGATCCGCGAGAATCTTTCCGTCTCATCCGCCTTTGCGACAAACCTGCTGGATATGAGCTATCAGTCAAAAGATCCCAAAGCGGCGGCGGCGGTGTTGGCGCATATGCTCATGGCTTACAAGCAGTTTCTGGATGAGACTCATCAGGGATCGTCGATTGATAATCTTCGCATGCTGAATGACAAGCTGGTCCAGATTTCCGAGCAACTGAAATCACTCACAGAACAGCGACTCCAGCTCAAAGCGTCAGCCCCCGAACTGGTCGACACCGGTGACAAGACGACCAGCCTGAGCGTTGTCTCGGAAACGATCAAACTGCTCGCCGCAGAGTACGCAGTCGCTCGCAAGGAGACCGAAGAGTCGCGTACAAAAGCGGCGGCCTTGCAGCGAGCGATCAGCAACGGCGAAGACATTCTGCAGTTCGCACTGGAAACGCTGGATTCTGCAGGTCGGCAGCTTATCGAGAACTCAATGGGACTCGGCAGCACCGATGCACTGCACGTGCAACGGATCAATCAGGAATTGCTGGACCTGCGTTCCGAACTTCGTGATGCCAGTCTGAAGTATGGGGTGAATCATCCGAAGATAGTCGCACTGAATGACGAAATCCTGGTCAAGGAATCTTATCTGCAACAGCTTCCTGCCTTGCAGCGTCAACGCATGGATGAGATGGCTCGCACGGAACTTGGGCCGCGATTGTCTCAGTATCTCAACCAGCAGCTTCAGAAAAACGAAGCGAACGAACGAGCAATCTCAGTTCGGCTTAACGCGGAACAGGCGAAAGCACAGATCCTGACTCAGACACTGACGCGATTGGCGGATCTGGATCGAGAAATCGAACGGCTCTACACACAGCAGAGCGAATTGCAGAATTTCTCTGACGGAATCAGTCTGAACAAAGATACGTTCATTCGCACCGAGATCGCCAGCAAGCCATCAGTTCCCACTCGCCCGGTATCTCCGCGGCTGGCGACGACAGGAATTCTGTCTTTAATGCTGGGAACGATCTGCGGACTGCTGATTATCTGGGTGCTGGATATTCTGGATGATCGCTTCCGAACTCCTGAAGAGCTGAAAATGCAGCTCGAGACTCAGGTGCTGTCGATGATTCCTCGCATGGATGAATTGCCGGGGGAAGGCTTCGAAGCGGTCATGTGCCATACTCGACCGCATTCCAAGGAAGTTGAAGCGTTTCGTTCACTTCGCACCAGCATTGAATTCTCGCCTCAGGAAACGAATCGCCTGGTTTGCACAAGTACCGAACCGGGTGATGGCAAGACAACGGTTTCCTCCAATCTTGCCGTCGCCTTTGCTCAGTCTGGTCGCAAAACACTGCTGATCGATGCTGACATGCGCCGGCCGGGACTCTCAACGCTGCTCGGCCTGCGTGATGACATTGGACTGTCTCGAATTCTGCGTGATACCGATGAACTGGGAGACTCCATCGAAAAGAACCTGCGAACGTCAATCGTTCCCGGACTTGATGTGATCTCCTGCGGACCGCGGCCAGTCAATCCGGCCGAACTTCTGGCGGCCGATCGATTCTCTAATCTGCTGGCGTGGGCGGAAACTCGCTACGAACAAATCGTTGTTGATGCCCCTCCGGTGCTGGCTGTCAGCGATCCGGCAATTGTCGGTCGACTCGTTGATGCTGTCGTTTTGGTCGTTCGCCCTGATAAAGACCGTCGCCGCATGGTCATTCGCGCGACCGAAACATTGCGATCACTGGGCTGCTCACTGCTGGGCGTCGTCGTCAACCATCTGTCGACAACCGATGCTGGCGGCTACGGATATGGGTACGGTTATGGCTACGGCTATGGTTATGGATACGGACACGATCAGGAGCCGGACCATAGCGAGTCATCAGAAACCAAGTCGTCAGAAAAAGACGTCGCTCATACCTTGTCCATGTTGGCGGCAGGTTCAGCTCCGGAAGCAATGACCGAAAATGTCCGACGCGCGGCCTGACTTGGTCATGCATAATTTGATATTTGAAATTTGAGACAGGAAATCTCCAATCGGCAATCTGATTTCGGAAATCGGCAATCCGAAACCCCTGGATCCTCACATGTCACGGCGTTCCAAATCTTTTCGAAACATCGCCTCGGAAACCGCACGGTTTGCGGGCGTGTCTTCGTGGCAGATTCCTGAACGGCCGCTTCTGCTGTGGCTTACCGATGCAATCTTTGTTGCTCTGATCGTTGTGTTTCCGTTTATCATGGGTGGACGTGAAGCGTGGGGACATCGAATTCTGATCACGCTGTCGATGGCGCTCGGATTCTGCTGGTGTCTTCATCGTATTCGGACCGGCGGCAAACTGGTGCTGCTTTCGCTGGAACCATTAATGCTGGCCGGTCTTCTGCTTGTCTGGCTGCAGGCAATTCCGATCACAGGCGATGTTCTGCGTCACTTGTCCGGCGAATATGACCGACTGTTGCCCGCTCCCGCCGCGATCTCTGTCGACACATCGAACCAGCCAGCGTCATCACTGTGGTCATCTGCCAGTCTGTATCCGACTGAGACGAAACATGGCTTATTGATTCTGGCCTCCTATGTTGTGATTGCCGTGGTCTCCGCCCAGCGAATCAACAGAGAACAGGATTGCCATCATCTGTTAAAACTTGTGGGAGTCTCCGGACTTCTGATGACGGCGTTTGCCGTCGTACAGCTTGTCACTTCCAACGACTACTTCTTCTGGTTCTACAGGCACCCCTACACAGGGACTCGCGAAGTTCTCAAGGGCGCTTTCACGAATCGCAATCATTTTGCTCAGTTCCTGTCGTTGTCGATTGGACCACTAATCTGGTGGATGCTGATCGGACGAACTTCAAATGTCTCTGTTGGTCCTGCACGTCGATCGAGTCCCGGACCTGCTCAGGGGAGTCATTCCAGCTTCGATCGCGTCATTGATCCGCGTCTGATTCTGCTCATCTGTGCAACAGGCGGTGTTTTGCTGGCGATCATGCTGTCGCTTTCTCGCGGAGGAATGATTTCGGCCGGTCTGGCCTGCATCGTTTGTCTGGCGGGACTTTGGAAAAGCGGACGAGTTCATGCGTCGCTGGCATTTGTCACGCTGAGTCTGGGCGTCATTGCGCTGTGTGGGCTGACGATTTTTGGAAGCGACAACGTTGAAGAGCGAGTCGCTCAGTTAGCGTCCGGCGATGCAGATCAGATCGACAGGCTGAATGCTCGACGATCTATCTGGAATGCAGACATTAAGGCGATCAAAGCGTTTCCGTTGCTTGGCACAGGAGTCGGCAGTCATCGTTTTGTGTATCCGCTGTACATGGATGATCTGGCAAAGTTTCCGAATGTTACGTTCTCGCACGCCGAAAGTTCCTACATTCATCTGGCTCTGGAAACAGGACTTGCGGGACTTGGGCTGCTGGCGATGGGACTGCTGCTATCTGTAGGACGTATCGTTCTCAACATCCTCCGCACCAGTGACTCTGCAAGGATTGCTTTACTGACCGTCATCTGTGCCAGTCTGATCGGCGGCATGGTTCACGCAGCGGTGGACTTTATCTGGTATGCTCCCGCAATCGTTGTGACGACCATTCTGCTGGGTGTGGCCGGACTCAGGCTTTGCACCAGATTCACTTCCCATCGTGCGATTCCCATTCCACGTCTCGGATGGTTCGCGATGGGAGCCATCTGCCTTTTCGTTCTCTGCAATGCTCAGCCGAACTTGCAGCGTCGAGTTGCCGGGGAGCGTCTTTGGTTCAAATATCTGAATGCAGACTTTGATGCGGCACTCGCATTTCATGAGGCACGGACGACATCATCGGACTCTGATGCAACTGATGAACTGATGAACGCCCGTGGTTTATTCACGGCCGACGAAACGAATTCTGGCGAGCAACCGTGGGCTGTTCAGTCGCAGGAAGATGCATCTGATCATGCAGGCGGAGCTGGTCACGCAGACGCGACTGCGACGTACAACTCCGACAAGTCCCGGCCAGCATCTAGCCAAGCGCGGGCCGCATCGCTGCGGGATCGGATTCATTTGTTGCTGGCATCACTCAAGGCCAACCCGAACCAGGCCGAGGCCAGTCAGGAACTGGCGACCACATGCCTGGAGCTCTTCGAGGTTCTGCAGACAACGGGTGACAATCGGTTGTCGTTGCCGCAAATCCGCGATGTTGTGCTGACGTCCGAGTACAAGAGCGACAAAGAAATGCTGGTCTTTCTGAAACGCGCCTTCGGATCGTCCATGCGGTTGCCTCTTTTGAGCAATCATTTCAGCCGACAAGCCCTGACGCTGTGTCCTCTGGCCGGTAAGGCGTGGGAAGTTCGGATGGCGACAGACTTTCTTCAAGATCCCTCGGATAAAGATCATGGCCATTTGATCGCTCAGGCAATCACAATCGGGCACCATTCTCCAAAAGCCCTGCACTCGATTGGTCTTATCTTGCTGCAGGAGGGTGAAACCGAAGACGCGTTGAAACTCTGGAATCAGGTGTTTCACTCGAGCCGTGAGCTGCGTCTTTCGATCTGCCAAACACTGTTGAGCAGTCATTCGGTGAATTTAATACTGAAGCGATTCCAGCCGACGCTGGACGAGCTTCCGGAAGTCCTGCTGGCGTGTCAGGAATCCGGACGAAAAGCGGATATGATGAGCCTGGCCCATGCCACTGTGGATGCCGTTCAAAAGTCAGTCCGCCACTCTGATCAATCCGCCGACGCTGACTATGAACGGCATGTCGCTCTGCTGATGGATGTTTATCGGGATGTCTATCGATTGCGTGCCTATGAGGAATGCAGAACACTGCTGCAACTGGCCATTGATTGCGATCCCATGTCCGAACCACCTCGACGGGCACTTGGGCTGCTGTTCCTTGACCAGAAGCAGTATGCTGAAGCCGAACCACTCTTCGCCTGGTGTGCCGACCACCTTCCGGGCGACGCCAAGCTGGATGAACTCCGCCGTGAGTGCCGGCGTCTGGAAGCCAATCAGGCTCGACGCATCCGTACAGTGGGTTACGAACTGCCGTAATCAGGCCATGACTCTGTCGTAGAAAACGACCGGCATGAGAATCGGACACGCGTAAGATCGGGACGTTTCGATCGAAAACTGAATAACCGAAAGATAAAGTCCGAACACAGTGTTTTCACCAAAATCTTTCGGTCCATAAATCTTTCGGTGAAACCATCTCATCACAATGTCTGGCACTACAACGAGATTGTTCACGGCCACATCAATCGCAGCACGAAGCCAGCGGCAACGCATGTCGCAAGTGTCACCGCGAGTCCTCGATGAAGGACGAACATGATGACAAAAGCCAGTACGGAAATCGCACAGGCTCCGGGAAGAATACTGGACCAGACTGGAACTGTGATCGACGCTGGGCCAATCACAAGTGTCGACTGTTTTTCAAACAAAGTCGCCAGGGCAAAGTTGACTCCCAGTGTCGCGATGACACCGACGACGGAAGCAGTGATCGCCGTCAATGCGGAACTTAGCCACTTCTTGTGTAAGAGTTTCTCGACATAAGGCGCACCGAGAAAAATCCAGTAGAAGCACGGAACGAAAGTGACCCACGTCGTCAACACGGCTCCGCAGGTTCCGGCCAGCAGAGGCGGCAACCCCGTACCTTCAACACCGTGACGCCAGGCGGCGAGAAAACCGACAAACTGAACCACCATGATCAGGGGGCCGGGAGTTGTCTCAGCCAGCCCCAAACCGTCAACCATTTCTCGCTTTTCAAGCCAATGAAAATGATCGACCGCCTGCTGATCCACGTAACTCAGGACCGAGTATGCACCACCAAACGTCACCACTGCGGCTTTGCTGAAGAAGATCGACGACTGCGTGTAGACGCTGTCACGGCCCGTCAGTTTTGCGGCCAACAGTATCGGCGTAAACCAGAGTGTGAGACAGACTACACTGACAGTCAGGGAACGCCACAATTCCGATTGCCATGACTTATGGTTGACGCTGAGTGGCAAGGCGGGCTCAGCATCGTTCTTCTTTGCGACCACGAACATCGCCGGAGCAAATCGCTGGCCAATAACTCCAACCAAAGCCGCAATCGCAATGACGGCAGGAAACGGCAGCAGTTTTGTCCACAGCACGAGGAAAGCAAGAATTGAGATCACGACCAGCCCGCGATTCCTGAGCACGCGTCGACTCACTCGCAGTACAGCTTCCGCAACGACCGCAAGCACCGCACATTTGAGCCCAAAGAAGAGCGACTGAAATGTGAACGAATCCTGAAACGAAACGTACAGCAGGCTCAGCAGCAGGATCGAAACAAAGCCTGGCAGGATGAACAACAAACCGGCCATCAATCCACCACGAACTCCATGCATCAACCAGCCGATATACGTTGCCAGTTGCTGAGCTTCAGGTCCGGGGAGCAGCATGCAAAAATTCAGGGCATGCAAAAAGCGGCGTTCATCGAGCCACTTTTTTTCATCCACAATAATGCGATGCATGACCGCAATCTGGGCTGCCGGACCACCGAAGCTCAGAAGAGCCACTCGCAGCCAGACGACAAACGAATCCCACAAGGAAACAGACGACTTGGTGGGTGAAGAAGGAGTCTCCGAAGACACGCGTTTTGATTCCTCTGCTGAGCCGCAGGTCAGGACACTAATGACGTCGCCGTTTTGTCAGTCCGGCCGCGATGCTGGGCAACTGAGACAGAGAAAACGCTATTGCGCAGTGCCGGGCTGCTTCACCACGTTATCTGGCAGCAGATGTCCCATTTTGTCACGCTTTGCCGTCATATAATCCGTACGACATTCATGCGGCGGAGCAACGATAGCCACCTGCTCTACCACGGTCAGATCAACACCTGAATAGACAAACGCATCTGTCTTTTTCGGATTGTTTGTCAGCAGACGCACGCGAGTCAGTCCAAGATCTTTCAGAATCTGCAGACCAACCATGTAATCTCGCATGTCGGCTTTGAAGCCCAGACGATGATTGGCCTCGACCGTATCAAGACCTTCATCCTGAAGCTGATAGGCTTTCAGTTTTGCCAGCAGGCCGATCCCTCGACCTTCCTGCGGAAGATAAACGACGGCCCCGGTTCCTTCTTCGTGAATCATCCGCATCGCCATCCGCAGTTGATCACCGCAGTCGCAGCGCAAGGAATCCAGAACATCACCGGTAAAGCAGGATGAATGCATACGAACGAGCGGTGCTTCGGCCTTGCTGAGATCACCCCACACAAGCGCCAGTGGTTCCTGATTTTCATGAGTGACCTGATAGCCGACAACCGTCGGCGTCCCAAGGTCAGCCGTCGGCATCGGCACGGAAACAATTCGTGTCACCAGTTGCTCACGCATACGGCGAAAACGAATCAATTCTTCGATCGAGATCATCGGAATCTGATACTGATCAGCCAACGCCCGCAGTTCGGTCAGATCCGCCATGCCATGACTGGTCTGACTGCAGATTTCGATCAGAACACCAACCGGACGTTTTCCCGCCAGTCGCATCAGATCAATCGTCGCCTCCGTATGTCCTGCACGGCGCAGAACTCCACCGTCCATCGCCAGCAAAGGATTAACGTGACCCGGCTGCACAAAGTCATCCGCCACAGCGGCCGGATCCGCCAGCGCGCGAATGGTACGAGCTCGATTGATGGCGCTTACACCAGTGCCCGCAGAGATATGATCAACGGCTCGCAGAAATGCCGTTTTGTTTGGAGCGGTGTTGCTGGATTCTTCAACCACCGGCCGCAGTTTCAGCCTTGACGCATCTTCGGCAGCCACAGGAACACATAAGGTCCCTCGACCAACGCGAAGCATGAAGTCAACTTGTTCCGGTGTGATGCATTCCGCTGCGCAGACAAAGTCGCCTTCGTTTTCACGATCTTCGTCATCAACGACGATGATCATGCCACCGGATTTCAATGCGTCGACCGCCTGCTGGATTGATTGCAGAGGCACAGGTATTGTTCTCTTTGAAAATTTGAGTAGGCAAATCTTTAGAAAGAGGGACCGAAGCCAATGTCGCGAAGTAACGTCCGAACATTCAATTTTAGGCGACCGTACCTTTTTTATCACCTGACAAGAGCAGTGAAGACCGCCCCGCAGCAGATTCTAGTTCTTGCCACATGAGTTCAGTAGGAACAAAGTCGGCAAAGTGCTTTAAGAGGCTCTATCAAAACCGGGACAGGCACCTTTGAAGCTGGCTTTTCTCACTGATTCCGGGCTCTCGGCGGGAGCCAGTCCCGATTTTTTTCAGGCATTCGAAATCAAGGCATGGACGGTTTTGCTAAAACACATTCGAGTTCCGACATGTGTCTGAATCCCAACTGGGAAACAACGGACACCCGTCGCTCCGTCGACGGGATTTTCGAGGATGAATCATCCGGAGGGAATTCAACCTGATTACTCGGCTTCTGCGGCAGCCGCCTCTTCTTCAGCGACAGCCACACCGGATGTGATGTGCTTCAGATCCTGAATCTTCTTGCGAATCTCCGCCACAACAGCAGGATTCTCTTCGAGGTACACGCGAGCCCGGTCGCGTCCCTGACCGAGCTTTACGGATCCGTAATTGAACCAGCTTCCGCTGCGATCAATGATCTTGTTTTCGACAGCCAGGTCCACAAGATCCGCCTCGTAGCTGATACCGCAACTGCTGTACATGTCGACTTCAGCCACTCGGAACGGTGGTGCTACTTTGTTCTTGACGATCTTCACACGCATCCGCATGCCAATCGTGTTTTCGCCTTCCTTCAACTGATTGATGCGTCGCACATCCACGCGACATGAGCTGAAGAATTTCAGAGCACGACCACCAGGAGTCGTTTCCGGGCTGCCGAACATCACACCGATCTTCTCACGAATCTGGTTGATGAAGATGACCGTCGCCTTGGCCTTGGAGATTGCTCCGGTCAGCTTTCGCATCGCCTGACTCATCATTCGAGCCTGAAGGCCCACGTGCGAGTCTCCAATTTCTCCATCAAGTTCGGCTTTGGGGACCAGAGCAGCCACGGAGTCAATGACGATGATGTCGACCGAATTCGATTTGACCAACATCTCCGCAATCTGCAGACCTTCTTCGCCGTACGAGGGCTGGCTGACGAGCAGCTCATCCAGGTTCACACCCAGACGTCGGGCCCACTGTGGATCCAGAGCATGTTCTGCATCGACGAACGCAGCAATTCCACCTTCCTTCTGAGCATTAGCAATCGCATGCAAAGCCAGCGTCGTCTTACCGCTGGATTCCGGTCCGAACAGTTCAATAATTCGTCCGCGAGGAAATCCACGTCCCCCCAGAGCCAGGTCGATCGACAGCGCGCCGGTGGAGATGCCAGGAAAACCTCCTGCATTCTCCGAAGGGTTCAGCTTCATAATCGAACCCTTGCCGAACATCTTTTCAATCTGCCCGACAGCGTTGTCGAGCATCAACTGGTCTTCGCTGGCGGCCTTCGTTGCAGGAAGTTTCTTGGGTGCTTTTGCCATGGATCCAAACTTTCGAAAACAAGGGTCTTATTAAGATTCTGCGAGGGCTACCAATCCGGTTTCGCGCCACAATGCTCGGATTGACTCCAGTCACATCCAGGGAGTCTAGCGAAACCACACCCAACAGGGAACTTTCGTAGCGTAGGAAATTGCGGCAGATCAGAGCGGCATTATGGATCGATTCCGGAAGGAATTCCAATCCACGTTCGCGGCGATTCTACGCACTCGCAGCCAAAGAAATAGCGGAATTCCCACGTTTATTGCTGCCGAGTCTGCGACCAATCGAGCCCAATTTGACTGTTAAGCAGGAGCGGTAATCTCGGAGATCAAAACCTTTCCGCTGGCCAGTTTCTGCTTCAACTCGGCAGCATCCAATGCCTGCAGTGGACTGATTTCGATCGCGTGACCTGCCGCCAGTGAGTGACCCGACTCTTTCAGCCATTCCGTTGCGATCCGATTTAACGCCACACGAGCTGTCTCGGCGGAGTCGGCTCCGCTCTTGTTCTTAACCGGATTGAACTCCCGATCACGGTTGCCTTCGACGATCAATGTTCGCTCAGCAAGCGGCAATGCGTCAAAGATAAATCGCTCCAGCTTGATGGCATTCGGATTGGCAGCATCCGTCGGCTGAATGAGCTGACCACTCGCATCGAGGTACGGCACATTCTTCCGAGCAATATGCAGCGGCAGTCGACAGCCATCTTCCGCCAGTCGTTGCAGGAACTTGCGGTCGAACACATGGATCGCGGTATTGCCGGCCCAGAAAATCCACTGTCCAGTGGCATCATTCGATGCGGCTTGTTCCGGAGTCAGTTCGCTGTACTCAATGATCTCCGTGTGACCATCAACATCGACAAGCACTCCCATTCGCTCGGTCGGACTCGTCTTGCAAACCACGTTCGTAGTCAGCATCGACTTCTGCTGTAAATGAAATCCAATCAACGCCGGGTCTGCGATGATGACCGTGGGGTTGTCGACCTGGTGATAGAAGACATGCTCGACACCTTCCTGAGTCATTCGGTCCAGCAACCCGGAGTTCCGGAGTGCCATAATGAGACCGCCGTGACCATCCGGCGACAGAGCCAGACTGCTGGGGCCACTGAGCAGAATCTCTCCCGTCGCGGCATTAAGGGCCGGAAGACTGCCCTGCATAAAGAACGCCACAGATTCCTGCGGGAGTCCGAAATACTGCTTCGACTCAAAGAATTCAACAGTCTCGGCATGCGTAGCATCGCTGGTCATAATCAGCCACAGGAGACTTGCCCCATATCGCTGGCGGCGCGCCTGAATTTGCTCGGCAAAGATCTGAAACAATGTGCGGTCTGAAATGGGTCCGATCGGAAACATGCCTTTCGGATGATCGAACCCCAGTCGAGTTCCCTGACCACCGGCAACCGTGACAACCGCCACTTTGCCAGCGCGAAGTTCCGACTCACCAAGTACTAATGCAGCCTGCCAGCTTGCAACGTCTTCGGGTGATTTTGCCTGACGAATAACGGTCTTCGGCGCGGCAGCTTTTTGAATGCGTTCCGCTGTGGAGAGCCCATCAGTCGACTTCTTCTGGCTGCTCTGCCAGATCTCCTGAATCTGCTTGAGATCTACAGATTCCAGCTCGACGATAAGTTGCAGTCGTTCCGCCTGGTCCAGCCTGCTCCAGAAACGGACCGTTGACGTTTGTGAGAACAGCTTCAGCCGTTCGTGAAGAGTTGCAGGCACAGTGCTCATGGTTATCGAGGAATTCAAAAAAGGCGTAGGCATTTAGAAAAATTCAGCGGGCACTTTTCAACCGAGTCCGCACCAGCTCCGGCAGATACTTCATGGGCACAGAGCCATGATCAAGCACGGCCTCATGAAACCGTCCCAGCTCAAAGGCTTCGCCCATTTCTCGCTGAATCTGCTGACGCAGACGACAATGTGCCATTCGTCCCACGAAGTAAGTGCTCAACTGTGTCGAACTCTGTTTGGCTCGAATGATCTTCAGTTTCGCTTCGCCTTCGGACTGATACGCATCCTCAGTGAGAAATCGAAACGCTTCCTCATCGGTCATTTCCGTGCAGTGCATTTTGTGATCAAGAATCGTGTTAGCCACTGCTCGCAAATAGAACTTCAACTGATTCAGACGCAGAGGAAGGCTGCCATCGCCATAGCCCTGATCCAACATCACCTGTTCGGTGTACACAGCCCAGCCTTCAATGAAGACTCCTGACTGCAGCACCTTGCGAATCAACGAAGGACAACGATTTGAGTATTCCAGTTGCACATAGTGCCCCGGATAGGCTTCATGAATCGTCAACACCTGCAGCATATGCTGATTGTATTCTTCCAAAAAACTGCGAACTCTGTCCGGACCCCAGTCGGCTGGAGGAGGACTGACGGCGTAAGAGCTGATTCCAGAAGGGTCCAGGGGTAAAGCAGATTCCAGATACGCCAGCGAATTGCCTCGTCGGAATTCTGGCATCTCAATGACCTGACAACGATCGGGCTCAGGCAGACGCAGAATATCCTTCGCTCGAATAAACTCCTGAATCTTCCCAACCGTCGCACGAGCATCCGTGATCAAAGCTTCTGGAGTTCCATGCTCCTGACTGACGGCACGAGTCACGATTGCGATCGTTTCACGACGTCCGGCATCATCATCAGGAGGCAGTACTTTTCCCGGTGCGTATCGGCTCCAGAGCTGACGTGAGACGACATACATCTCACGCTGAACACGGACAAACTCCTGCTCGGCGTCTGCCAGAACCTGGTCAGCATTCATGCCGGCATTCAGAACCAGCTCAAGCTTCTGAGCAAACCGTTCTCGGCCAAGTCGCCATTCTCCGTTGGCCCGAAGTCTGCGGCTGTCTTCAAGAAACACCTGATGTTCGTTCAACGATTTGACCGCCGCTGCACACACGGTTCGAAGTTGATCGAGCTGAGGCGATTCTCCGATGAGTTCAAAGATGCCTTTTTCGTAAAGCCCGATGGCTCCTCGATTCTGCAGGATCGCCGTTTCCAGAATACTGGGTGGCGAGTCGCGCAGGGTTTCTCGCGCAGTCTTGACGATGCGAGGAATCTCGGCGATCCGACTGATTGCGTTTTTCAGGTTCGTTTCTTTGGGCAATGTTGACTGAGTCAGCAGGGTATAAACGCTGTCACTGATGTAGTTGCCGTAAGTCCGCGGATCTTCTTCGAACGGACGAGTATTCTCCGCCAGCCAGATGTTTCGCAGCAGTTCGTCTTTCAGAATCTCAAAGTCGATCTGGCCGTTTCGCGACAACTTGTCGTACGTGACTTCCTGTGGCAGTCTCGCCAGTTGCTTTCGATAGTGTTCCAGCCAGCCTTTGCGAGCATCAGCCGAAATATCATCCATCAGATGATCGAACCGATGATCTCCCAGCATCGTGGCTTCCAGTGGCCGCATCCGGAAAGATTCTTCCAGGTGGCTCCGGAAAAACGCATCCAGCTTAGCATCGGCATCCTGAGCGATGGCAGAAGTCATGAGGCAGACAGACGCGACAATTGTGAAGATTAGGGGCTTGCTCATGGCCGGAAGGATAATCCCTGACCGCAGAAGTCTGAAGTCTGGCGGACAATCAGAAGACCCTGAATCCCTCAGTTGCTACACTCCCGGGCAGTTTGGAAAGCTAATGAACACGTAATTACGTTCTCGGGAGAGCAAAATCTCCCGGCGAGAACATGACCGAAATGATCCGCCTGAGAAAAGACGTCTCGTGCTTGCGAAACGTCGCAAATCTTCTCTGGATACTCACATGAAGCTGAACATGACCAGACAATTTCTGCTTGCGATGCTGATCTGTACGACTGTCCCGCTCTTCTCGGCTTTCGGCGTTCAGCCGCCGGACGAAGTGGAACAGCGAGGCCTGCAGCAACTGATTCGCGAGACCGAAGAATCGCTCGCCAAAGAAAGCTGGCTGGAAGCCGTCGAGAAGCTTGATCAGGCATGGACCATGGCCTGCGAAAAAGAAGATCCGCTGATGGTCCAGACCGGAGCAGATACACGCCAGCTCGCTCCGGGCGAAACAGAACTACAAGCAGGTGGCAAAGCGAAGTTGGAGGCGTTGTTTCGTAATGCTCCGGAAGAGTTTCGCGAAGAATTTTCCAAACAGTATTCAGATCTTGCAGACAAGCTCATTACGGACGCGATTCAGGTTGGCGACAATGAACAACTTCGTCGGCTGACGATTCGCTATGCATTTTGCTCAGCGGCACGACGAGGCCAGTTGGTTCTGGCCCGCCGAGCGCTGGATCGCGGTGAGTATCTTGAGACCGCGTTGTTGCTTGGTCGACTGCTTCGCCAGAACGAAAAGCCAGACAACTCTGTTCGGCTGCAAATGGCTTTATGCTATTCCATGGCAGGTCTGGAAGCGGACGCGGCCGACCTGATCAATCTGATCGTCGGTGATCAGACGGATGCGAATATTCAGGTGGCCGGTCAGAACATTCCGCTACCGAAGAGTCCGGCAGAGACTCCAGCGTGGCTGCAACAGCACGCGGAGTCACTGATCAAGCAATCCACAGGATGGTCGCAACCCGGTGGAAGCTATCGTCGCTCAACCAGTCAGCCTCGAGGTCCTGCAAAGTTTGGCTTCTCATGGAAGTCGAATCTCTTTGAGGTGCAGGATGTGCTATACGCGGAGCAGTACAATCCTCTGCTGACGGAATACCGAGAACCCATCGAGCGGGAAGCTCAGCGATTATTGCAGCGTAACAGCACGATCGTGCCGGCTGCTCAGCCTTTGGTCACAGGTCGACTTGCGATCCTTCGCAGCCCCTTCGGAATTCGCGCTGTGGATCTGGTGTCTGGCGAACTGCAGTGGGAAGTAACGCGCCCTGATAGCCGTCTGCGAGCGGCGATCGATGAACGAACAAACCAGAATGGCGACCGAAACATGGCCGCTCGCGATGGTTATGCGAGCCTGCAATACGTGGACCCGCGGGCAAGATTGCTGTACCAGATGATTCGGACGAACACGGCCTCTCAAATGTCGATCAGCGGTTCCACGCTGTTTGTTGTAGATGAATGCTCGGCGGCCACATGGACTGACGACTTCGGCTACGGCATCGGTGGTATCTCGGGCGAAACCGTTCCGGCCAATTTTGTGCGAGCGTACGATGTCGAAACCGGTCTCTTCAAATGGGAAGTTGGTGGCCAAACGCAAAACGGTGGCCAAGCCGTCGGACGTGGTAATCTTCTGGCAGGATTCTATTTTCTCGGCGCGCCTCTGGTTCTGGGGCAACGAACTTATGTGCTGGCCGAAAGCGGCGAAGGACTCTTTCTGATTCAAATCGCGGAGCCTCAAACGGCCGCCACCGTTGCAGAGTCAACCGATGATCCGGCTGCTGCGTCCTCGCCAAATCCCAGCATCGTGCGATCTCAGATTCTGACTGTTCCGGAACACAAACTGCCAAGACATCCGGTTCGTAAACATGCCGGACTTGTGCCGTCGTTTGCTCAGGGACTATTGGTCTGCCCAACCTGTGACCAGCGAATCGTGGCCGTGTCAGCCGAAGATCAGTCTCTGCGGTGGGTCTTTCGTTATGCTGGAAATGTCCGGACTCAGGAACTGGGCGGCGACAATCTTGTCCTCTTCGGAGGCCGCGATGCCATCGATACCGCGAGCGTCGACATGGACTCTCGTTGGGTCGACTCGTTACCCCGCATTGTTGATAGTCGCGTCTTCGTGACTCCGCGTGATTCGGATCTGTTGTACTGTCTGGATCTGCAGTCCGGTAAGGAACTCTGGAAGGCGGCTCGTGGTCCTTTTCATGCCATTGGAACGATCACCAACGATCGGATTGTTCTTGTCGGTAATCAGCGAGTGGCTGCGTTCAGTACAACCGATGGCAGCCCGATCTGGTCGACCGAAATTCGCGATGGCGTCGTCTGCGGCTCTGCAGCATCGAATGGGCGAGTCATCCAGATCCCGACTGATGAACCCGCGATTGTAACTCTGGATCTGGTGACAGGAGTCCGACTGGTTCGACAGTCCCAGGACCTGAATCGTATGCCCGGCAATCTGTTGATGACGGAGCAGGGTCTGCTGACGCAGAATCTTGGTGAAGTCGCTTACCTTGCTGCGAATACGTCCGAACCAGAGTCATCACTCGCGCAAAAAGCCACCGAGTTATTACTTGATCAAAAGCAGACAGATGCGATGCAATTGCTGGATCAGGGACTAATCGCAGGGCAGGGCGATAAGGCGGCGAGAGAATTGTTGATCGAACTCCTGCTGGAAGAACTGCGAGCAGACTATTCCAACAACCGATCGCGAGTTCCTCGTATCCGTGAACTGATCGAACAAACGTCAGCGGATCTGGCGGCGGCTCCGCTGTTGCACTCCGTGATTGGCATGAATATCACGGATGCAGCCGTGATCCCAAGCCAGCTCAAGGGTCGCACAGATCGCTATCTCGGCGATCTTTCCGAATTGATTACTCGAGGGATGGAAGCAAGCGACGACCTGCCTGTTGCTGAACTCACCGAAAACATTCGTCAGCTCCTGCGAGAAATCTCAACCGCACGCCGCGAAGCCGTTGGAACCGGCTTTCTGATCAGAAACAAAGCGACCATTCTCTGTGCCGGAGTACGACGAGCCGTCGCTTCTCGAACGATGGAGGAGCAGCAGCAGATTCAGGAAAGCCTGCGGGATTCCTCTGTGGAAGTGCTGAAATCTCTGCCCGACGATCTTCTGAAGTTTGAGTTTATGTGCTGCCTGATGTCCTGCGGATTGCCGCAATTGACGCTGGCCACATTGGAGAATCCTCAGATGCAGACCATGGATCATCAGCGATGGTTGCTTCAGGAGTTTGCTCGACTGAAGATCAGTCAGTCCTCGTCATCGACAGCAACTGCTGCTGCCACTGATCTCCTGGCCCTATGGAAATCGGTCAATGACGATTCGGCCATCCGGTCGTGGCTCAAGGATCTTGCCCAGCCGATCGATCCCAATAATCTGCTTCACTTCCAAATGGCCGATCAGACAGGTCGTGATCAGCACATCGCTGCGTGGCAAAAGGCTGATGACGCGGCAACGACAAAGTTACCGATGATCTGGGGCGATACTGCGAAAATAGAAGAGTCGCCCGACCGCACCATGATGGAGCCTACAAAGTTGCCGGACGGTGTTCCGGAAAAGCTGATTCCCTTCTTCGGACCTCAGGGAGTTTATCGCGACTGGTCATTCGTGCGGATGAGAACTGCCGGCGAAATCTATGCCTACGATGCACAGGGACAGATTCGCTGGAAGACAAAGACTTTCGGCATCCCCGTCGAGAACAACTATGGCTACGGCTCACAATCTTATGCTGTAGCCTATGGCCATTTGCTGTTACTGAACATTAGCGGAACTTTGATCGCGATTGATCCGGCGCATCTGAATGCCGCAGGTGAACCGCGCGAACTCTGGCGTCGAAACATCGAGCGGCTTGCTGCCGACACAGAGATCGACAATTTCCGTGACTACGTGCCGCCATCGGAACGAGTTCCACAGTATTACCCTCAGCCTGCCGGCTTTTATCCTGTCGGGCCGGCAACACCACTGGGCATTCCGGTGATCGCCGGTCGCCGATTGATTGTTCTGGATCCGCTCACCGGAATGCGAAGCTGGCAGACGGACGGTATCGCACGTGATGCCGTGTTGCTTTGCAGCGGTGACAACGTTCTGGTTCTCTCAGAAGGTTCAAGACAGATCGAAGTCCGCAGTCTTGTTGATGGTTCTGTGCAATCCGTCGCCAGACTTCCCGAGTGGTGGGGTGAAGCCAATCTCAATGTCGGCTCTTCGGTTCGTGACATCGAAGTTGAAGCCGGCGTTGAACTGTTGTGGAGAATCGTGCTGCAGGGACAATCATGCGTGCTGTTCCGTCTGACTGCGGGAAAGGCCACTGTCGAAAGCAGAGATCTGCTGACCGATACCGTCACGTGGTCAATCGACTTGCCGCAGGAAACGGTCTTCTCCAATGTTGCCAATGATGTGATCGCGGTCCTCAGCGAAGGGCGCTCACTGAAGCTCATCCAGACCGATACAGGCCGCATTCTGGCGGAACATGAAGTGACCGCGGTCAAACTTCCTCGCGAACTCATCCTGCAGCATTCCAGTGGTCATTATGTCATCCTGCCGGACTCAATTGATGATGAAGTGGCTGAGTATGATCCGGTCATTGATGCCCTTCATGTCTATGGGCGAATGTATGGAGTCCGTGAAAACGACATGACACTGGCCTGGGACGAACCTCTCGACCATCGCCATGTTCGTCTGGCAGTCTCTGAACGATCTGTTCTGCTTCCGAATTCCCCGGCACTGCTGCTGTTATCTCGCGGCGGAGCAACGAACCCCCGAAGTCCGATCCGTGCGACTCATTATGGAGCTCGAATCATCGATGTACGCACCGGGAAAGATCTGTACAACGATGACAATATTGGCACGACACTCAATATGCTCTGGAAGCATATCAATGCTGCCGATCAGCAAATTCAATTCAGCTTCGATAATCGCATCGTCACGCTTGACTTCACGAAGCCGGAAGAGAAGTGATTCTCCCAACGGCCTGTGATCTACCTCGTGGTGCTGACTTCAGTCGGCATTGTTGCTCAAATCGACAATCGCATGCTGGCTGAAGCCAGCACTACAATCTTGACGGCAACTCAACCAACAACCTACTCCTCTTCCGCGCCGGCCTTGGCGCGGGCGATGGTGAAGTCCACGAGTTCCTGGCATCTGAAGAACCCTTCCCAGAAGTTGTGGCCCTGACCTTTCGCCACAATAACGGTGACTGAGTCCTCGGCCCCAAGAGCCTTATAGGTTGCAGCAAACGTGGCGGAGTTTTCCTTCAGCGGAACAACGACGTCTTCATCACCATGAATCATCAGCGCCGGAAGTTTGGCTTTGGCCAGAACAGGCATCCGTGCAATGGGATTGTGTTTGTCGAGCTGTTGCTCCAGCTCTGCGGCCGTCATCTCGTAAGCCGGTGCGGCTTTGTCGAGGCCCGGGTAGGTACGAAAATCAAACACGGGATAGATGCCAGCCAGACCAGCGAACCGTTCCGGATGGTCACAAGCCCACGAAGTGACCCACAATCCTCCGCGACTTCGTCCGAGTAAACAGGGTTTCTTCGCCAATCCGCGCTGGGCCGTCATCTGATCATAAAAGGCGTCAAACAGTTTTCGAGCGGCCGGACTTCCATAGCCTTCTCCCACATCGATCCCGGCAACAGCAACACCGGCCGACAGAAACTGCTGGTGCATCCACTTCTCATGCTCATCCGGATATCCGGCCAGAGTCGGCGCGTAAAACACCCAGGGCTGTGGCGTCTTTCGCAGAGACTCCTCAGGCCACAGGAGAAAAGCCGGCCGCCCTTCAACTCGAAACGCCTCACCTGGCAAGACGAGCTTCTTGATTTCATCAGCCTGCGATGACTGCACAAAGCCAAAGAGACAGGCAACAACCAGAACAGAAACGGAACAGGATCGAGACATAAGAAAGCCTTATCGTGGAGCCGAGCGAAGGTCAGTCGGCCAGGAATGTGGATCAGGATTTTGATCCTCGATGGTAACAGCCCGCAGGATTTCTTTCTGAGAACATCGGCAGCTATTTCGCACTCTTCCCATGCGAGGAACCTGGTTCGGACTGCAACGTGCTGAGATACTCCACGAGATCCCGAATTTCTGATCGTGTCAGATTCTTGACCAGATCCTGTGGCATCCCGGACTGCCCGTTGGCGCGCTCATCGATTTCTTCTTTGGCAACCGAAACCAAAGCGCCTGTGGGAGTCATCAGTTGCACAACGGAGTCATCTTCACTCTTCAAAATCCCCGAGTGAATTAGTCCGTCCATCGTGACCAGGATGACCGTTTCAAATCCCTTTGCAACCTTCGCATTGGGATCAACGATTGCCTCGAGCAGATAGTTGCGGTCTTTGTCTTTTCCAATACGACTTAGATCCGGCCCCACTTCTCCACCGCTGCCGCCGACCTTGTGACAACGTCGACAGGACGCCGCGCTGCGACCAAAGAAGATCGTCCGCCCCAACTCCGCATTTCCACCTTCAAGACATTCGCTCCACAACCCCAACACCGTTCCAGCTTCCTGCTGACGAGTTCGGAAGTCGGCCACAGCCGCTTTCAGTTCCGCAGTACCAGACTTCTCTGCCGCCTGAATCAAATCCAGTACAGCACCAGTTGGAAGAGACTGATTCTTCAATCGATCAAAGTTCTCCAGTAACGCCTGTCGCGCGTCGTCGGTCTTGATTGAGCCCAGCAATCGCAGAGCTGTCTGCTGAGATCGCACCGTTCCATCTGCCAGCAATTCCTTCAACTGCGGCACAGAGCTTTCAGGAGAACTGGCCACCATGATTTCCACGGCTGCGAGGCGTACGGACTCCGATTTATCTTTAAGACCGGATTTCACCACGGTGTCGGCCTCGGGCGACAACTTGACGAGTGCTCGAAATGCCGACACTCGCAGATTGTCGTCCAGATTCGTGTCGTGAAGAATTCCGACAAGCGTTGGAACGATGTCTGTGATTCCGAGTTCCGTCGCGATTTCCACAGTCAACTTTCGCAGCTCCGGAGAACCAGACAACATGCCGGGCAGATGGGGACTTACGGCCTGCTGCAAACCATCAACTTCACGATCAGGCAGCGGTCGCCATTGTCCTGTCACGGTATCCGTCTTCTGTGGCTTGTTCCAGGTGCTTAGCAACTGAGCCGCCAGCAAACGAATCTCCGGAGCCTGCTCACCATCCGCAGCAACCCGAGCCACCATGTCAGCACGGTCTGACGTACCGATTCGATAACAGGCATTCAGACTTCTTCGCAACACGCTGTCTTCCAGGCCCGTCATTGTGATCAGATCGGCCAGTTTCGACTGACCTGCATCCAACCCATCATCGTTAATCGCCCGAGCCGCCTCGGCAACAATCAGCGGATCTGCATCTGACAACAGGTCCGCCACAGCCGGATCTGCCAATCGTCGCATGGCCAGCGCAACGCCAAGACGAGCTGGAGATCCGGGGTATTGTGCCAGAGAACTCAACAGGCCGGGCTGACGTTCTCCAATCTGCATTAATCCAACGACAGCTTGATGCCTGACCACTGGATCATTGTTCTGATTTCGGTCGAGCAATGTCAGAAGAGAACTCACATCACCTGAACTCCCAATGACTCCCAACGTCGCGGCAGAAAATCCGGCCAGCCGCAAATTGTCACTGCTGGTCAACTCACGACAAGCAGTCGCAAGTTCAGCACGATTGTCTTTCAACACGGAAACTCCATGTCTCGAAATGATGTCTCCGAGGATGCGCATAGCTTGAGCCTGCAGCTCATCGGAATAATGATCGGACTCATCGCTCAGAACGTGCTGCAGCAATGATACGACCACTGTCGCTTGTTCGGACGAGGCTAAACCCATCTGCCAGCAACCCCAAAGCCCATGACGTGCGGATAATTCATGAGCCGGAGTTTTCACGGCATTCATCAGCTCATCTGCAGCGTTACGACGAACCAGTTCGAATTGTGACTCCTGCCGAACGCGGCGATCCACATGACTGAGCAATTCCACAAGTGTCGGCACTGAGGCTTTTGCGATTCCGCCACCCAGCAATTCAACGGACTTCGCCGCCGTAACCGCAGCGGCTTCTTTATCATGGGCAAATCGATACAGACGACCTTTGCCTTCTCCATTCCAGCCGTTGACCCAGTCGCTGACAACCATGCTGCCATCCGGAGAAAACGTGACGTCCGTTGCCAGAATCGACCACAGGAACTGATGCGAATCCGCCAGCTCAAACGTGGCTCCCTTTGGATTCACCGTGAAGCTACGGATGCCGCTGTTGCCCGCAGTCCCGCGAAAATCCGCCATGAAGAAGTGGCCTGCATAACGCTCTGGCAATCCCACTCCGGGATAATAAGTCAGCCCGGAAGGCCCGTCAGCCAGATTTGCGATCGGCGGCAATGTCGACGCAGGCTGTACAGCCGTTGTGTCAGCATCCGCTCGATATGGATACCAGATACGTTCGCGATTCCAGGGACCTCGATCATCAAGATACTGATAGTACATTCGCCAGCCGGTATCTCCGTGCTGAACCACGTAGACCCAGCGGGCCTTATCGCCGCTGTCAGAGTTATTGTCACCAGTAAACAGATTGCCGTGATCATCGAACGCCAGTTCCTGCGGATTTCGCAGACCGTAGGCGAAGACTTCGAGATTGCTGCCATCCATATCACAGCGAAACACGGCTCCCGTGTCGACACGTTTCAAACGAGTTCCCTCTTTGGTCACAACATTGAAACCACGGTCCCCAATACTGAAGTAGAGTCGCCCATCCGGGCCAACAACCAGACCATGCATATCGTGTCCGCGAAAAGCCACGCGAACACCGTAGCCGTGATGCAATGCTTCTGACTGTTCCGCGACACCGTCATTGTCGGCATCAGCGAAACTCCACAGTTTCGGAATACAGGTGTAGTAAACTCGCCCGTTGTGCTCGATAACTCCCGCACCGGTGCCATCAATAATGTCGTTGAAGCCATCGGCGAAAAGAGTGTCGCGATCAAACGAACCGTCGCCATCGGTATCCTGCAGCAGAAGAATTCGATCATGTTCGGTCGCCCATTTCTGAACATCGCTGCCCATGTATTTACGAAACATCGCCGCACGTTCTTCGACAGATTCAAGCTGCAGATCATTCTCCAGCCAGTTCATATGGTTGCGATTGTCTTCGACGCCAACTTCCTGGCGGAACGTCTCACAAACAAAGATGCGACCATCATTTGTGACGGTGAAACAAACTGGATTGGCCAGCATCGGTTCCGCTGCTAACAGCTTTCCGCTCATGTTCTCCGGGACAACGAAGCCCTTGAGAGCCAGCTCCGCATCACCGGATGCAGCAGCAATCTTCGGCTGATAATCCTGTTGTGCGAACAATTCAGAAGCACAAACGATCAGACTGATTGCGCAAACAGCGACGGTGGCCAGATCACAAAGCAATCGACGAAACATGGGATACTCACGCAGAAAGAAAACAACTCTCACGTCGCCTCAGGAAAGAAGTCTGCCATTGTAGGCAGCAAAAATCACGGGCAAAAGAAGGAAAGATTTGCAGGCCAAAAGTCCCGAGAGAATTCCGCGCTTTGCCACGGTTGAGACGGGCGGCATGGGTCGCGGCGCGCATTTGTGGGATGCAATGACCGCAGGAATCACGTTGGCGGAGCGACGGGTGCACGGTACAGCGAGCTTGCTGACGCGTGAACGTTATTGGGCTGTTGATCGGCTGCCGCTTGGCGAACCTACGATCGGAGTTCCCTCCGGCAAGGGCCGAGCAGCGACTCGCAGTTGCAACCCGTGAGCGACTTCGCGCAGCGTTGAGAAGCCTTTGAAGGAGTCCGGATAAACCCACATCGTCACCACGGAATCAGGCAGGGCAGTTTCAATTCTCTGGCGATAGCGTGAACCTGGCCGCAGAGCTTCTTCAATGGTCTCGGCCACCAGCGATTCGTCCGGTGTGATGGTCCAACGCGTGACATTCAGCCGAGTGATCCCGTCGCCGGACTGCAAAGCCTCCAACGTTGAGGGACCATCTTTCTCGACGGTGTAGCTCATGGTGTAGCCGTCGACCGGTCCAACAACGCCATCAAACTGGTTGAATCTCATCACGGCCGTTCGACGAGTCATCACCTGATCTTTCAGGCGTTCCAGCAATTCTTCCAGCGGCACTCGACTGATGCGACCTTCACTTACTCTGAAGTGGAGTTCTTCCTTCTCAGCAGGTTTCGTGACTGGCGAAAGTCGGTGCTGCAGACGATTCTTTGGAACCGCGGCTTCCTCGTTCTTCTCCAGAAGTTCACGCAGCTCCTGTGTTTCTGCGACAGTCGTCTCCAGCTTCCTGCTGAGATCCTGCTCAGCCTTCATCGCGGTCGCAAGAATCTTTCCCGCGTTAAGAGCTTCTCGACCTTTCTCGTCAATCGCCGCCTTCAACGACGCGACTCTCGCGGCAATCGCAGCTTTATCGGATTCCAGGTCAGCCGCCTGCTTCTGAGTTCGATCGGCTTTTTCCTGCAGAGCCAGCATCTGCTGATTAGCCAGTTCTTGTGCCTCCATCGCCTGCCGAACTCTCTCTTCCGCCTCCGCGCTTTGACTCTCCAGAGTACTGACAGCCTGTGCTGCTTCTGCTTCGGCGGTGTTGAGCTGCTCTAATGTTCTTTGACGCTCGGCAAGGATTGTCTCCTGATCGGCTCGAGTCGCTTCCATTCTGGCTGCGGCCTGAGCTTCCAGTTCTCGAGGCTGACGCTGGACCTTCAGACCGACCACGACGATCAGAATGATCAAAATGCCGACGATGTTACACACGACGTCCAGGAAGGAGTCGGATCCGAATTCAAGTTCAGGTCGTTGTGCTCGTCGACTCATGGAGTGTGCTTCTTCTGGAATTCGCTCTGATACTCGTAAGGTGCTGGTTCGAAATGCTATCCGTGAATTGGTGTGCCTGCGTTCGCCAGGGCGAACTTGTCACACCCTACAAATCGCAACAATGTCCTGTAGGGTGTGACAAGTGAGCCTCAGCAAACGCAGGCACACCAGCTTAGTCTCCAATGATTCAAACCATCAGTTATTTCGGAACTGTTGCTGAGCGGAATCTCGGTGTCGGAGTAAAGGCTCTGATTACTCGCCTTCGTCACCCACCCAGGCACGTCCCGTTTCGTCAGTTGTGGTCATGTAAGGAGTCAACTCATAAACCGTTGCCGATCGAATGCCGGTTCGCTTCAATGAATGGGCCAACGGGATTCGCCACTTCTCACCGCCAGGACTGACTATGAATTTCACAATCGGCATGACAGGTTCATCGGGCTTCTTTTTCCGATCTTCGACTTCTGCATTGATACCAGTCAGAAGTGAAGCAAATGCATCGTCCAGCGTATCAGGAGTAATCTCCACGGCGGCCTGCTGATCCACCGTCATGTGGTGCTCATCTACGAAAACTGTAATCCCAATGGGCGTCATCTCACTGCCAGACGGCTGCTTGCCGGAATTCAGACGATTCAAGAGATCCGGATCGATCCTCGACAGATCCGGAATTCCAGTCGCAGGCTGATTGTCACCCGATCCGCTGCTCGTCAACAGGCTTTCTTGTGGACTCATTGGATCCGACTTCGTCTTTGCAGTTTTCGCGAGAACTGACTTCTTCTGCTTTTCCGCCAGAGATGACGTGATGCTGCCATCGTTGGCAAACAATGTTTCTGCAAACCGACGTTCCTCGGGAGATCTCAACGACTCCTCAGATTCCGTCATGGCCGATACTGGCTTCTCTGCAGACTTCGGCTTCTCCTCTGCCACAGCGTTTTCTTCTGCCGCAGCGTTCCGCGCCGTGGCCCGCGCGGACTCGTACTGCTTGGCGTATCGTTCTGCGAATTCATCAGCCAGCTTTTCGGCATCAGCCGCAGTCAACTGGTCGGCACTCCGTCCACCATAACCACCAGCCGGCCGCTTCTGAAAGTGCGAAGGAGGTGGTGCGACACCGCCTGCGTAGAAGCGGCCGTCGAGTGGTCGCTGTCTCATCGATTCTTCCATCAGCACGCGACCATCGGGGCGAACCGTCAGTCGACGTTCCCCTTTGCCGTCCGCAGGATCACCCGCAGACCCGGACGCTCCGGATTTCTGCTGAGCGATCGCCATCAGCTTTGCATAAAGATTTTCGCGCCGTCGCAACGCCTCATCAATCGACTTCTTGACGAGCGGCACTTCGGTTGAATCCGGGGCACCGGACACAACCAACTCCTTTGCCTCCAGCAACTCATAACCGTAATGGATGTTGGATTCTGTCAGGATTCGCTGAGCCCCATAAAAGGGCAACGCACCATCCGGACGAACCAGCAGCAACACATACGGCGCGCCGGTCACGCTATTTTTTGAACGATGCTGATGAATCGCCAGAATCGCAGACAGAAAGGGATTATCCCGAACCGGAAAACCTTCCATATCTGCCTGCGTGATCTGAATCCCATTGGGATAAATCTCAAACCCCTTACCGGAAACATCCACCACGATCGGCGTACGCTCCGTGCCGGTCGGATTCGAAAACTCCAGAAGCGTGGACGTTCCTGACACTTTGGCCAGGCTGTTTCGAGCCTCTTCCACCTGATCTCGCAATTTCAACAGGTCGGAGTGCTTCTCACGCAATGTCAGCGATGCTTCATTGGATGCATCCTGAGCCTTCGCAAGCTGCTGCTGCTTGCTGAGAAGTCGCTTCTCCGTGTCCTTTAACTGACGGATCAGAGCAACTTCTTCGGCCTTCAGCTTGCGTGATTGCTCAAGCGTTTGTGCGACAGGAAGAGCGTCAGGGTCAGAATCCTCAAGCTTTTTCCGAAGATCAGCCAACTCGGATTCAAGATCGGTGATCCGAACCTGACTTTCATCCACAGACAGCCGAAGAGACTGAGCATTCGCCTGCAGCGAATTCAGATTCAGTTCGGCACTGGAGATCTGCTTTTCGAGAGCAGCAATCTGTGCGGACAACGCAGTGTCAACTTCAGACGCGACCGAGCCCACGATAGCGGCCTGCTCGACGTACTGATCCTGTCGCATCTTACGGGTCATCACCAGCAGCAGCAAGATCAACGATCCCATAGCGCAGACGAGCACCGCCAGAAACGGAAACAGCGAAATCGAATTGTTGTGATGTCGCCGAGCCATGAATCGTTTGTTTACGTCACCTTGAGAAGTACACGAGCTTCTTCGCGATCACGACACATCATGCAAAACATACGTTGGACATTCTTGTCCGACTTCGTTGCAACGAGCAAGAATGCCCATCACACATCGTTATTGACGTGGATGGCGCACTAAGCTGCAACACGCAACGCCGTTTTCGCAGTGAGGACGTTTACGGCCGCATTGAGACTGTTGACCGTCTGTTCCAGTGTCGCCACAACCTGCAATGTCTGAAGATTCTTATTGAGCTGTTCCTGAAGCTGGGCCAGACGTTCTTCAGATTCCGTCATCTGCAACAGCGTACGCCCCAGACGATGCAACTCTTCAGTCTGACTGGCTGATGAAAGAGTCGTCGCCTGCATTGCGTTCTGCCACGCGTCAACTCGATCGACGAATGCCATCATCGTATTCTGCATCTGCTGCGTGAACGCCTGAGTGCTCTGTTGCAGTGACGCCGCGTATAGATCTCTCGATACATCAATGCTCTCGCGATGAACCTGCAACGTTTGCTGCGTTTCCTGATTCAGTGCCTGAGCCAGCGTATCTGTCTGCTGAGTAAGTGACTGAGCCCAGTCTGTCTGCAGCGACATCAGATGCCGATTCCAGAACTCCGTCTGTTGCGTCAGCATTTGAGCAGTCCAGTCGGTCAGCGCTGGAATTCCGGTCGCCTGAGCAGCTGCCGTTTCCGTTGTGAGCGATGGTACCAGCTGATCAATTCCGAACTGTTCAATCTCGTTCAGATTATTCTGCTCGCCGCGTTCAATCAGGAATGTGCCGAAGACCAGAATCATCGACATCCCAAGAGCCTGAGCTGTCGTATCGAAGGCAACCGCAAGGCCCGAGGTCACCTCGGGAAGTGATGAGTCCAATTGCTCGGGCGTCACGTTGGCGATGGCCATTGTGATCCCGACGACGGTACCAAGAAAACCCATGATCGGGACGGCCCA
>JBIIIF010000233.1:0-11379 GCA_044235005.1 Planctomycetaceae bacterium | reverse complement strand
CGGTGGCAGAGTAAAGCTGAGCGTATTGAGTCGATAGTACAAGTCCGGACGAAAACGGCCCGATTCCACCAGTGGCTGAAGCTGCAGGTTGCTCGCTGCGATAATCCGTGCCTTCACGTGCAGCGTCCTGTTCGAACCCACCGGTTCGAACTCTCCCTTTTCGATAACTCGCAACAATTTGACCTGCTGATCCGGAGTCAATACGTCAATTTCGTCCAGCAGAATCGTGCCGCTTCCCGCGACAAGAAACTTACCGTCCTTGTCAGCGTGAGCACTCGTAAACGCACCTTTCACATGACCGAATAATTCGCTTTCGATCAATTCCCCCGGCAGCGCTCCGCATGCAACATGCAGGAACGGTTCGTTGTGTCGAGTTGAGTGTTCGTGAATCAAACTGGCCAGGTGAGTCTTGCCGGCCCCGGTCTCTCCGATCAAGAGAATGGTCACATTATGCCGAGCCGCCACTTCCAGTCGCTTCAGCATGGTTCGAAGCTCCGGAGTTCGCGTGCGAAACTTCTCCGCCATCAACCCCGGCACCGAATCAACAACTTCACTGCGACTCCGCCGATCATCTGAGGTACTGATTCGAGTCGACTGTTGTCGCGTAACCTGCGGAAGAGACTCACTCATTCCCTGCATCGAAGCCGCAGGCTTCAGAGCCTGATGATGATCGGTTGCCGCTTCGGTCTCAGGCACCGAATTGTCAACAGGCTTTTCGGGGCGAAGTATCGACTCGACCAGTTCATGGTAACTCTCGTCGTGGGTTGTCAGCGCGATCATGCGAGTGGAGTGCAGAATCTCCTCCGGCAATGATTCAGAGGCCAACTGACCGGGAACTGTGACCAGCACGCAGTCGACCGACTTGACGTTGCTGATCGTCGCGTAAGTTCGAGCAAGTTGCTGTGGCGAGGCTGAGCGGACATCGAACACGGCAATGTCCGGCCTGTGCAACTGAATCATCTGCGCGGCTTCTGGCAGAGCATAGCATTCCATCAGTCGGCGTTGGCCAGCCATCAGACTGCCTACACTGCGCAGAAATCCTGGCGACGCACTACAGATCAATGCAACTTCCAACGCCTTCATCACGGCACCTCAAATCTTGTTCACGTAGCTTTTGGGCATCACGGCGCGAGCCGGATTCCTCTTTTGGACTACAGAACAAAAACAGTGCCATTGAGCGCGCAAGAGTGCAAAACGTCAAAAACAGGCCAATATCCGTGTCAGCAAAGATTTACACCCTGGCGAGAAGGCATCACATGTTGCCATTCGTCAACATCAGGGCGACAGACGGCGGAATGCAGACGACAAGGAGCCCAATCGGTATGTTGATTTGTGGGTTTTCACGACCCCAAACGTGCGCAAGGGATCGAAGTTGCCCCGTTTTCAAAAAGCAATCCCTCGCTGATGCAGCGGGCCAGATGAAATCAACACGCTGCCATGTCAGCGGATTAATCACATGGCCCATCGAAAGCTGTCCCTCCGCGCCCCACGGGTTTACTCCCATGGTCCACGGGCTTCTGTACCACTTGCGGATTAATGTCTCCCGGAACTAAGCGGCCTGGGCCTGATTCGATTGGAATGATGGCGCCGGGGGTGACGGAATGCGAAACGGTCCGCGAGAGTGACTCGATGGTGCTGGTCAATATGCCATCAATACGTTTTGAATGCTGGTCGCATCGTTGTTGTTGTTCCTGCTCAACAGATGCCACGATGCAT
This sequence comes from Planctomycetaceae bacterium, assembly GCA_044235005.1. Classification (GTDB taxonomy): domain Bacteria; phylum Planctomycetota; class Planctomycetia; order Planctomycetales; family Planctomycetaceae; genus SXXK01. The sequence continues at coordinate 9,663 of JBIIIF010000233.1, read as the reverse complement.
CATCTCTGCTTTTTTTTGCCAAAAACGGTGTCGCTTTGACGCAACGATCGCGGATTCGCATATTCAACAAATCGTCACGAATGGAACGTTGTGAATAACGGCGGACAAACCTCGTTGGACCTCGGCGGTTCCAGGGTGGATTTGATTGCCAGGCTGAAGAGGCGAAGTAGGGATATGCTTGTGTTCTGCAAGGCAAACTCAAGCAACTAAGAAAACGGCATTCATGAACCACTTCGCCAGAAGCCGCGGCTCCGTCCAGAGAATTCGAACTGGTGCTGCTCATGTGGTGATCACCTCGATGATGATTGTGTTCGTGGTCACCGCCGCCATTACGGTGGATTTTGCTTACATGCAACTGGTCCGAACGGAATTGCGAACGTCCACCGACGCGGCAGCGAAGGCCGGAGCAGAATCTCTGGCGAGAACTCAGGATGGAAATGCGGCTATCGCAGCAGCCATCGCCGTGGCTCGCGCCAACAAAGTCGCCCAGAAGCCGTATACGATTACTTCCGGGGATGTCCTTTTGGGACGCGTTGTGCCGCAGGCCAACGGAGCGTGGGGATTTAGTTAGGGGGCAACTCCGTTCAATGCGGTCAGAGTCAATGGACGCGTTGGACAAGGGGGCAGCTTTCAGACGCTGCCTTTGTTGTTTAGCTTAAACCTGGGCCACGGGCCGTTTTCGACACACACTTTTGCCACGGCCGGACAGGCCGAGGTTGAAGTCTGTTTGTGCCTCGACCGATCGGGATCCATGACGGAAAGGATTTCTCGCACCACAACCCGCTGGCAGGCACTGAACTCGGCTATTTCGATTTTTTTGACGGAAGCCGGCAGAGTTGCAACTCCGCCACGAACAACACTTGTGACCTGGTCCAGCAGCGCCAGTCTGGATTTTGTTTTGCCGTCCCCCGTTGGCTACTCATGGGCATCGAACAGATCTTCTGTCGAGAATACTCTCAGCAGCATCTCGCCGAACGGAATGACCAATCCGTCGTCAGGACTTGATATCGCGATGAACACTCTTCTGGGAACTAATGGTCGTGGTTACAGCAACAAGGTAATCATCCTGTTAACGGACGGCGAAGCGAACACAGGCCCTGACGCCCGTACAAGAGCGGCGACTGCCAGGAACAACAAGATTCAGGTCCATTGCATCAGCATGATTCCTCAGCGAACCAGTTTGCTGGATGATATCGCAAACACCACAGGCGGCGATTCGTACACAACGACCGACACGGCCGGGTTAGAAACCGCTTTTCGCGAAATCGCCCGCAACCTGCCGATCGCGCTGGTGGAATAACCCGAGATAATTCCCCCGGCATCGTGGATCGAACAACTTGTCCGATGCAATCTCTTCGGATCGCAGGTTTGAACTGCGGATCGGGGGGTTCCTCGTCGATCGGCTGGCTTCAAGGACACGTCTCGACGGAGCGAAACGGCGACATTGAGAACGGCTTCACTGTCGATCAGAAGTTCTCGCTGCGGATCAGGCGTACGAAAACAGTGGGACGAGAATTCCCAACTTACGAGATCGAAAGCGACATCACACAAACCCGGATCACGATGAAATCAACACTCATCGGTAAACGATTCCGCCAGCCACGGAAAACTCAGGCTGATAACTCACGATGCTGCGGCCATCGGAGGTCGTCGATGGCTTCATTCGAAACACCGTAAAGTGAGCCGGTGAACCTTCCTGAAGTCCGGCAATCCCTCGCTTCATCATTGCGGCGGGCTGACTGGAGGCTAACGGCCATGCTTCGGCGAGAGTTACCCCGCAGATATTCATAAAGTGCGCCACGCATTCTCCGGTCGTGGCTCCGGAACCAGCCAGAAACTGAGTCTGCCCGGCGACAACGATCCGACCATCCTCGAGCACGTCGACAGAAACATCGCCTGTCGTATATCGACCCGGTCGACATCCACCAAAGCCGGAGACATCCGACGTCAGGATCATGCGACTCAACGACTTGCATCGCATAATGCAGTTGAGCATATGTGCCGGCACGTGCCATCCGTCAGCGATCACGCTGCAGGTCAGGCGATCATCGGCCAACTGTGGCCAGAATACATTGTCATGGCGCGGCACCAGTCCGGAACAGCCGTTGCCCAGATGTGTTCCCAGGCGAGCACCACAGTCGATGGCCTGTCGAATTTCAGCACTCGTCGCTCCCGTGTGGCCAATGGCAAATACCACGCCCATCGCTGAAACCTGGCGGATAAAGTCAAACGCTCCCGGGCTTTCCGGTGCCAGAGTGACAAGCTTGACAAGACCTCCGGCCGCATCCTGCCAGCGTCGAAATTCCGCTACGCTCGCGGGTCGAACATGTGCCAACGGATGTGCTCCGCGCGGCCCATCGACGGCGGAAATAAACGGACCCTCCACATGACATCCAACGACGACTTCTCGCACGACGTCCGACTTGTCTCGAGCTTGTCGAATCACTGACAAGCCATGTTCCAGTGCCTCAGCGGAGTTCGTGATCAACGTGGGAAAGCAGCGAGTGATCCCCTGTTTGAGATAATCAAGGATGACCTGCTCAACCTGAGCGACCGTCAGCTGTTCACTACTGAACCAGACGCCGTTGAAACCGTTCAACTGGATGTCGAACAAGCCCGGCGCAACAAACGGCAGCGATTCCAGTTCCGCCGCCGAAACACTCGCCGGAAATATCGAAGCGACCTGCTTCCCCAGAAACTGAATTCGAATTGCTTCACCAGTGTCAAATCGTCGAGCAGTCAGTGTGGTCATGTGAACCTCTCAGCCCTTCGGCTTCGTAAACAACGCGCGGCATTCTTCAAGCCGCGTCCCATTTTCATCAGTGATCGAATACTTCTCGGGGCCCCACAGAGTCACCCCGGCGTGGCGCCCGTCTTTAGCTATCAGATAGAAGTTCAGACCAAAATCCGGACGTCCATCCTTATCACGTAATCGAGCTTCCGTCGTTTTTACGACTCGATTCAGAATCTCCATCCCGGCTTCTTCCGGGGAGGCTCCCTGACGCATCAATTCAACGCCGGCGAACGAACAAAGATTCTGCAGGTTGGCTTCACCACGACCGGTGCTGCCACAGGATCCCACTTCGTTGTCGCAGTACAGACCGGCTCCGATAATCGGCGAATCACCGACTCGCCCTGAAATCTTGAAAGCAAGGCCGCTGGTTGTTGTGGTGCAGGAAATATCGCCAGCCGCATTGATCCCCGAACAATGAATGGTTCCCGTCGGCCGACGAAAACGCAGTCGAGATCCATCGCTGGACAGAATCGTATTCTTCTCAAAGAACGCGGCGACGCCCGGTTCCTTCTCATTGGGATCCGGCAACCAGTCGTCCTTTTCGCTCATCGTTTCTTTCCAACGCAGCCAGATCTTGCGTGAGTGTTCCGTCAGCAGATTCTCTTCCTGAAATCCATGGGCTCGAGCAAAATCCAGAGCTCCGGCACCGACGAGCAGAACATGATCCGATCGCCGCAGGACCTGCAGAGCGACTTGTGCGGGGTGACGAATGTTCTGCAGTGAAGCCACACCTCCAGCGTGATGAGTCGGCCCGTGCATCACCGCCGCATCCAGTTCGACGATGCCGCGCTCATTCGGCAAACCGCCGTAACCAACACTGGTATCGTCGGGATCATCTTCAACGATTGCAACCCCCGCAACGACAGCGTCCAGAGGATCACTGCCAGCGGCGATCATTTCATAGGCCTTCTGAGTCGCCTCCGCACCATTGCCGGACGAGATGACTTTGATTTTCCCCGCTGCCGCCGCAGCCGCGACTCCGGCCCTGGCTGAAACCGCTCCCATCGCAGCCGCAGCAACGCTGGCCGCATGCATAAATCCACGACGCGACACGTCTGACATAATCAAGCATCCTGTTTTGGGAACACAGACATACAGCGTACAGCAAATCGAACGGCCCACACCTTGAATCAGGAAACATTCAGTTCCTGCCAATCAACTCATAAGCATACCAGTCGCCGCCTGTGATGCGAGCAAGTCTCCGTCTTTGAAACACGGAAGGTTCTCCACCTCATGACTGCGTCAATACCGTTGATGACCGGAAACATGCTCGGGCTTGCCATTCAACCCGGCATTTCATGGCAGCAGTGCTGATCATTGGAGAATTCCCGTACCAGAGATACTGCGATCGAAGCAGGATCTCTGATCAACCGCAACACGCACGTTTCGGGATTTTCTGCAGCGATGCCACTCGATCGATTCAGTCGCCTTGCATTACTGACCGGGACCGTTTGACTGCAACCAGGAAAACAGATCACGCAGCTCCTGCGGCTTCAACTGGCGATAGAGAGTATCGGGCATATGAGACACCGTCGACTCGCGAACTTCCTCAATCTCACCTGCACTGAAACTCTTGCGCTCATTTCTAGAAGTTACGATCGTCAGGCCACCGTCGTCCCGCGCGACAGCCAGCCCTGTTTCGACTCGTCCATCCGTTGTCAGCACCACCACGCTGACAAATTCTTTGCGAATCACACTGCTGGGATCCACCAGACTGACCAATAAAAAATCACGGTCGGCTCGATTGGCTGAAGTCAGATCAGGCCCCAGTTTCGTCCCCTCGCCAAACAACTGATGGCACGCCGAACAGTGCTTTTTGAAAAGCTCACGCCCCTTTTCCGGATTTCCCGAGCCAGCCCGCAGATCATTATTGAGCCTTCGCACTTCGGCCAGTTTTTCTTCCGCAGTCGCTCCCTGCAGTCGCCCCCAGTGCTTGGTTACGATGGCGTTGAGACCGTCATCTTCCAGCAAGGCAACCTGTCGAATCTGATCGAGTGGCGTGAGACTGGCTGCAATCTCACTCTTGTCCACGGCGTTTAACCAAACGGATGCCAGTGACTTTCGCGACAACATCACGCTGCTGATTTGCGATTTCAATTCTTCCGAAGTGGATGACTGGTGCAGCTTCAATAACCGGGCCCCAATCTCCGCAGTGTCTGCACGAGCCAGCAAGCGAACAACGGCCGCTCGAACAGCATCCGGCTGATCGCTCTCTGCGAGGGCAATGAGTGATTCAACACGTCCAAGATCGCTTTTTTCTCCGACGATGTTGAGTAAAGCCAGCCGCCGATCCGTGGAGGCAGATGCGTCCAGAGCTTCCTTATAAGCCGCATCGTTTGCAGCAGGCTGGCCGACCAGAATCGCCAGATGAAGCATCGTGAGGTTCTTTGGTGCAACTTGCCACTGCTTGTTGACGACTTCGAAGAACGTATGAGAAGCCACCAGTTTTTCTCGCTGAACGCTCAACTCTCCGCCGGGTGTTTCACGCCAGCCCTGCAGCACCGCCTCCCATAGCGGTTGCCGTGCAGCATCATCAGGAGCCGCCGCCAGCAACTTCGCAACGCAGTCAAGGCCCTCGGCGGTGCCCTCAGCCGAGTAACGCCGAATGAGTCGACGAAGCAAAGCGACGCTGCCCAGCCTGGATTTCCACAACGACGGCCGAATAAACCGACTCATCACTTCCTGACGTCCACTGACACTTTGCCGCTCAACCGCCCACCACCAAAGTAGTGGCATGCAGGAATCATCGAAGTCAATATCCCGATTGATATTCGCATTAATGATTGGCATGGCCTGAGCTGCCGGCCAGCGAGCCGCCGAACACGCCAACTGCTGCCGCACCGCAATGGACGGATCAACCTCGGCCAATTCATCCAGCCGATGAGCCATCTCGGTTGACAGTGTCTTAGCATCGCCCAGCAACCGCACAGTCCAGGTTCTGACAGCTTCATGCGGACTATTCAACAGCTTCAGCCCCAGCTCTTCGTTAAAAGATTCCAGCGAAGCGATCGTCCAGAGTGCCTCAAGAGCCTGTTGGCCATCTTCAGATTTCTCTGCTCGCTCGATTAACAGAGGCAAAACACTTGTCGCATGGCGGCGTACGAATTCCTGTCGAGCATGCCGCACATACCACTGGCTGGAATGATCATGTAACCTGATGAGTTCGTCTTCGCTGAGGTCAGCAAAATCCTTAACGTCTCGCGTCGTATGAACTGTGGGAGCAATCCGGTAGATTCGTCCGTTACTGCGATCCCAGTCTGCATCCGGATCCGGATGCGCCGTGCGAGCATCATGCCAGTCGGTCACATAGATCGCACCGTCCGGGCCCATAGTCACATCAGTCGGAGCAAACCATGGATCACCAGATTTCAGAAGCTCACCACCGTGAGAAGTCTGCACTGTGGAACCGCGCGGTGAGATCTCATGCCAGTAAACGCCGTGCCCCAGGAGATCGCCAGCAATGTATTTCCCTCGAAAGGACTGTGGCAGCGCGTCGCCCTGATAGACGATTCCACCAACCGTGACATGACCGCCCGTGAACGCCTGATGCGGAGCGTGTTCGAAATAACCATACGCATGAGGATTATGCAGCGCGCCATGCTTGGCGAACGATTTCACATAGTTGGCTCCCTGCAGACCATGCAGCAAAACGTGACCGCCATAATTGGTGCTGTAGAACAGCCGACCGGTAGCGTCGAAATCAAGCCCCCACGAGTTTCCTCCGCCCTCGCAGAATAACTCAAACTGTTTCATCGTAGGATGATAACGCCAGACGCCCTGCTGAAATTCAATCCCGCGAATATTGGCCGTCACCGTGCTTCCCTGGCATCCATACAACCAGCCATCTGGTCCGAACATCAGCGAGTTCGCCACACTATGAGCATCCTCCATCCCAAATCCGGTCAACAGCACTTCCGGATCAGAATCAGGGATATCGTCGCGATTGCGATCGGGATAGAACAGCAAATACGGCACATTCAGGACATAGACGCCATCATGCCCAAACGCCAGACCCGTGACCAGATTCAGCCCATTGACAAAATCCCGGCCTTCGTCCATCACCCCATCACCATCGGAGTCTTTCAGGATGGTGATTCGATCAGCGCCCTTTGGGCCATGCGGAGGCGGTTCAGGGACTCGATCGTATCGAGTCCGCGAAAAGCGATCGACGGCGACTCGTTTCAGTCCTTCGGGATTAGGATACTGCAGATACTGAATGACCCATAACCGGCCGCGATCATCGTGTTCGATGCAAACAGGCTGTCGCACCAGCGGCTCACTGGCAACCAGCCTGACCTCCATGCCAGGCAACGGAGCCATCGCAGCAACGGATTCCGGCGGAGTCAACTGCTGAGCCACACAACGACCTGAAGAACCAACAATCCCAGGTACCACGCTCAAACAAAAGGCCGCACAAACACAAGTCGACTTGAACCTGTCCATCAACGCCCCGTTCCGGAAAAATGATCCTCGCCAGGCAACACGGTGGAGGCGTCGATTCTAATGTCCCGCAGCAGGTTCGAAAAGCGGCCCACCTTTGACAAAGGCAAAGTTCAGACGCGTCAGCAGGCTCTTCTATTCCTGCTGATACTCAGCTCGCCCCATGGCTTCTACCATAAAGTTGAACAGCAACTTGTTGTAATGCGAACCGTAAATGCCATGCCGCGCGGTAGGGTACAACATCAGATCGAACTGTTTATTGGCCTGCTGCAGGGCATGAACCAGTTGAATCGTGTTCTCCGGATGAACGTTGTCATCTTTCAGGCCATGCAATAACAGCAACCGTCCCTTCAGAGAAGATGCAGCTTCAATCACAGACGCCTTCTTGTATCCATCCGGATTCAATTGCGGCGTGGACATGAATCGCTCCGTGTAAATGGTATCGTAGTTGGCCCAGTCTGTTACCGGAGCACCCGAAATGCCCGCGCTGATGCGATCACAATGAGTCATCGCGTACGCTGTAAAATATCCGCCGTAGCTGTGACCGCTGAGCCCGATTCGAGCAGTATCAGCCCACGACTGATTCCCCAGCCAGTCACACAGTGAAATAAGATCCCTGGTTTCTTCGACTCCCAGTTTCTGATAAGCGATCCACGCACTGCGAGCCCCATAGCCACTGGCACTTCGAGGATCGAAGATGATCACAACGACATCAAGGTTGGCCAACAGATGCTCCGGCAGTCGAGCGTTCCAGATATCTTTGACGCCGGGAGAATGAGGCCCTGCATAGGTCTTGAGCCAAATGGGATACTTCTTTGAGGCATCGAAGTCCGGCGGCAGAATAAAAATCGCCGACGTCGTTGAACCATCCGCCATCGGAACTTCGCGCAAATCCACTTTTCCAAATCGGTACTTTTCAGTCGGGACAGTAATTGGCTTCTGAAGGATACGAATCCGATCACCGCGACTGTTCTTCAACTCAACGGTGTGCGGCTGATGCAAATTGCTCCACGTGTCAATAAAGTGCTTTCCATGAGGACTTACGACTGCAGCATGGTGTCCGTTCTCGGTGGTCAGCCGGACCACTTCCGACTTTTCTCCTGACAAAGAAATCTGATAGAGATTTTCGGCGATCTTCGAATCTCGCGTGCCGGTCACGATCGCTGTCTGTTCCGATTCATCAATCGACAACAACTCCCGCACCTCCCATTCGCCCGCTGTGAGCTGAGTTAACTCGGAGCCATCAGCCGAAACTCGATAGAGATGCTTCCATCCGGTTCTTTCGCTGAATAGCAGGAAGTCACCATCCGCCAGAAAATGCAGATCGCCGGGATTCTCGATCCACGCTTCCGTCTGGTCTCTGAGGATCTTTCTGTTCTTACCGTCCAGATTATTATCAACAATGTCGAGCCATGTCTGGATCCGATTCTGGGCATACCAGTACAAACCTGCACTATCGGGCTTCCACTGAAAATGGGTCAGAATCAGATCGTGAGAATCATAGGCCGTTGTATCAACCCACTTCGTCGGGCCTCCCTGTCGTGAAACGATTCCAAGTTTCACAAGCGGATTCCTGTCGCCAGCCTTTGGATAGTGTTCCACTTCGAACGACTGAGACACCGACGTGTGATCACTGATCTGAAATATCGGCACTTCAGAATCATCGAACTGCTGATAGGCCAAAGATTCGCCATCCGGACTCCAGCGATAGGCCTGCCATTTGCGGTTATAAATCTCTTCGAAATACACCCAGTCGGCTTTGCCATTTCGAATATGCTCCCCGGCATCATGAGTCAACTGGCGGAGAGTTTCTGTCGTAAAGTCAGCTACCCAAAGTTCGTTCTGTTTCACGAACGCCAGCCCGGAACCAGTGGGGCTCAATGTCGTCAGCTCAATTCCGGACGGTACGCCTTCGACGACCGCCGCATCACTGCCATCAATGCGGATGCGAATCAGAGTTTCACCGGTGCGAAACACGACGATGCCACGCGTCTGATCAACCTCCAGCCATCCCCCCTCTGCCATCGTGTCGGCTTCGACGGAGGATAAGCCGTTAATTTTTCGCAGGCCGGCGGCGAGCTTCGCTTTGTCGTACCAATCGGACTCCTCACCAGTTGCCGCGTGAGTCACTTTCCAGCCTTCGGACTTCCGCTGCAGATAACGATCATCGTCCAGCCATGTGATCTGGGTCGGGGACGGGCTGCCAAGCGATATCCGTTTGTCGCCGTGAACCAGTTCATACGTGAGCGGCTGTGGTGCTGTGGCGGCTCCGGTATTTGCCTCCTGAGCAGTCGCGTGTTCGCCCATCAATGAGGCCGAGCTCAGCATTGCCAGAATCGCAGCAATTTCACACAGCGCAAAGCTTCTCTCGGGAGGAGATTCCTGGTGCATAACGACACTTTCCCAACGGACTGATGACTTGTTTCATG
>JBIIIF010000448.1:0-3200 GCA_044235005.1 Planctomycetaceae bacterium | reverse complement strand
GTCTCGCTTCCTCGGCAAGGGTGTTCTGCAGGCCGTTGAAAACGTAAACGACGAGATCGCCGATATTCTGATCGACATGGACTGCACTGATCAGGCCGGTATCGACCAGGCCATGATTGATGCCGACGGCACTCCAAACAAGTCACGCCTTGGAGCGAATGCAATCCTCGCTTGCTCCCTGGCATCTGCTCACGCGGCCGCTTCTGTGTCCGGTCTGCCACTGTTCCGTTATCTGGGCGGTGTTGGAGCCAACTGCCTGCCAGCCCCGATGATGAACATCATCAACGGTGGTGCTCATGCCAACAACGGCATCGACATCCAGGAATTCATGGTCATGCCTCTCGGCTTCGACTCATTCAGCGAAGCCCTGCGAGCAGGCACCGAGATCTTCCATAACCTGAAGAAGGTTCTCGCTGGCAAAGGTCTCAGCACCGCAGTCGGCGACGAAGGCGGTTTCGCTCCGGACCTGAAGACCAACGAAGAAGCTCTGCAGGTCATCATGACTGCGATCGAGAATGCTGGATATACACCTGGCGAACAGGTCCAGATTGCTCTCGACTGTGCCGCGACGGAATTCTTCGATTCCAAGACCGGCCTGTACAAGATTGACGGCAAGACGATTGATGCCGACGGCATGGTCGGGCTGCTGGAATCATGGGCCGACAAGTATCCCGTCTGTTCAATTGAAGACGGATGTTCTGAAGATGACTGGGACGGATGGAAGAAACTGACCGATAAGTTGGGTGATCGGCTGCAGCTTGTGGGCGACGACCTGTTCGTAACCAACGTGTCTCGACTGACACAGGGGATCGACAAAGGCATCGCAAACAGCATTCTCGTCAAGGTCAACCAGATCGGCACACTCACGGAAACGATTCAGGCTGTGCAGATGGCTTACCGCAACGGCTACACCGCGGTCATGAGCCATCGATCGGGCGAAACCGAAGACACGACCATTGCCGACCTGGCCGTGGCGCTGCGAACTGGTCAGATCAAGACGGGATCTGCCAGCCGAACCGATCGAATCTGCAAGTACAACCAGTTGCTCCGCATCGAAGAGATGCTGGGCGAATCCGCAACATTTGGCGGCACGATCTAATCGCAGCGTGATTGGTTCGTGAGAAGCGAACCATCATGGCGAAAGTCGAGCTGATCGAAACTACCGAACCGACCACTGCGGAACCTGCTCAGGTTCCTCAGTCGGTCGGTTCGTTTTTTATGTCGGTCATTTTCTGGTTAACGCTGACTGTGGCCGGAGTCATGTACGCGGCCGTCTCGCTGTCTCCCAAGCTCGCGGCCTGGATCAACGTGCGTCAGCAGTATGTGACGAATGCAACTCGCCTGACGCAACTGGAAGACGAAGTCGACTATCTGGAACGCGTCGCCGAAGCTTTGAAGACCGATCCGGAGTTTGCCAAGCGACTGATTCGAGCAAACCAGAATCCGGGGGCTCAAGAATCGGAGTTCATTCCCGTTTCCAAAGGCTTGTTGTTCGGCGGCGCGGAAACCAAAGAGTACACAGTTCCGGAGGTCGTCCGACCTGCATTTGCGAAAATCGTGTTTCATCTGGCCAGTCACGAGCAGCATCGAACCTGGCTGCTTGCCGGATCCGCCGGTTTGACTCTGCTGGCTTTCACGTTGCTGAACGATGCAGGGATTGGGATTGTTCAATCTGCGTTGGCCACGATCTGCCAGTTCTTCCGATGGCTGACAGACCGCTATCGGAAGCCGCCAGCGCCCGAAGTGGATGCAGAAACGTCGACAGACGTCGTGGCGTGAGCAGGCTTCGTCCGGTATCCAGTTGCAGCAGGTCATGCCTGCCGGGCAGGACTTCGCGGCGTGCCGCGACCTGTGTGCATCCGATGCCATAATGCCACCGGGATCCTTCGGTCGATTGCAGGCAGAGTTCGCTTTGCGGCGAAAATCCTTTCCGGCAGAAAGGAACCACTTGTGAAAAAGCATCTCGGCTACTTCTGAGAAAACACCTCATCAAAAGTGTGTTCAGAGCCCCTTCCTCGGGAATCTGGTGACCCGACGCCGAGTTACTGCCGCCAGAACGACCCAGAGGTCTATAATTGGCGACACTGCAATCGCAGGATGATGCATGGAGCTTCCCTGCGTCGTTGAAACTGGAAGAGAACTCAGGAGCCGAATCATGTCAGAGCAATTGGATAGTTTGCACCACGTGGCCATCGTTGTTGATGACATCGCGAAGGCGATTGACTGGTACAAGTCTGAATTCAAGTGTGAAGTTGCGTATCAGGATGCAACCTGGGGATTCCTGAAGTTTGCGAATGCTCATCTGGCACTTGTATTGCCAGGCCAGCATCCGTCTCACATTGCGTTTGTGTCTGACAAAGCCACCGTGCATCCGGGCCTGAAGGGACACCGAGATGGAACGCGTTCTGTTTACATTAGTGACGCTGCAGGTAACGCAGTGGAACTGATGGACCCGACGAGTCTATAAGCGAATTTTCAGCTCGTGTTGCTGGCTTCAGCCGGCATTCCTGGGGAGACCCGAGCCTCAATGCAGGCTGAAGCCTGCACTACGATTTGGGCTGCGATGTTTGAGCGGGGACCGGCCCTGAATCCGCGAAGTCCCTGGTATTGCCTGGCCAGCGGAGTTATCGTTTTCCTGTTAAAGCTGTTCTCAAGACGCATGTGGTTGGCAGAATGCTGGCCACGTGCGTGACAGTCACGCCGGAGACGTCTCGTGATCCGCCCCCAAATTCCCGCTATTGCTTGCCTGCTCCTCTGCCAAACTCTCGGGGCGTTCGCTGACGATCTGCCGCCAGCGGTCGAGCGAAAAATTGATTTCGTGCAGGATGTGCAACCGATCCTCAAGGACCGCTGCTGGTCGTGTCATGCCGGAGAGAAGCAGGAGTCCGGACTTCGACTCGACCGCCGCGATCTGATGATGATCGGCGGCGATCTTGGCAAGATTCTGGAACCCGGCAAAAGTGATTCCAGTCGACTGATTCACTATGTCCATGGCACCGATCCTGACCACGTCATGCCACCGGAAGGAGAGCGCCTGACGAAAGAACAGATCGGCATCCTGCGGGCGTGGATTGATCAGGGCTGCGAATGGCCGGAATCCTCGAACATCTCCGCCGAGAAGAATTCTCACTGGGCGTATCAGCCGATCAAATCACAAACATCTCCAGTCGTTAATGATCAGAGCTGGCCGCGAAATGAGA
>JBIIIF010000232.1:0-11503 GCA_044235005.1 Planctomycetaceae bacterium | reverse complement strand
TCCGGCTGGCTTCAGGAAAACTGACGCCCCGATGCTCTCCTGCCATTTCATGACGGCATTATGTGGAATATCAGAAAACAAAACGTATCCGCCGAACTTGTTACCGGCTTCAGGCACCCAAACCGGACCTTCTGACCATTCGAAGCCGCCACAAAGAACCTGAATCACAGCGTCTTTGGCAATCAGTTGCTCCAACTGCGGATCGAACTGCTCAACCTTGCCGATGGTTGGAAAGTTTGTCGTATTCTGAGCAAGCAACGAAGAATCATGCACGACAAGAAACAGAAGGGACAAACATCCTGCAACGAAAAAATTCTTCCGTACATTCAACTGTTCAGTCAGGAACATTAATGGACTCCTTCAGATGTTTCAGGTGGGCGACGATCGTGAATGTCATGATGACCAGCAACGACCACGATGTCCATTTACTGACGTGAACAAGAGCCCAGGCTCCCATTTGGTGCGGATAATGCCAGACACGAAAAAATGTGCTGATGTTTTCAGCCAGCCAGACAAAGAATCCGATCAGAACGAAGGAACACAACAAAGGCATTCGACGATCACGATCCAGCGGGCGAAAGATTACTGTCGCCCGTGCATAGAGTCCGGCGGTGCCGGCAGCCAGATGCCAGCGATAATCGGGAATAAAGTGGTGAGTGAAAAAGTTGGCGTAGATCAGAATCGCCAGCAGCGTCGCCATCCAGTAAGGCGGATGGTGCCGAATTCTGATATCAAGCAACCGCCACGCCTGAATGAGATAACTGCCAACTCCGGCATACATGAAACCCGAAAACAAGGGCACACCACAGATCTTGAACCAGCCTTCATCAGGATAGCTCCACGATTGAATTTGTTCCGACGTCTTGAAGATCTCCAGACACAATCCGACGAGATGAAACAAGCAGATCACTTTCAGCTCATCCAGTGTTTCCACGCGAGACCACAGCATCCAGGCCTGAATCATCACAGCAATCAACAGCAATGCGTCATAACGGGGAATTCCCAACACCCCATCGGAGGGAACCGTAAACACGGCGGCGAAGAACAGAACCACAAACAGGCATGCTCGCGCCTCTTTCAATCCGAAGTACCAGACTTCGATCAGAAATCGTCGCCAGCCAACGAGGTCTCGTTGTAAGGCGGGCGTTTTTAGCCTGACGTCGAAACGATGGAGGAGATTGAGCATGAGGCCACTTTGACGCAGGGCAGGGATTCCGGTTCCGCTTGTGCCTTACGTCGAATCCGCGTTTTTCGCGAAACGAAACCGGCGATTTTGGCGACGAGAGGCTCGTTGCACTTTGGTCTCCAGATCCTTTGCGCTTCGAGAAGCAGCCAACGAAGTCGTCCAAAAAAAGCGGGGATTGATGATTGGGAGAAACCCAAACAAGCTCACGAATGAAGCCATGAGTCCCGGAACAGAACTAACGGTGTGTTGATTCAATGGGTTCTTCAATCCGAAACGTCAGTGAGGCATGAAGTTGCCGCGTTTTCAACCACAATCCCTCGCTGACGCGGCGCGTCAGGAATAAATCAACACACTGCTAACGCTGACCGAACAGGTTCGGGACACACCGTACTGACAACAGCAATTCCGCGTTTCTATGCAGAAATGGCGTCCACATTACCAATCTGAACGGGTCGAAGATCCGCCCCTGCCGGCGAACTGGTACATTGGCACAGAGCCAGGTTGGCGGGATTCAATGAACTTTCAGCCTGCATTGCATTCGGCAACCTGTGGTTCCAGGACCTGATCCAGAACTGCGGCCAGGGAACTTTTCGTAAAGGGCTTTGTCAGGAAGACATCGGGCATATCAGAGATCTCGTTTCCCGAAGGACGTTCGGGAGCATAGCCACTGATCAGGATGATCGGCACGCCCGGGCGAATACGATTGAGTTCGCGACGACATTCCCAGCCATCCATTCCGGGCATTCTCAAGTCCATTAAGACAGCGTCAAACTTCTGTTCTGCGGCAAGAAACAGAGAGATCGCCTCCGGCCCGCTCGCAACAACCTGAACGTCATAACCCATCCGGCAAAGAATCAGTCGCAACACATCACGCACATCATGTTCATCATCGACGACCAGTAGGCGAAGAGACTTGCCATCTGTGCCGCCGGGTTTCTGAACTCCGCTGTCACTCAAATCTGAGCTTCGCAGTGCCGGCAGCGAGACCGTAACGCTGGTTCCCACCCCCAATTGACTGTCGATTCGAATTGCTCCGCCATGATCACGGACAATTCTCTGAGTGCAGGCCAGACCAAGTCCCTGACCTTTCGCTTTCGAAGAATAAAACAGCTCAAACACACGTGGGAGATCGGCAGCAGAAATCCCGCAACCAGAATCGGACACGACACATTCACAGGAGGGGCCTTCAGTCGCCGGGTCATTCACTTTGCGAACATTCAGCCTGATCACTCCACCGCGTTGATTCGCCATCGCCTGGCCAGCATTCAAAATCAGATTCATAAAGATCTGCTGAATCTGTGAACGATCGCCGCGAATCACAATCCGAGGTTCTTCGGACTCAAATCGAATCTGGGCTCCCCCTGGCAGTACCGAAGAAAGCAGAGGAATCAATTCTCGAATCTCCTGCACCACATCCATCTCGGCCACGGTTCGAAGTTCACGATTCGCAAATGACAATAAATGTCCGGTCAACAATTTGGCTCGCTGTGTGCCCTCAAGAAGGATTCTTAATGACTCTTCGGCTTCATGATCTTCCGGCAACTGCGTCTTTGCCAGTTCTGCATACCCCACGATACTGGTCAGGATGTTGTTAAAGTCATGAGCGACACCACCCGCAATCAGCGCCAGGTTCTGAAGTTGCTGACTATGACTGGTCATTTCCTGGTTGCGTCGGATGTTCCAGTGCAAATAGAAGATCAATGAGGGCAGACAAGCCACATAGGCCAGGATTGGCAGGTGCCAGTTTGCGACCTGATTAACAATAGCGGCAAAGACCATCCCGATGAGGAATGTCAGATTCAGAATGGGGTACAGCCAGAAAGCGTTTCGACATAAATGCACACTGGTCGAGTTCGCACTCAATCCGCCCACAATCAGGGTGGGAATCCATCCCGAAGGCGTCAGATGAATGAGCGTGATGCAGACCGCGATATCGAACGGGGGCTGAGTAGGCCCGAACCGAGTGAGCGGCAGGAAGAACTCCAGCAGCGCTGCGATGGGCGCGACAACAAATATCAGAAGGAGGCCCAACAAAACCCTGTTTGGCCCCACCTCGGGAAAAATCAGAGCAATCAGTCCTAAGGCGAAGACGCCGCCAGCGCGCAGCAGAATAGGCACGACCAAACTGGAGGATGTCAGATTAGAGCCGGACTGATTCATAGTGGAAGAGTTCTCAACGCGGTTCTTACATCGACCCAGTTTGCGGCGACAGAACCGGGATGTGAGTCACATTCGTGCCACAGAACCACAGTGAACGCCGGAAGCCGACGAAATGTTGAAAGATCCGGAGCGTGAACTCCAGCGGCTCCGGCGATTTCCCAGGATACTGTGTCCAGAGAAATGCGTCAAACAAGACCGTGCTGACATCTTTAGAAGAAAGTCGAGACAGGAAAACGTCTTCGATGGGTAATCTAAAGTCGTGTACAATCAACCGAACGATCCGCTTCCTGCACCATTCAGAATGCATTTTTCCTCGCAGAAATCGGCCCCGGAAATCCCAAAATTCGCCAGTTTCGCCAATCTCCCGCCAGCAACGATGAACAGGCCCAACCGGATGAAGACTTAGGAGTTCACGATCAGACAGTTCCGGGCCGCTCTGAATTCACAATCCGAACAGAGCGGTGTATTATTTCGAGGAGTTCTCGGACAACGAACAGAAAACGAATTCTCCAGCGACAAGGCTATGCCCCGTTTGATGGCTCCGCTCTTTTGCATGGGGATCTTGCTGTTCCGCTGCCGTTTCCCTTTTTTCTGCGGCATGACTGCCGTCCACCGGTAGGAGATTCCTGATGTCGACATCTTCAATTGAGCGAACAAATGCGATCGCTCCGGCTGTAGCCAAGTTTTTGGCGACACCCCTGCACAAGTCTTTTGTTGGTGGCCGCTGGGTTGAAGCCGCAGACGGTCAGGCCTTTGATGTTCTTGATCCAGGTTCAGGCGAGAAGATCGCGACAGTCACCAGTCTCAAGAAGGCTGATGTCGACAAAGCCGTAGACATCGCAGTTGATGCCTTCCATAACAGTGGCTGGGCGAAAATGCAGGTAGCGGAACGAGCTGCATGTTTGCATCGAGTTGCGGATGCCGTTGAAGCCCGTAAAGCTGAGTTCGCAACCGTTGAAGCTCTTGACTGCGGCAAGATCTATGATCAGGCCCTGGGCGATGTGCAGAACTTCATCGATACTTTCCGTTACTTCGCGGATCTGTCACAAGCTGTTAACTACCGCCAGGTCATTGCTGTCAAGAATCATGAAGCCTGGGTTAGCCGACAGGCATGGGGTGCTTGCGGTTTCATTATCCCCTGGAATTTCCCATTCCTGCTCGCTGGCTGGGGCCTGGCTCCGGCCCTGGCCGCTGGCAACACATGCGTTCTCAAACCGGCTGAAGATACCCCGCTGTCAGCACTTTACCTTTGCCACGTGATTCAGGAACTGGAACTGCTTCCAAACGGCGTGCTGAACGTGGTCACAGGTTTGGGCGAAACAGCAGGAGCTGCGGTATCGCAGAATCCAAAGTTCCGTCGCATGAGCTTCACGGGTTCTCCGGAAGTGGGCCGCATGGTTGCGGAAGCTGCCGGCCGAAATCTGATCCCGGTCAAGTGTGAGCTTGGCGGTAAGGGAGCGGCGGTTATTTTCAACGACGTCGATGTTCAGGAAACAGCAGAGAAGCTGGTTCAGGCCATCACGTTCCACAGTGGACAGGTTTGCTGTGATGCAACTCGCTGGTTGATTCAACGCGAGATTTACGACGATCTGGTCGATGAATGTATCACACGGATGAAGTCGGTTCAGATCGGCTACCAGATGGATGGCTCATCTCAAATGGGCCCTCTGGTGAACAGTAAGCAGCGATCTCGCGTACTGTGTTATCTCCAGAAAGGCGTTGCTGACGGAGCAGACCTGATTTTGGAAGGTGGGGCAGCCGAGATTCCGGGCAAGAAGGGCTTCTATGTGAAACCCGCTCTGCTGGCAGGTTCATTAAACAATGTAGCTGCTCGCGAGGAAATCTTTGGACCAGTCGCCTTTATCGCTCCGTTCGCCACAGAAGAAGAAGGCATCCGGCTGGCTAACGATACTGATTACGGTCTCGGCAACAGCGTATGGTCGAAAGACCTGCAGCGCTGTGCTCGCGTTGCGGAAGCTTTTATCTCCGGCAACGGCTGGATCAACGCTCACAACGTGATTGTCCATGGAGTTCCCTATGGAGGAGTTGGCAAGAGTGGAATGGGCGGCGGCGTCATCAGCCCGGACACATTGAACGACTACCTGCGTCCGATCTCCGTGGTTCGACCGCTGAAATAGCGAATCATCGTTCTCAATTGGTTCGACTCAACGGCACTCCCTGCAAAGGAGTGCCGTTTTTGTTGAGATCACGATTGATGTGAAAAGTGCAGGAGCAGTTTCAACACACGGATGTAAGCCTCTTCTGCACCTCCAGACATGAGATTACGACGACAACACGCTGGTGTCTTCCCGCACTTCCTCAACAGTTGAAGCCTGTGCTTCAGAACTCACATTTGACGCATCTTCCGGCACGTCCTCCAATCGAACGAGAGCACCAACCAAAGTCCCCAACGGCAACAGTTCCGTACCAGGTATCGTGCAGTAAATACCGGCCATCACCGCGCAAATCAGGCTGGCATTCGTTTCCAGTCGGAGGCTGCGTGCCAGCCAATATCCGGCTGCCGCTCCAATCGGAAACCCCAGTGCGAGACCAACGGGACCAAACGTCACTAAGTCGACCGCGTCGATAATCAGTCCCGCGACGACAGGTCCGAACGCATAGTTGTAGCAAGAGAACATTCGCGATGAGGACTGCCGCTTTTCCGAATCCGACATAAGGAATTCTCCAGTGCTTCGTTGCACGAAACATCCGCAAACGAAGCACCCGAAACGGTAAAGGCCGCCTGTGGGATCATCAGAATATGCCAATTTGGGAAGAGTTCGGGGAGAGGCCCCGTGAAAACCTTTCCCCGAACCCTATGATTCGCCGGTGTAATTCACTTTATAACATCTGCTGCGACAACGGACTTTGACAGGTTATTAAGTACTGTCAGGTCAACTCGCAGTCTGGACAACAGAACACATCATGGTTCATATTGACAGAATTTATACTCGCAGCGGTGATGAAGGCCAGACCGGACTTGGGAGCGGAGAAAGAGTTCCCAAAGTGCATGCTCGCATTATCGCAGGAGGCTCAGTCGACGAAACCAATAGCGCCATCGGGGTGGCTCTGGCTCATGGTCCGGGAGAAGAGATCAGCATCGTTTTGGTGGCTCTACAACAATTTTTGTTCGATCTCGGTGCGGATCTGTGTGTGCCGAAACCCGAGAACGAGCTGGATCCGCTGCCGAACCGGATAAATCAGGCCCATGTTGAAAAACTGGAGCGACTCATCGATTGCTTTTCGGCACGTGTGGGACCTCTAAGCAGTTTCGTCCTTCCCGGAGGGAACCTGTCAGCCGCTGCACTGCATCTCGCCAGAAGTATTTGCCGTCGAGCGGAGATTGATGTCCTTCGGCTCCATGCAACCACACCGATTAATCCGTCACTGCTGATCAGCCTGAATAGACTTTCCGATCTACTTTTTGTGCTGGCACGAGCAACAAACAACAACGGACTCACGGACGTGTTGTGGAGACCGGGGCAAGGACTGATGAATCTTCCCCACGATGACGCAGGAAAGCATCTCTGAGTATCATGGTGAATGGCCACCACCACATAAATCGTTAATCGGAATCAATTACAGCACCTGATGTGGAACGTCGCTCTGAATCACTGACCAGAGCATCCCCACTGGTCCCAGGATCTTCGCGATTAGCCCAATCAATAGATTAGACCAGTGTTGTCTGGGATTCGTCGAGTTACTGTCGAAAGTTGTGTTTGAGTGAGAGTTGAAAGAGGCGGCGTATTTCGAGAAAAGTTGGTTACCAAACAAAGACCAATTTCTCATGAAAGGAACGCCACCCATGAAGAACAGTAATCAGAAATCCGTCTCTGAAACAGTCTGCGGCATCAACAACTCGGAGGTTGCCTCGGAGAACTCTTCCACATGCGAAGTAAGGGACGTGCTGAGTCAGATTCTGCGAGAAGGAGCTCAGAAGATGTTGCAGTCCGCGATCCAGAAGGAGGTGGATGAGTATCTTCAGAATCGATCCGGCCTCGTAAGCGAAGATGGGCGTCGGCTTGTCGTTCGGAATGGATCACTGCCTGAGCGAGAACTCGTCACTGGGGTTGGGGCCGTCACTGGGGTTGGGGCCATCCAGCTTCGGCAACCTCGAGTTCGTGATAAGCGACGTCCGGAGGAGCGTGAAGTGTTCAGCTCTTCGATCCTTCCGAAGTATCTTCGCAAGACAAAATCCATTGAAGAACTGGTGCCATGGCTGTATCTCAAAGGCATCAGCACGAACGATTTTCCGGAAGCGCTTCAGTCACTTCTCGGAAAGGATGCGAAGGGGTTTTCACCGACCACGATCACACGACTGAAGTCCGTCTGGGAACAAGAGTACGATGAATGGTCAAAGCGGCCATTGAAGGACAAGCGATACGTCTACATGTGGGCGGATGGCATTCACAGCAACATTCGCTTCAACGATAACGAAGGTCGTGACTCTGATGAAAAACGCCAGTGTTTGCTGGTTTTAATGGGTGCCACAGCAGACGGCACCAAAGAGCTGATTGCCGTTGTTGATGGCTTTCGGTAAGCGCCCGGCGAACAGCATTCTATTCGTCTGCACAGCGTTCGCGTTCGAGTTTTCTGCGTTCGGCGATGGTCCAGCGGTGCTCGGGGTGTGACGTGAGCCAGGTGTTTGGCAGCAGCGACTGCAGAGAGGCCCCAAGCGGAAGCTGGATCAGCACGTCCTTCAGCCAGGCCCAGGGTTCCACGAGATTGGCTTTGCAGCTGGCGATCAGAGACATCAGGATCGCAGCTCGGTGGCCGGCGGGTTTGCTGCCGACAAACAGTGGTGTAGGCCCAGGAATCGCACCTGGGCCCCAACCCCAAACCGGACGTGCAAGATTTCCAAGCATCCGGCTTTCCAGAGTGTCTCAATCAGCGCGCACGGGTTTTCCGCTTGTGGCACTCCAGACACAGTGTCTGAAGATTCAACAAGAAGGTCGCCTGTTCGTAGCTGGCGAAGCAATGAACGGGTTTGATGTGGTCCGTTTCCGAGGTCTCAGGCTTCACACGAGTTCCGCATTAACGGCATCGATGCCCGTCGCGAAACAGCGTAAAAGCCTTGAGGTCCATACGCCCTTGTCGCTGCCCCTCAAGTGATCGAGATTCAGCTTCGCAGTCGATGTCCTCCAAATAACAACCGGTGCCGGGTCGATATGGGGCGGGTGACTCCTGCTTCCAGGAAGTCGCAACGGCTTGAGCACGCTTCAGACGATAGCTGTCGCCAATACTCAGGCCGTCACCGCGTCGATATCGACGGATGCACTGGGCCGTGGTGATATCATATCTGCGGCACAGTGCTCTGACACCGATCCAGAAGGCGTGATAGTCCACAAGGTTCGCGGCACGCGCAAAGTCGTGTGCGATCCGGTAATAGTGGGCCCATCCGAGAACGACGGCTGATCCTTCGACCAGCCGAGTCGCTCCGCTTTTCTGCGTCGGTTGCCATCGCATCACCTCATTGAGGCGATGTACGATGTTGGTGACTGCTTTTCGGGGGACTCTGACTTTGGGTACGTACGTTCCATTTCGTCCAACTCCGAGTTCCAGGTGAAAACCGAGAAAGTCGAATCCGTCGCGGACATGAGTAATGCGGGTCTTTTCCATCGAGAGTTCCACACCGCATTGCTGCGTCAGGAGTACTCGAATCCGGTCACGCAGCCGCTCGGCATGTTGTTGCGAGCTTCGCGTGATGAACACACACCAATCATCTGCATAGCGAACGAATCGCACATTGGGGCGTCCCGCCTTCCAGGCATAACCCTGTTCGTTGCCGTGACGGCCTTGTGCATGCAGGAACCAGTCCAGCTTGTTCAGGACCATGTTTGACAATAACGGTGAGACCGCCCCTCCAACAGAATTGCAAACATTTCCCATTTCCGTCTTTGTTAGCTTTCTTCGCAAAAAGGGGGAAGTTGATACGGTAGACGATTCGAACCTGCGATTCTTCGATCACCACACGGTCGATCAGCGTACGCAGAATTTCGCGGCGCGTGGTCCAGTCGGCCTGTTCGAGATTCGTGCCGATCGAGGCTGTGAAGTCATCCAGACAGGCTAAAGCATCGCGAAGTGTTGCCTGCTCACGAGACTCGCTTTCAAGCGAATCCAGTTGTTGCTGCAACTGCGTCACGCGATCACGAGCACGCTTCAAACGCGGATCGAATTCACTTCGCTCCAGCACGCCATCACTGAATGCATCAATCAATCGTGTCACGCTGCGTTGCGCCGTTACAAGCTGCTTTTTTAGCGACGTTTGTGACGTCGAATCCGTCGGTGCTGCGAGACGTCGCTCATACTCTTTGCGCAATAGTTTGGGATTGCGAAGCAGTTCGCAGGCATCCTGCCACACAGCCTCTTCAAGCTTGTCCGTGCGCACCTGTTTGTTCTGACAAATTCGTTTTCCGCCGAAACGATAGGCGTCCGTTCCAATACATCGATAGTAGGCATAGGGCACTTTGCCATCCTTGCTTTTTCGACTGACCGGCTTGCCATACAACGCATAGCCGCAACACTTGCATTCCAGCAGACCCTGCAGCAAGTACCTGGCCCCGCGTCGTGACTCGCGACCGCGTTGTCTGTTCTCTGTCAGTTGCGTTGCCACGGCCGCGAACAGTTCTTCTGAAACGATGGCTGGCACAGCGATCGCAAGTTGCTCACTGACATCGGTGTCGTATGTCGAACCAGTGCGACGTGGCGTTTTGGAATGGCCGCGCTGTGTCCGCAGTTGTGATCGACGAGGACCTGTGCGAGTCTTTCCGAACGATGCAAAGCCCATATATGCCGGGTTTTTCAGCATTCCCCAGACGGACGTGCGATCCCACCAATCTTTGCCTGTTGCTGTCTTCACACCTTCCGATCGCAATCGGCGCGTGACTTCTCCGATCGAAAGTCGATCACGACCGACCCACTCGAAGACCTCTCGAACAATCGCCGCCTGCTCGTCGAGCACAAAAAGGTGTCAGGAACCGTTTGTTTGAGTTTCAGATGCTGGTCTGGAAACAATATCTACAGAACTTTGCTGACGCATATGGGCAGGAAGTCATAATCAACACGGTGGGGCCAGTTCCACTTGTTGGTAACCAGGGCGACATGGGGCACGCATAGTGCCGAAACTTATGTGCAGTCGTGGTTTTGTGGCATTGTGTCGTCAGAGGTACTGTGTTCAACTCATGGATTAGCAAGAACGAAGGTCATCAATGCAACGTCAGCTTGGCAGATTCTGCGTTTCCGGTTGGGTCGCATTTGCGATTTTCTTTGTGCTGGTCGCAGGATGTGGCGATTCAAGGTCGCGACGCAAGAACGCCACAACGGAATTGCGGCGTTTGGCGGACGATTTTCGGGCAAATCCGGCCGATCTGAGTAAACTGGATGCCATCATAGATGTATTGGACCATGGCAAATACTCATTTGATCGAACGTACGCCTGCGGTGAATTGCAGAGACTCGGGGCAATCGCGAAGCCAGTCGTTCCAGCATTAGTACGGGCATTAGATTGCGGTGACGGATTCGTGGAACGGGAAGCACCACGTGCATTGGGCTCAATGGGAGAAGAAGCACGAGATGCAGTCCCAGCGTTGATCGCAAATCTAAAAATAGCCAAAGGTGACGCCGCTTGGTTTACGGCGGAGGCGCTCGGCAATATTGGCGAACCCGCTCTAATTGCAATCCCTGAACTGGAGATAGCCGCGAGTTACTGTCGAAAGTTGTGTTTGAGTGAGAGTTGAAAGAGGCGGCGTATTTCGAGAAAAGTTGGTTACCAAACAAAGACCAATTTCTCCTGAAAGGAACGCCACCCATGAAGAACAGTAATCAGAAATCCGTCTCTGAAACAGTCTGCGGCATCGACAACTCGGAGGTTGCCTCGGAGAACTCTTCCACCTGCGAAGTAAGGGACGTGCTGAGTCAGATTCTGCGAGAAGGAGCTCAGAAGATGTTGCAGTCCGCGATCCAGAAGGAGGTGGATGAGTATCTTCAGAATCGATCCGGCCTCGTAAGCGAAGATGGGCGTCGGCTTGTCGTTCGGAATGGATCACTGCCTGAGCGAGAACTCGTCACTGGGGTTGGGGCCATCCAGCTTCGGCAACCTCGAGTTCGTGATAAGCGACGTCCGGAGGAGCGTGAAGTGTTCAGCTCTTCGATCCTTCC